>JAZQRZ010000185.1:0-6393 GCA_045629845.1 Eggerthellaceae bacterium | reverse complement strand
CGCGATGGTACCGTCTGGCGCTTCGACGGGCGCATTCGAGGCCGTTGAGCTGCGCGATGGTGACAAGGACCGCTACCTTGGCAAGGGCGTTCAGAAGGCGGTTGAACACGTCAACGCAGAACTTGCTGACGAACTAGTTGGCCTGGAATCCGATGATCAGCGTGCTATCGATGACGCCATGATTGCGCTTGATGGCACCGACAACAAGGGCAACTTCGGCGCAAACGCGATTCTAGGTGTGTCGCTGGCAACGGCTAAGGCATCAGCTGAAGAAGCTGGCCTGCCGCTGTACAAGTATGTGGGTGGTCCGAATGCTCACCTGCTGCCGACGCCTATGATGAACATCCTGAACGGTGGCGTGCATGCTGACAACAACGTGGACTTCCAAGAGTTCATGATTATGCCGGTTGGTGCTCCTACGTTCGCAGAGGCACTGCGCTGGTGCGCCGAGATTTATCACACGCTGAAGAAGGTTCTGCACGATGCTGGTCTTGGCGGCGGCGTAGGTGACGAAGGTGGCTTTGCTCCCAACTTCAAGACCAACAAGGAACCGCTGGAATACATCGTTAAGGCTTGCGAAGCTGCTGGCTACAAGCCGGGCGAAGACATCATGTTCGCAATGGACCCCGCTTCCACCGAGTTCTATGATGCAGACAAGAAGAAGTACGTTCTGGCTGGTGAAGGCCGTGAATTGACCAGCGACGAAATGGTTGATTACTGGGCAGCTCTTGTTGAAGAGTTCCCCATCATTAGCATCGAAGACGGCATGGCTGAAGAAGACTGGGATGGCTGGAAGAAGCTGACCGACCGCATCGGTAACAAGGTCCAGCTGGTGGGTGACGACCTGTTCGTTACGAACTCTGCTCGCCTGGCTAAGGGCATCGAACTTGGTTGCGCAAACGCCATTCTTATTAAGGTCAACCAGATTGGTAGCCTGACCGAAACGCTGGAAGCAATCGAGCTGGCAAAGACCCATGGTTATGCATGCGTTATGTCGCATCGTTCGGGCGAAACCGAAGACACCACGATTGCTGACCTTTCGGTTGCTTGCAACACGGGCCAGATTAAGACGGGCGCTCCGTGCCGTTCCGACCGCGTGGCGAAGTACAACCAGCTGCTGCGTATCGAAGAAGAACTGGAAACGCAGGCTGTCTACGCTGGCATGTCAGCGTTCTACAATATCAATCGCTAAGAAACTGCGGAAAAGGGGTTGTCTCTTTTCCACATTTGAGTGCGGTATTACGAAATGTGACAAGGGCCTTATCCCTTGTCACATTTTTATTTGCGCGTCCATGATGAAACTGTGGCACAATATCCTTTGCTCAAAATAATGTGAGAGGAGTTTGTTTTGGCTGTACCCGAGATGATTTCGCTGGAAGATGCGCGCCAGCTCGTGCTTTCGCGTGTTGAAGCACTTGAAACTGAAGAGGTTGCCATTCTTGATTTGATTGGGCGCGTGGCGGCCGAGGATTTGGCAAGCGATATCGACATCTCGCCGTTTGCGCATTCGGCTATGGATGGCTTTGCAATGCGCGCTGACCAGCTGAAAAACGCTTCGGCGGAAACTCCTGTTGAACTTGATGTTATTGCTGAAGTGCCAGCTGGTGCTTGGTACGACGGTCCTATCGAAGAGGGTCAGTGCGTGCGCATTATGACGGGCGCACCGCTGCCTGAAGCAGCTGATTCGGTTGTGAAGTATGAAATCGTTGACGTGGTAACAGGCGATGGTCGCGAAGGCAGCCGTGTGGCATTTACGTGCCCAATCGAGGTAGGTAATTGCGTTCGCGCTGCTGGCGAGGAAGCCAAAGCGGGCGAAGTTATCGTGCGTACGGGCGAGGTTGTGCATTCCGCGGGTGTTGGCTTCTTGGCTGGTTGCGGCGTCACGCGCGCCAAGACGTATCGCCGTCCGACCGTTGCCATTATTGCTACTGGTTCGGAACTGGTTGATCCCACTGAAGTGCCAACGCAGGGCAAAATTCGTAACTCTAACAGCTATGCGTTGGCAGCTTGCGCTATCGATGCCGGTGCTGTGCCAACCGTGCTGCCGATTTCGCCTGATAACTTTGAAGGCTTGCGCGCCGAAGTGTTGGCAGCAACTGAAAAGTACGACTTTGTCGTTACGAGCGGCGGCGCAGCCAATGGTGACTATGACTTCATCAAGAAAGTTGTCGACGACGCAGGCGAGCTGCTTATGGCAACGGTAAATATGCGTCCAGGTAAAGCGCAGACGTTTGGAGTTGTGAACGGCACGCCAGTGTTTGGTCTGCCTGGCAATCCAGCGGCAGCTTATCTGGGCTTCGAAATGTTGATTCGCCCGGCATTGCGCAAGATGCAGGGGTATTCGAATTTTGAACGCCCGCATGTGCAAGCGCGTTTGGTTGGTACCACCAAGAAGAAGGATCCGCGTCGCATTTTCAATCGTGCAACGCTTTCGAAGGACGAGCAGGGTTATCTGGTTACACCTGCAAAGAATCAGAGTTCGGGCTTATTTGGGCCGATTCAGAAGGCTAACTGCTTTATTGTCCTACCTGAAGGTGAGGCCCGTACCTTTGAAGAGGGCGAACTTATCGATTGTGTGCTGCTTGACATCCCTGAAGAGGTCTTACTGTAGGTCGAAGGGTGCACGGGTTGCGCCCTTGTGTAAGAGCCTTGCGAACATGAAGATGGTTCTTAATTGTAGTGCGTTCTCGCAGGGGCGCGCTCCGCGCGCCCGCTAGGCGCAATAAGGTGGAGGAGAAAGAATGGCTGAATTGAAGTTTGCAATCATAACTTGTTCGGATACGCGCTCGATGAAGGAAGATACTGCGGGCGCGGCGCTTGAGCAGCTCATAGCTGACAACGGCTGGGAATGTGCGAGTCATGTTGTAGTCAAGGACGATCGCGCCGACATCGCTGCAGCTATTGTTGAAGCTTGCGACACTATTGATGCTGACATCGTTTTGACCTGTGGCGGCAGCGGCCTTTCTTTGCGTGATGTAACGCCTGAAGCAACGCAGGATGTGTGCGAGCGCAATGTTCCTGGTATCGCCGAAGCCATGCGTGCTCATTCGCTGGCTATCACGCCGTATGCCATGTTGTCGCGCGCACTGTGCATGCAGCGCGGTCGTCACATCGTGATTAATCTGCCTGGTAGCGAAAAGGCTGCCCGTGAAAACTGGGACGGCATTGTGAAAGCTTTGCCGCACGCCGCGAAAATGATGGCGGGGGGCGGCCACTAGGCTTCTAATGGCTTATCATGGCAACCGAGCATAATAGGTGCGAGGGGAGCGATGATGAACGATTTGCCAAATGGGTTTACCGGTTTCGCAGGGGTTAACCGCGACGAATTCGAGTCGGCGGCTGACGCTATCCGCCGCCAACGCGGGGAAGAGGTTTCTGAACCAGCCGTGCGCGGTTCGTTCCAGTATGCACGCGACCTTGATTCGGGTCGTCGTGTCGAAACCGAGTTACCCTTCGATTTAGAAAGCCTTGACGATATTTCGCCGCTGGATCAGCGTTGGGCGTGGGTTGAAGTTGACCTTTCCGCAATTCGTCACAATGTGGCCGAGACCAGGCGTCTCTTGCAGTCGCGAACTCGTTTGATGGCTGTTGTTAAGGCTGATGCATATGGTCATGGCTCGGTCGAAGTGGCCAAGGCGGCACTGGGTGCAGGTGCTGATCGCTTGGCGGTAGCCACGGTGCCCGAGGCAATCAAGCTGCGCAAGGCGGGTCTTACGGCGCCCATTCTTATTCTGGCGCAGCCGCCCATTACGTCGATTCCGCTGCTGTTGGGTTATCGCATTACGCCTACCATTTACGAGCCTGACTTCGCTGTGGCTTATGGCGAGACAGCCGACTTCCATGGCGTGAAGGCGCCGTATCATTTCCCGGTTAATACAGGCATGAATCGTATTGGTGTGCGCTTCGACGAAGTGGTTGAATTCCTGCATCAGGTCAGCTTTCATCGCGCGCTTGAGCTGGAAGGCGTGTTCACGCACTACGCCACGGCCGACTGTCCCGAAACGCTGGACTTTAGCATTCAGGCCAAGCACTTTGTCGATGCGGTTTCTTCTATGCGCGAGGCAGGCTTTAGCCCTGAAATCGTGCATTCGGCCAATTCCGCTTCGATTTATCGTTATCCCGAGGTTCATTTCGACATGGTGCGCTTGGGCGTTTCGCTGTACGGTCTGCATCCGTGCCCCGAAACGCGCGAGCTGGTTGATTTGCGCCCTGCCATGAGCGTGCATGCGCGCATTACCGATACGCGCTTTGTACCAATGAGCGAAGGCGTGTCGTATGGCCTGCACTATCGCAGCCCAGGCTCAGTGAAGATTTGTACGGTGCCCATTGGTTATGCCGATGGTTTGCGTCGCGGTCTTTCGGGCAATACCGATTTCATTATGGGCGGTCGCTACTTCCGTCAGGTGGGCAACATCTGCATGGACCAGTGCATGTTTGAGGTTGATATGCGTAGCTATGCTGGCCGCGAGCGCATTGACCCGCAGGTTGGCGACGAGGTAATCATCGTTGGCAGCCAGGGCATTGCCGAGGTTACGCTTGACGAAATGGCCGAGAAGCTGCGCACCATTCACTACGAGCTTGCGTGCGGTTTTGGTCAGCGCTTGCAGCGCATTTACGTGTAGGAATGTGCAAAAGGCAGTTCCTTTTACACATTTTGGAAAGGATAACGCATGACGAACAAGCCGCAGATTTCGCTTGATGAACTGCGCGAACAGGTGGCGGCATGTCATGCGTGTCCGCTGGCTGACGGGCGTACGCAAACAGTGTTTGGCGACGGCAATCCCAATGCACGCGTGCTGATTATCGGTGAGGCGCCAGGTAAAAACGAGGACCTGCAGGGTATTCCTTTCGTAGGCAAAGCTGGCCAAAATCTAAATACCTTGCTTGAAATCGCAGGTCTTCAGCGCGAAGACGTGTTTATCGCGAACGTACTGAAGTGCCGCCCGCCTGGAAACCGCAATCCAAAGGCGGAAGAAATCGAAGTCTGCACGCCGTTTTTGCGCGAGCAGACGCGTGCGATTAACCCTGAGTTCATTGTGACTTTGGGCAACTTCGCTACGAAGTTTATCTTGAAGACTGATGTGGGTATTACGCATCTGCACGGTACGTTGCAGCAGGCTGGTCGCTTCAAAGTGTTTCCGATTTATCACCCTGCGGCAGCGATTTACGACCGCTCGAAGTGGGAAGCACTGGAAAACGACTTTGCAACTTTGGGCGAGCTGCTGAAGAAGTAACGCCCAGGTCGCATCTCTCTTTTAATACGAAAGGCGCCTATCATGTTTGACCCGATTGCGTACATCAACGAGCCGCGTTGGCAAGAGTCGCGCCTGGGGCTTGAACGCATAACCGAGCTGCTTAATCGCATGGGTCGCCCGCAGGATAGCCTGAATTTTGTGCACGTGGCGGGCACGAATGGTAAGGGATCTACGTGCGCATATATCGCCAGCATGTTGCAGGCGGCTGGTTATCGCACGGGCTTGTTTACCAGCCCCTACATTATTGAATTCGAAGAGCGCATTCGCGTGAACGGCGAAAACATCTCGAAGAGCGACCTCAGCGACGTCACGTTGTTTGTGCGCGAACATGCTGAGGCAATGGCTGAAGAAACAGGCGAGCATCCAACTGAATTCGAGCTGATGACCGCAGTGGCATTCGAGCATTTTGCCCGTTCACAGTGCGATATCGTGGTGTGCGAAGTAGGTCTGGGCGGGCGTCTTGATTCCACGAATATCATTGCCGCGCCCGAGGTGGCCGTTATTGCGCGTCTGGGGCTTGATCATACTGACCTGCTGGGTTCGACCATCGATGCCATCGCGCGTGAAAAAGCAGGCATCATTAAAGCAGGTTCCACGGTGGTGTCGTGGCCGCAGGATGATGCAGCAGCAATGCACGTTATTGAAGAGGTTGCGCAGCAGCAGGGCTGCGAACTAGTTGTCCCCGATTTTGATGCCTTGCTCGTGCGTGATATTAACGAAGCAGGCGTGCGTAAGTTCTTCTATCAGGGGCGCCAGTTCTTTACGCGTTTATTGGCAAGCTACCAGCCTTACAATGCAGCGCTTGCAATCGAAGTTATCGAAGCGCTACGTCGTCGCGGTTGGGAAATCGAGTATCGGCCGCACATGACTGAAGGGCTCTATCAGGCTGCGTGGCCAGGGCGCTTTGAAGTGGTTTCGACTGATCAGGCAACTATCATTGTGGATGGTGGGCACAACCCGCAAGGCGCGTCTGTGTTGGCAGAAAGCTTGCGCGATGTATTTCCAGGTCGCCCCATTACGTTCATCATGAGTGTGTTGGCCGACAAGGATTACCGCGCCATGATTGCTGAAGTGCTGCCATTGGCCAGCGCTTTCGTGTGCGTTACGCCACCCAATCCGCGCAAGCTGGAAGCAGCTG
>JAZQRZ010000184.1:0-2156 GCA_045629845.1 Eggerthellaceae bacterium | reverse complement strand
GTGGGACCTGCTGAATATTACGTATACCGATTTCGTGCGCACGTCGAGCGATCGTCAGACGCGTACGGTGCAGAAGTTCTGGACTGACCTCTACGACAAGGGTTACCTGTACAAGGGTAGCTACGAGGGTTGGTACTGCGTACATGAGGAAACGTTCTACGCCGAAAGCGACCTCGAGAAGAACGAGGACGGCGAATTTGTGTGCCCCGACTGCAAGCGCCCTGTTCAGCTGATGGCTAACGGCGAGGAAAACTGGTTCTTCAAGCTGTCCGAATTTCAGCAGCCGCTGCTTGACTTCTACAAGTCGCATCCTGATTTCATTCGCCCTGAAACGCGCCGCAACGAGATTGTGGCCTTTGTTGAGGGCGGCCTGAAAGACCTGTCGATTTCGCGTTCGACCTTTGACTGGGGCGTGCCGCTGCCCTTTGACGAGGGCCACGTTGCTTACGTGTGGGCCGATGCTCTGCTGGCTTACTTCACGGGCATTGGTTTTGCCGACCCTGATCGCGAAGGTGAATTCGATAGCCGCTGGCCCATGCAGTACCACTTCGTAGGCAAGGACATCACGCGCTTCCATTGCGTTATTTGGCCAGCAATGCTGCTGGCTGCGGGTTATGAGCCTGCGCACACGGTGTTTGGTCATGCCATCCTGCTGACCAAGGGTGAAAAGATGGCGAAGTCGAAGGGCAACGCGCTTTCGCCGCAGGATATGGTGCGCGTATTTGGTGTTGACGCATATCGTTACTACTTCATGAGCGACGTGCAGTTTGGTCACGACGGCTCGATCAGCATGGAGCGCATGGTTCAGGTTTATAACAACGAGCTGGCTAATACGTGGGGCAACCTGTGTAGCCGTGTGCTGAACATGACCAAGAAGTACTTCGACGGCAAAGTACCTTCGGCTCCTGCGCATGCAGCTTGGGAGAATCCGCTGCGCGAGATTGCAGCTGGTCTGTATGAGGAATACGACTGCTGCATGGCCGAGGTTGATTTTACGGGCGCTGTTGCAGCCGTTCAGAAGCTCGCTCAGGCCGCAAATCTGTATATCGAGGATCAAGCACCCTTCCGCCTGGCTAAGGACCCTGAAAAGGCTGAAGAGCTTGCCTTTGTTATGTACAACCTACTCGAAGCTATTCGTATCTGCGCGCTGTACTTTGCGCCGTTTGCTCCGAATACGTCTGCAGAAGCATTCCGCCGTCTGGGCTTGGGCGATGTAACAGCAATCACCGACATTGAAGCTGCTACTACGTGGGGTCAGCTTTCAGCTGGCAATGCCATCGAAGTTGGTGATCCGCTCTTCCCACGTCTCGATGTCGACGAAATCGACTTCGACATCGAATAATGTGAAAAAGGGATAGTCCCTTTTTCACATTATTGAAAGGCTATAAATGTCAGATCGATTAAAGATGCCGCCCGAGCGTGATTTCAGGTTTTACCAGCGTCGAAAGCACGACAAGTGGCGTGCGGTCGGGCCGCCAACGCCGCCACTCGAGGCGCCAGTGGCTGATTCGCATGCGCACATTCACATGCTGCCCGACCCTGCGTGGGAACTGGCTCGTTGCGCCGCCAACGGTGTCGACTTTATTTGCGAGATTTGCGACCCAAGCGAAGACGGCACGCTGCCCTTTGATGAGCTAGATTCATGGCTTGCGAAAAGCCAGGTCACAGTGCGAATTGCGACTGGCGTGCATCCGCATAACGCAAAGCTGTATGACGAATCAGTTGAGCAAACGCTGCTTGAATGTTTGAAGGATCCACGCGTTGTGGCGCTGGGTGAAATCGGCCTTGATTACCACTACGACTTATCGCCGCGTGATGTGCAGCGCGGGGTCTTCCGCAAGCAGATTGCGCTAGCTCAGGAACGCAACTTGCCCATTGCTTTGCATTTGCGTGGTGGGGAAGATCCTGAAGCAGATAATGCTCATAAAGAAGCGTTTGAAATTCTGGAAGAGGCAGGCACGCTTGGGCCTACTACGCTGCTGCATTGCTGCGCCTTGCCGCCTGAAGAGCTGCAGCCTTGGATTGATGCAGATTGCTACATCGCCTACGGCGGCGCGCTTACCTTTAAGAGTTCCGACGCAGCCCGCGAGGGCGCGCGTCTGGTCCCAGCTAATCGCTTGCTTTTGGAAACTGATTCGCCTTACATGGCGCCCGAG
>JAZQRZ010000183.1:0-19473 GCA_045629845.1 Eggerthellaceae bacterium | reverse complement strand
TTTACAGCTTATGACCTCGGGGGCTTCGTTTAGACATCCGCAAATTGTACAGCTGATTCGCGAAGGCGCTAGCAATGCACATGTCGAAATCGAATCGACAGACGGTAATCGCCACATCACAACCGGCCTTGCATTAGAGGTCGGCAAGAAGCGCTACAGTGTAAATGGCAAAACGAAAAGCCTTGCTGATGTAAAGGGGACACTGCCAGCTGTGGTGTTTACACCCGATGACCTGCAGCTTGCCAAGAAAAATTCAAGCGTAAAACGCACTGCGCTTGACGAAGTTGGCTCGCAGCTTACGCGCAACTACCATGTAGTGCTTAATGATTACGAGAAAACACTGCGCTATAAAAATCGCTTGCTAAAAGATGAAGCGCCGCGCGACTTAATCAGCGCTATCGACGAAACGCTAATAACCTGCGGTTCACAGCTCTTTTGTTATCGCGTCGCCCTGTTCACACGCATGCTTCCTCTTTTGCAGCAATCTTATGCAGAGCTTTCTGATGGCAAAGAAGCGTTTTCGGTAAACTATGTTCCCTCGTGGGACCATCTTTCTGGGCTTGAGGCCAGTGGCGCTGAAGAGCCTGGCCTACTTACGAACGCTTCCCTTTCTGTTCGCGAAAATGGCGCACCCGACCGTGATCAAGTTCGCGATTTACTGGCTGAACGTTTAGCGCAACATGCAGCAGAAGAAGCTGCACGTAAGCGTAGTTTGGTTGGGCCGCATAACGACAAGATTTCATTCTTCTTGGCTGGTCGCGATGCGTCGTCATTTGCAAGCCAAGGGCAACAGCGTTCAATTGTGCTTGCTTGGAAGCTTGCAGAAATGCAGCTGGTGCAAGACATGCTTGGCGTTAACCCCGTATTGTTACTTGACGACGTAATGAGCGAACTAGACGCTACCCGTCGCGAAACGTTGGTGCGTTTTACGGGCGCAGGTATGCAAACCTTTATTACTGCCACTGACTTGGATGGATTTAATCCCGCCCTACTTGAGCAGGCGCGCGTAGTTAAACTGTAGTGAAGAACGTTTAGCTAACTGGTGCCTTTAGAGCACATAGCTTAGTTGCTAGCGTGCAATCTTTGGAATGCGACCAGAACCAGCACGTGCACCCTTGCGACCCTTGTCTTTGTGTTCGGGGTCGTACAGCGGAATATGAATAGTGAAGCATGCGCCTTCGCCCTTGCGACCTTCGACCTGAACCCAGCCGTTATGACGTTCGACAATTTCTTTCACCACGGTTAAGCCAACACCCAAACCCCCGCTTTCGCGATCGCGGCCAGAGTCTGCACGCCAGAAACGCTGGAACACCATGCGCGCTTCTTCGGGCGTAAGGCCGATGCCGGTATCTTGCACCGCAATGGATGCCATGGTTTCGCCGCGGCGCACGCGAACAGTAATGTGGCCACCTTCGTCGGTGTAGCGCACGGCATTGGAAATGAGATTTGCTGTTGCCTGGCGAATGAGATCGGGGTCGCCCATAACCAGCACGTTTGCATCGGCGCGATACTTCAGCGTAAGACCCGCTTCGCGCACATACATTTCGTGAGTAGCAATAATGCCTGCAACCACTTCGCCCACATCAACAACTTCTTGCTTGGTTGGGTTCGAGCGATTTTCCAAGCGCGATAACTTCAGCAACTGATCAACCAGGCGCGACAGACGCATTACTTCAGAGTCGACCGTCATAAGTCGCTGCTCGTCGACCGGCAATACGCCGTCGACCATAGCTTCAACCGTTGCCTGAATAGCCATAAGCGGAGTACGAAGCTCGTGTGCAACGTCGGTGGTTAAGCGACGCTCGAGCTTACGGTCGCGTTCCATTGCATTTGCCATAGCGTCGAACGTTTGGCCAAGCTGGGAAATTTCGTCTTCACCCTGAAGATTGGTACGTGCCGAAAGGTCGCCTTCCTTGATAGCCACGGCGGTTTCGGTCATGCGGCGAATAGGATGCACCAGATTGCGTGCGAAGAAGTAGCCAAAGACCGAAGCCATGAGAATTGCCACGATGGCGGCAAGAATCATTGCCTGATACGACTTATCCCTGAACTCTTGATCGGTCGCACGCAGCAGCTGATCGGAGCCATAGACCCACACACGAACCGAACCAACTGCATGGTCGTTAACCACAATAGGCGCATGAGCCATGTTGGCCTGTCCCTGCTGAGGTGCGATAGAAGGCGTAACTATGCCATCGATGCCGCCTGCTGTGGTTGACGAGTCGAACAAAATCTTGTTATTCGAATCGACAACCTGAATACCTACGCCATGCGTAATGGCCACGGTGTTTTCGGCTGGCTTCAGCACGTCGGTAGTAAACGAACCTGTTTTTTCATACTGCTCTGCAATTTGATCAGCGGTCATTTCGGCAACTGCGTGCATGTTGTCCTGCGTATAGGTTTGGAAGTGCTGTTCCCATACGATGGATACGACGCCAATAGCAACAAGCGCCGTCATGGCTGCAATCAGCGAAAACGAGATGGTTACGCGAGCGGTATAGGACAGGTTGGTCCAAAGGCGCGTCTTTTTGCCTTCTTCTTCGTCGTCGATATCATCTTCAACGTCGAAATCTTCTTGCACTCCTTCTGGAATGGGAGTGTCTGTAAGCTCCTTGGCTTCTTCGCCCATGGGGTTCCCGCCTATAACCGCGCGAAACGTTAGGTTTTACTGAACGCCGGTCTTCGTGGGATCTTCGAAACGATAGCCAACGCCATGAACCGTATGCAGCCACTTCGGGTTGCGCGGGTTGTCGCCAATCTTGGCGCGCAGGTTCTTAACATGGCTGTCGATGGTACGCTCGTAGCCTTCGAAGTCGTAGCCGAGTACCTTTTCGACCAGTTCCATACGCGAATACACGCGGCCCGGATAGCGCGAAAGCGTGGTGAGCAGCTTGAATTCGCTGGCGGTAAGATCGACTTCCTTGCCAGACACAAGAACCTTGTGACCCGACACGTCGATGGTAAGGTCGCCAAATTCGAGCACTTCGCGCTGCGGTTCGGAATCAGCATGAACGCGGCGCAGAAGAGCGCGGACGCGTGCAACCAATTCGCGTGGGCTGAAAGGCTTAATCAGATAGTCGTCAGCGCCAAGCTCAAGACCAATGATGCGGTCTTCTACTTCACCCTTAGCCGTAAGCATGATGATAGGCACGTCGGAGTTGTCGCGGATAGCACGGCAAACGCGTTCGCCCGGCACGCGGGGAAGCATGAGGTCAAGAATGATGAGGTCGAAGTGATGCTTGGCAAATTCATCCAAAGCATCCTGGCCATCACCAATAGCGGTGACCCAATAATTTTCACGTTCGAGATATGCAGTAACGGCATCACGGATAGCTTTTTCGTCTTCTACCAGCATGATGCGGCGCGTTTCATTACCCATTTCGTCTCCTTACTAGCAGGATTCTTTTTTGGCAATTCTATCGCCCTAAGTGCAATAGCGGGCATATATACACAAAATTATAGCGTTTCGTGAACGAGGAGTAATCTTTTAGCAGCAGAAATATGGAATCGACTGAAACAGGTATACTCAACGCATGGATAATGCACAGCCTGTAACAAACGACGAATTGCTGGTTTCGCGCCGCGCCTTCTTATATGGAACAGCTGCAGCGGGTGCTGTAGCGGCCTTAGGTCTTGGCTTAACTGGCTGCGACGCCATCAGCGATGGCGATGATGTTATTTCGTATCTGAAGGTGCCAAACAGCTCGCTGACCACCTTGGATGACTTTGAAGCACTGCCTGGTGCTGAAGGAAGCGTTCAGCTTATCGGTAGTTTTGACCTGCCTTACGGAACGCTAGTATGGGCAACCGATGACGAAGTAGCAGCCTGTTTACTACCCACTTCGACTGGCTCGCCTCTTACACAACTTGCCTTGCTGTTTTTAGGCAGCGGCAATGTTGACGTACTTTACGATCGCGCGTTGGGTTATTTGGAAAGCTTCGAAATTTACGACGCGCGCGCTACTTCAAGCGGCATTGTTTGGACCGAAGCCAACATTTTGGAGGGTGTTTGGCGTATTTACACCGCTCGTTTAGCTGGCGGCGTTATCGATGGCGCACCCGTTATGGTTGAAGAGGGTGATTCCTCATACGAAACACCTATGCTGGCTGTTGCGGGCAATCGTGCGTTTTGGCAGATTAATCCCAAGGCGCCGAATGATTCGAAGCTGCCTTCGCGCTTGATGGCAGCAAGCTTTGGGCGCAATGACGCTACCTGCGTACTAGAAAATGTACGTCGCATTGGCACACCACCTTATTCGGATACCGACTCGATTACCATTGCGCCGCGCGTTGATAACTCCACCACGTATTACCAGCTTACGAATATTGGCGCTTCATCGGGTGCAACCGAAGATACCCTGACGCTTCCTGGCGGAATGACACCGCTCGAAGCAGGTTATGGTAAAACGGGTTTTATGTTTTCATTTGCCAACATCTATAACTATGGCGATGGTATTTCGAACTTAGGGACCTACGTTCCTGTGAAGAAGCCATCTGATGGCGACTATAGCAACGTTAAATGGTTTGGCTTTGCACGCACACCAACCGCCGCACCTGCCTGGTGCAACAACCTGCTAATTATTAAGTCGAGTTACTCGGTTTGCGGCGTTGACCTGGAAAACAAGACGTACTTTGCTATCGATGTCGACAATGGCACCGACGATTATGGCGACTATCTTGCTTCGTCAGGCGAACACGGGTCATTCGTAACATTTTCGAACATTGACCACCAACCCATCGGCGAAGCAGCCATTCACTGTTGCCGCGTGAAGGTCTGGACAACGGTGTAGCAATCACATGGCCGAGAAGCGCACATCTACCACGCGTTCCAAACCCACGCCGCGCTATCAGCCGACGCCGCGCAGGGTTGATGGGAAAGTAAGTGGTGTGCGTAATGGTGCTGCTGGAAGTCCGCGTACTGCATTTTCACCCAAGCTTGTACTGGGTGTTGTAGCAGCTGTAGTTGTGGTCGTTGTCTTCGTGGGCGTTGGCGCTCCTGCTCTTGACTCGATTGGCAAAACCGCCGCCACCCCCACAGGCCCTGCCGCAAAGGTGTCATTTGTTGCTGTTGGCGACAACCTTCCCGATGACTATATCGGTTGGTATGCCGATGGCATGGCTGGCGAAATGGATGACGGCCTATACGATTACACTCCCCTATTTGCGCCAATTGCCTCTTATGTTCGTGATGCTGATTTGGCTTACATTAATCAGGAGACGCACCTTGGTGGCGATGACATCGGGCCGCAAGGATATCCCAGCTTCAACGTAACCGACGCCATGGCAACTGCTGTTGTTCAAACGGGCTTTGACTTCGTGGCTTCGGCAAGCAATCACAGTTACGACTGGGGACAAGAAGCGTTAAATCACTCGCTTTCTGTTTGGGAGAACCAACCTGTTGCTTTTACGGGAACTTCGGTAAACGAGGAACAGTACAACCGCATTGTGACACTTGAACGCGACGGCATTACATTTGCACTACTGAATTACACCTATGGCGTAAACTACGATTTGAACCAACTGCCCGAACACAGCATTAATCTGATTGACGATGCGCGTATCGTGAACGATGTAACACGAGCCCACGAAATGGCCGATGTAGTACTTGTTGCCATGCATTGGGGCACCGAGCTTTTAACTGAAGCTGATGACGAGCAGTTACGACTGGCCCAGTTGCTAGCCGGCCTGGATGTGGATGTAGTACTTGGCTCGCATCCACACGTTATTGGTCCTATGGCATGGGTTGCCAACTCTGCAAACCCCGAGCATCGCACGCTGGTTGCTTATTCACTTGGCAACTTCTTAGCTGATCACGAAGCACCACTGGCAGACAACGTCTTGGAAGGCATGTTAACCTGCGACTTTGTCCGCGAGGAAGAAGACGGCCCAGTACTTGTTGAAAACGTTCGCTGGGTTCCGCTTGTTTGCCACTCAAGCGCCGAACGCAACGAATTTGCGGTGTATGCCCTTAATGACTACACCGCCGAACAAGCCAAAAAGTGCCGCGCTCTTAACGAAATCGCCGACCCCATTAACTGGCTTTACGCCGAAACCAAGCGCATCGTCGGCGAACAGTGGTTTTAGGAAATACTAGTTCTTCAGCGAGTTGAGTGGTGCAGGAATGCGGCCGCCGCGATGAGCGAAGACGCTACCTGCATGCTGATTAACTGGCATGACGGGAGCATAACCAAGCAGACCGCCAAATTCCAGGCGGTCGCCCACCTTCTTGCCAATAGCAGGAATAAGACGAACAGCAGTTGTCTTATTGTTAATCATGCCAATAGCGCATTCGTCAGCAATGATGCCAAGAATTGCTTCCTGCGACGTATCACCAGGAACAGCAATCATGTCCAGACCGACCGAACATACGCTAGTCATAGCTTCGAGCTTTTCAAGGCAAAGTGCACCCGATTCAGCAGCGCGAATCATACCAGCATCTTCAGACACAGGAATGAAAGCGCCTGACAGGCCGCCGACCGAGCTGGATGCCATGACGCCGCCCTTCTTAACAGCGTCGTTTAGCATGGCGAGTGCAGCCGTGGTGCCAGGACCACCACAAGTTCCTACGCCGATGGCTTCCAAAATTTCAGCAACCGAGTCGCCTTCGGCAGGCGTCGGTGCAAGCGACAGGTCCAAGATACCCTTTGCCACACCAAGACGCGAAGATGCTTCACGTGCCATCAATTCGCCGGCACGCGTAATCTTGAAAGCAGTGGCCTTGATTGCTTCAGCGATAGTGGTCAGATCAGCATCCTTTGGCATGCCAGCAAGCACGGCGCGCACAACGCCAGGGCCGCTAACGCCAACGTTAACTACTTCATCAGCTTCGCCCGAACCATGGAAGGCACCAGCCATAAAGGGGTTGTCTTCCACAGCATTACAGAACACAACCAGCTTACCTGCGGCGATACACTGGCGGTCAGCAGTAAGTTCAGCGCACTGACGAATGATGCCAGCCATCTTATAGGCGGCATCCATATTGATGCCCGCACGTGTACTGCCCACATTGACCGAAGCGCAAACGTAATCAGTAGTCGACAGCGCCTCGGGAATCGAATCCATCAGCTTGTTATCAGCGGCTGAAGCACCTTTGTGTACCAGCGCAGAAAAGCCACCAACGAAGTCAACGCCAACCTGTTTAGCAGCTCGGTCCATAGCGCGCGCAATGGGCGAAAGATCGCTTTGGGTTACTGCAGCACATACCTCGGCGATTGGTGTAACCGAAATACGCTTGTTGACAATGGGGATACCAAATTCGCGTTCAAGCTGTTCAGCGGTGGGAACAAGCTTTTCAGCCGCATGAGTCATGCGGTCGTAAACCTTTAATGCCACCGTATCGACGTCAGCATCAGTGCAGCTGCGCAGGTTCATACCTAACGTAATGGTGCGAATATCAAGGTGTTGTTCGGCCACCATTGCGATTGTTTCAGCTACTTCAGCAGGTGTGATTTGCATGCTTCCTCCATTTGCTGCACGTCTTATTGGGAATTTCAGACGATTTTGTTCCCTGTCCCCTGTTTTTATTCCGCTTAGTCTAGCACGGCCATTACGAGATACTCTACGTTTCCGGCGCGTTTACCGGTGATAGGAGATTCTACGACCCCTTCGCACGTAAATCCAACATCAACAAGCGCCTGACATACTTCTTCTATTGTTCGCGCGCGAACCGATTCGTCGCGAACTACACCGTGGTCGGTTTCATCATGCTGTGATTCGAACTGCGGCTTAACCAGACCAATAAACGTTGAACCCGACGTAGCAAGGCTAGCGAATACCGAAGCTAAGCTTGCTAAGCCAATAAAAGATAAATCCGCAACGATAAGGTCGAACGGAGCACCAAGCTGAGCTGGATCAGCTGTGCGGATGTTCGTACGTTCGAACACGGTTGTGCGTTCGTCTTGGCGCAACTTCCAAGCAAGGTCGCCATAACCCACATCGACACAGGTTACGTGGGTGGCGCCTGCTTGTAACAAGCAATCAGTAAACCCACCTGTTGAACAACCAACATCGATGCAATTAAGACCCGTTGGATCAAAATCGAACGCCTTCAGTGCGCCTTGCATTTTAAGGCCGCCGCGCGATACATACTGCGCGCGGCCCTTCACTTGAATGTCGGCATCGGGTGCAACCTTAAGAGCAGCACTAGTAGCATATTCGCCATTAACCTTGACTTCGTGAGCCAACACGGCTCGAAGAGCTTCTGCTTCATCTGCAAAAACTCCCTGTTCAACAAGTAAATTGTCGAGCCGAATCTTACGCATTTTCTTCTTTTAACCGTAGGAAATACTGAAAAGGGTTAAACCCTTTTCAGTATTAGATAAGAAGCTGGGCGATTTGGACGGCGTTAAGTGCTGCGCCCTTGCGGATTTGGTCACCAACGCACCAGAACTGCAAGCCATTCTGAACCGTTGGATCTTTGCGCAGGCGGCCAACGTAAACGTCGTTGGTGCCAGCAAGCAGGCCAGGCATGGGATACACCTTGTTTTCGGGATCGTCCATCACCGTTACGCCAGCAGCAGCTTCAAGTGCCGTGCGTGCCTGTTCCACCGTAATAGGCGCTTCAAATTCAACATCGACCGATTCGGCATGGCAACGCAATGCCGGAACACGTACGCAGGTCGGTGCGACAGCAATGTCAGCATGGAAGATCTTTTTGGTTTCGACAACCATCTTCCATTCTTCCTTCGTGGAACCGTCTTCCATGAACACGTCGATATGCGGAATGCAGTTAAAAGCAATCTGATGAGCAAATGCTGAAATGGTAAGTTCATCACCGCGCTTGCCATCAAGGAATTCAGCCGTCTGCTCGTACAGTTCAGCCATAGCTGGGGCACCAGCACCCGATGCTGCCTGATACGAAGATACGACCACGCGCTTGATGGGCGACACATCATGCAGAGCCTTCAGCGGCAGCGACATAATGATGGTGGTGCAGTTGGGGTTAGCGATGACTCCGTTATGCCACTTAACATCGTCGGGATTGACCTCGGGGACAACCAGGGGCACATCATCTTCCATACGGAATGCGCTGGAGTTATCAATCATGACAGCGCCAGCAGCCACAACTGCTTCCCGCATTGCCTTTGAAACGCTGGCGCCCGCAGAAAACAGGGCAATGTCAACGCCTTCAAACGATTCGGGCGTCATTTCCTGAACAGTAAGTTCACCAGCAGGCACCTGGCCGCAACCACCAAAGGGAATCTTCTTCCCAGCTGAACGAGCGCTTGCTAAAGCGCGTACTTCAGAAGCGGGGAAATCCAGGTCGTGCAAGACTTCCATGAATTCCTGACCTACAGCGCCCGTAGCGCCAGCCACTGCTACAACCGGATTAGCGGGCATTTTCTTATCCCAAGCCATGGTGCGTATCCTTTCTCACATGTACAACGAAGGTTATACAGGAGCACGGTTACAAAGGTGTAAAAGAAAAAGATATGCGGGCGAATTATTCGCCCTGCTGCGCTTTTTTCTCGGCTTCAACTTGTTCGGGTGTCTTTTCGCCCGCCTGAACCTTACCCAAGCGCAGATTGCACACCGAGTACGGCTTATCGCCGTACAGGAAAAATGTCTTGTAGCCACAAGCGCCATAACCGCTGCATGCGCGGCACTTTACCAAGGAAATATCGTTACCACGCAGATCTTCGTCGGTAATGACGCTGACGCCACGCTTCTTTAAGGCGTCGATATTAGCCATTACTCCCCCTTATTTGTAATGCGGTGCCCCTTAGGGCACCGCGGCGATTCATTTACTTCTTCAACAGTTCCATGAGGAAGTTGACGTTATCATCAAGCAGCAGATCATCGATGTTTTCCATGATGTCATCAGGGCTGCCCTTCAGCGCAGGTGCGCCATCCTCGACACCCAGCAAGTGCATTGCCTGGAAGCCTTCTGCCTGCATGATAGATGCAGCACTGGCTTCACCAGTCAGATCAACCGAGCCAGGAGCAATACCCGTAGCAGCGGTAGCCGAACGCGTGTAGCGCTTAACGCGCGATGAGGCAATCTGCGGCTTAATGCGGCCTTCAGCGCTTGCTACACACAATTCACCAGCACCAAGCGATTCAACCTGAATAATCATAGAACCACGCAGCTCGTCGGCATGTTCAGCCAAAAATGCCTTAACACCATCGTGTGCTGCATTTTCTGAACCAAGTGCTACCAGCCAAATTTCTGTGTTGTACAGCGGGTTGCGGAAGTGATAAATCTGCTCAATCTCGTCTGCAATCTGGCGATCTTCTTCATAATCGATGACTTCCTCGGGAATATCTGCTTCAGCATCTTCGCCCGAGCGCGTATCTACGCGGCCTAAACGTACGCGCGAGAAAGCACCGCCTTCCCAGCGACCATTACGCGAACCTGCGCCGTTATTGTCGTCATAGTTTTCTTCACGGAAGCTTTCCCAGCCGCCGCGCTCACGGCCGACCGTACGAGCGTCGAAATCAGCATCGACATCGAGCCATTCTTGAGGTGTTTCTCCAAGACGCTCGGGAGCTTTATTCTTGCGACGGAAACGACTAAGGAAACCACCAGCGCGAGTTTCGGGCATTTCGACCTGGCCTTCGCCTTCGCCAAGGTATTCTTCAAAGTTGCCGTAATCGCCCTGGTAATCGAAACGCTGGTCATCATAGTCTTCGTAATCGTCATATTCGTCGTCATAACGATCGTCGTAGCCAATGATTTCTGCGGGATTAAGGTTGTAGTCAACCATTTCGGTAACATCCGCGTTAGAAGCAGGTGCTTCTGGAACCATGGGAGCAGGTGCAGCAACTACGGGTTCTGGAATAGGCTCGGGTGCAGGCTCGGGCGTTTGAACAGGAAGCTGGCTAACATCTTGGCCCGCTTCTTGCATACGAATAACACCCGACATAGAAGGCACGTCGGTGCGCAACATACGGAAAAGACCCGAACGCGATGGACTTGTTGTTTCGGGGACCTTTGATTCCTGTGGCTCGGACGTAGCATCAAGCGACGGCAAATCAAGACGACGAGCAGGCGCTGCTGCTTCTTCAGCGCCTTCGCCCTGAAGTTTATGCGGATCAAACACTGTAGTGCTACCAAGCGACTCAGAGAATTCGTCATAAGCGGGCGCGTCTTTACTGGCTTCCACATCTATTGCTGGCACCTGAATTGCCGGAGCTTCTTCGATGGCCGGCATTTCGATAGCCCTTGTAACATCTGCTTCTTCTTCAACAGGCTGCGGTTCGGGTTCTTCAACTGGTTTTGGCTCGGCAGCAAGTTCGGCCGCCTTACGAGCCTGAGCCGTTTGCTCGATTGCTTCGCGGGCAGCTTGCTCACGTGCACGCAACTCAGCTTCGCGCTGCATGCGTACGAATTCTTCGCGCTCGCGTTCACGTTCAGCCATTTCTCGTTCTGCAGCTTCTATAGCTTCGGCATAACGCGAACGTTGAATAGGACCAGTTTCACCAGCTGGCTTCTTTGCGTTTTGTTGAGCAGCAACAAACCAGCTCGGTGCATTCTTGTATCCATCAGCATCAGCAGGAGCCTGGGACTTTTCTTCAAAAGAAGCAACCTCTGGCTGTGCTTCGACTGACTGGTCAACCTGTTCAGCTACTGCCTGGGAAGCAGGTATAGCAAAAGCAGTTTGCGCAGGAGCAGCTTCCTCTTGAGGGGTTTCTTGTTCGGAAACACTAGCAGCAGGATGTGCTACTGGCGCTTCATCATGTGCGCGCGAATTAACGAGATGAGAAGCAACTGAACCAAATACGCGCTTCTCGACTGGCTGACCCGTCATAGCTGCGATTGCTGCCTTTGCAGCAAGCAAACGCTCTTCGTCGCTGTACTCGCCCAGTTCTTCGGGCGGAACAAGCTGTTCTGCTTCATAACGAATCTGCGCGCCTTCGGGCACAAGACCACTTTCTCGAGCGGCTTGCTCGCCGTGAATGGTAAGTTCAATATCAGGCTTTTCAGCAAGATCAGCTTCGCTGACGCTACCGCGGCTAATGCGACGGGCTACTTCGATAAGCGCAGCTGTACCAGATGCATTGTTGTTGGCACCTTCGTTGTACGGAGCTACGCGATACAGAATTGCACGCAAAATCGGATAGGCGCAAATAATCAGCGTAATAACCGTGAGCACATTAATGACGATGCCACCAACACCAGCATTGATAAACACGTGCAGCAGCAGGAAGAAAGCAGCTGCAACAATGCCAGCCACACACAGCAGACCAATCGAAATCGGCAGCTTAATCGATTCGATTGTGCGAACAAGACCCGGCGTGACTTTACCCGAATTGTAATGAGCAATCAGGATAATTTTGCGACCACGAGCGCTTGAGTCTTTGCCCATGTTGGGCTGATACTTGGCAACGACATTTTGGCTAGCGCCGCGCGCAAGAGCCTTAGTCACAAGCGGATGACCGAAAGCTTCAAGCGTATAAAGAGCCGCTGAGGCAGCAGCCAAAATGAACGCAGGAATCGTGAACATAGGGAAAATCATTCCCAAAATAGCAACCACGATAACTATCAGGCAAGGGATAGCGCTGATGCCTTCGATGTTCGACGAACTTGTGAACTCTTCGATTTGAGCTGAAAAGCCAGAATCCTTCTGGAAACGCTCGGTGATGTAAAGCGCCGCCTGCTGTTCTTCTTCAGTTCCCGCAGGACGGGGGCCGATTTCTTTCGATAAATATTCGGCGTACTCCATTAACTGTGTCATCGTGTGCCTTCCGATTGACGCTTGGTTCTGTGCATACCTGCGGGAAAGTATACGCCTTTTATGACAAGTTCACAGCATTTATGCAGATAAAAGCATCCGTTCTTCCATCATTTTTTAGCCAACGTATTCGCGAATGATAGAGTCGATTTCTACCGTATTGCTACGAGCATTGTTGTAGCGCTTTTGACAATCTTCCATCTTGGTTTTGAAACCGCTTTCAACAAGATCTGTTAACGCCAGTGGAAGACCAGCGGCTAAGTCTGCTGCTTCTTCATCGGCGCTATTGTAGGCATCATTGGCAGCTTTAGCAGCCTCGCGATCACCCGCAAGCAATGCTTCGCTTGTTTCGATGGCTTTTTCCATTGCTTCTATCTTCTTGGATAGATAAGCCACCTGATTGGTAAAAGAAATGCCATATGATGTGCTCATTTGGTTCAGCTCGTATCGAGCATCTTCGAATTCTTGTTTTGCCGAATTCAATAATTCAAGCGCCTGACGGGTAGCATCAGGTGATGACGCCCTGTTGGCGGCAGCTATTGCTTCGCGCGCATGCTGATCCGCGTCAATAACATTTCCCCATATACTATTTGCATGCTGAGCTTGGGTGGCAATATCGGAAGAGAGCCTGAAAGCTTCTTCGGCTGCAGTTAGCATTGCACTTCGCGCCTTCGCAGCCTCGCCAATTTGTTTGATAGTCATAAGGGTTGTTTCTTCAAGCGGGAGATCGCTTAATGTTTGGGCGTCGGTTGCAATACGATTGAGTTCGGTTTTTAACATGGCAGAATCTGCGATGACTTCGCCCCTAGCTTCTGTCTTTTCAGGATCAAACGGATCCACCATAAGCGCATCCACATCAACAAGCGTGTCATCAACAACAGAGAGGCGTTCAACAAGCTTAACTATGCGACCTTCGATATCAACCTTATCCTCGTGGTAACGCACGCCAGCATAGATACCAAAACCGATAAGCGCTGCAATGGCGACGAATCCGATTATCTGCAAGCGAATGCGATGAGCATGTCGGGCCTTTTTGCGTTTTTCAACCTCGGCCTGACCTGAAAGCGTTGAAGACCCTGCAACGCCGTGATAGCTACCCTGCGATGCTTTTGGCGCTTTAGGCAATTTACTTTGGCGGTTTGCTTTTTCGTTAGCTTCGACACTTCTTTGTTCAAGCACGTCAAGCGACAGCTCATTCGAAGAGCCTGCCGTTTGTCCCTTGATATGTAGAAAGTCGAAAACGCTTGCCACGCTGTATTACCTCATGCATTAATCCCGCACTTAAACGACATTGTCGCTTAATTCCATGATGACATCATTCTTAAAGCGGCCACTATTTCATCTATGGTGCACACACGTACCGTGTTGCTTTGCAACGAGTTAAGGAAGGTGGTTCCGTAACGCTTTGTAATCAGGCGCTTATCAGCCAAGATAAGCACGCCATGGTCGTCTGCTTTGCGAATTAATCGCCCGGCAGCCTGCTTTGTTTCGATAACCGCCTGCGGCAATACATAGCGCCACCATGCGCGATCATCGCGCGCAGCGCGTTCGCAATACAGAGGATCGGTCGGGCGAGCAAAGGGCAGTTTAGGAATGATGACGCCCTTGAGCGTAGACCCTGGCGCATCGAAACCTTCCCAGAACGACTTCAAAGCAAATAGCGAAAGGTGCTCGTCAGCTAAGAAATCATCACGCAAGCCCTTAACTGATACGCCCCATTTTTGGCAGACGATACGCAAATTATCATTCTTAAGCTGCGGAGCAACTTCGTTATAGCTGTTTTCCATTTCGCGGCGATTAGTGAACAGAGTAAGCATTGAACCCTGCTGCGCGCGATGCGTTTCCACAAGCAAACGATTAAGGGTCGCCTGATAGCTTGGGTCATTGGGTTCAGGCATATCTTCAACAACGTAAACAATCATGTTGTTGTCGAAGTCATAACTTGAATCCAGCTGCAGCGTGCTGGCATGCGAAAACTCGCCGCGATTCAGACCAATAGCCTGATTGAATGAATCAAACTTATTCCCTACGGTTAACGTAGCTGACGCAAATACAACTGAATGAGTGGTGGCGTAGAATGATTCGTTCATTTTTTCGCCCACGTCCAGCATAAGCGCTTCGATTCGATCGGCACGACGATCCTTTTTGCGATAAAGCGCTGCCTGATATGCATAAGATTCGGGTGCCATTTCGAAGATAAGCTCTGCAGCGTTTCGTATTCCGCGCAGCTCCATAGCAACAGAAGCGATTTCGCGCTGAGCAACCGCTGCTTCGTCAATGCCTTCCAAATAGGCAACTAAGTCCTGACAGGCCTTAATAAGCTTGTCGGATGATTCGATAAGTTCACTAGCAAAACCAGCGACGTCGCGGAACTTTTCGGTTGTCCTAACATCAGCGTTAAGCCATACGTCAACTTGCTCATATGACTGACCGCGTTTTGTGTGGCTAACTGGGTCGAAATACAGCAAATCCTTTACACGCGTGGCGTAGTCATCGACTGCTTTCCCAAAACGTTCGCCTGCTTCACGCGCCTTGGCAACCAGCCCATAAAATAGCGTGATTTGTTCCCCATCGGCACCCGAAACGCTTTTTTCAGCGCGCGTGAATATGTTGCGCGCGCCTGCTGCTTCAGTTACTCGACCAGCCAAACGCAAGAGCGCTTCTGAATCAATTGTTTCAGCAAAAGCACCACGTGCTTCATCTTCTGAAGAATGGGCCTCATCAATAATCCAATGGCGTACCGGGGGTAACAACCCACCATCAGCCGCCATATCGCAAAAGAGCAGCGTATGGTTGGTGACAATAATGTCTGCTTGCTCTGCACGGCGACGTGCCCCATGAACAAAGCAAAGTTTGCCGTAGAACGGGCACTTGCGGCGCAAACATTCAGTGGACGTTGTAGTAATTTGCCTGCGCGGCAGCGTTCGATAATCAATTTTCAACGAATCCATATCATCGAATTCACTTTGTTCGATATAGGAAAGCAAGGCCGCAAGTGCAGGAGCCTGGCTGATGTTTGAGCCAGCAACTTCACGCATAACGGGACCGTTATCAACCACGCGATTAACTTTGCGCAGACAAGGGTAATGAGCCATGCCTTTAAGCGGGGCCCAAGTAAGGTCGATATCATCAAGGGCAGAAGCAAGTGCTGGCAGTTCTTGATAGACCAACTGATCAAGAAGCGAGTTTGTCTTTGTTGCAACGCCAACCGCTATCTCGTTTTTACGCGCAGTAAGTGCAGCGGGAACAAGATACGCCATTGACTTACCGACACCCGTCCCTGCTTCAACTACAAGGTTGTCTGACGATTCGAATGCATCACGAATTGCAAGCGCCATGGTGCGCTGTTCATCACGCGGTTCATAATCTGGGTAAATGCGACCAAGCGCACCTTCCGAACTGAAAGCCTGTTCTATGGCTTCTTCCGAAGGATAAGACAATTGACCTACGAGGTCGTCTGCATCCTTACGAGCCGTTCTTGTTGGTAAGTCCAAAATGCGTTTGCGCCGCATTTCCCGCAGTGAGAAGAGATATTTGGAAGATTTTGTATCATTGGTACAATCTTCCTCAACATCTTGTGTGTCATCGGTACGCTCGCTCATCTGATCTGCAAGGTGCTGGAAAACAAAGCCTGTTGACCATTCATTCTGCGGCGCCATTTCACCAATTGCACGCACAAGGCTTAATGGCATGCATGTTATTGCGGCAAGCAAAACACGATAGAGTACGCAGGTAGCAGCAACGTCATCATCAGCACGATGAGTTGATGCAGGCCCGCCAAATGCCGTGACTAAATCGATTAAACGATGAGAACGTAATCGCGGTAACGCGATACGCGAAAGATCAAGTGAATCTATCCAAATGTTTTCAAGCAGCGGATACCCAGAAGGATGCTTTGTCGTGAAGTTCTTATCAAACCCGACGTTATGAGCAACCATAAGCGCATCGCCCGCAAACGACACAAGCCCTGCAAGCGCTTCATCGGGTGAAGGCGCACCTTCAAGGTCAGCTTCCGTAATGCCTGTTAGGTGAACAATGTCATCAGGAAGTTCTTTTCCAGGGTTAACGAAGGTTACGTACCAATCAACAATCTTGCCGTTTTCCATTTTTGCGGCAGCAATCTGAATAAGCTCGTCATGGGTAAACGATAAGCCTGTTGTCTCGGTATCTACTACAACCACATTGGAATCAAGCGCACCAAAATCTGACTGCTCTGCCAATTCGGGCAAAGCTTTATAACGCTCGATAACGTCTTCTGGTGTGCCATCGAGAATATATTTTTGTAAATCATGCATTGTGTAATTGTAACAAGGGCTAGGCCAACAACTTAAAAAGCCCGTATGCAATAGCAGCAATCACCACAACGATAAAAAGAATGCTAACGGCATAGCAGCCTTTGTTCCCAGCTCTACCCTGTTCAATCATCTTTTCTGATATGGACTGATGATCCTTAAGAACCGCCATTCCTGATTCTTTTTTAGGAAGTGGAACAGTAGCAGTTGGCATCCAATCCTTGTCAGCAAGAACCTGGTCAACCGCTTGACTGCCTAAATTAATAGCGGGACGAATACCTTCAATAAGCTTTGCTGCCACACGATCAGCAAATGCATTCATTTCGTCAGCATAACGAGGATTAAAGCAAAACACTGCCATCTGACCCCAATACTGCCCTGATTCCGCTCCTTCAGAATAGGCAACAAGGGCTAATACTGCACGAATGGTTTGATCCTTAGCTTGAGCTAGGCGCAGTTTGCGCGACGCGTCGGCGTCGAAATAGCCTGTTTCTACGCCGAATTTATTACGCAGCCATGCAACAACATTGCCGTCTTCAGTCTTAAAGAACACCTCGTAATCATCGCCTACAAGGTGGTCAGGGCCCATCAGCATGCTGCCTTTCTCCTTCGATTCAGTTTCGAAGCGAGCGTAAAAGCCCTCGTAAATGTTTTCCATAGATACCCCTTGTATAGCTATTTGTAACGATGATACGTAATAAGTATTGTATCAGCAGTACATATTGTGTATTGCTGCACGTCAGATACTAATTCTTGTTGTTTTGTTCGCTAGTGAATGTGCCTTACTTTTCTAAAGCAAGCTCAATCAGTTTAGTGCAAAGTTGCGGGAAACTCATACCTGCCGCACGTGCAGCATCAGGAAGAAGTGACGTTGCAGTCATACCTGGAATGGTATTAGTTTCCAGAATCCACGGATTTCCGTTGCGATCAATAATGAAATCGGAACGTGATACACCGCTGCAGCCAAGTGCGCAATGTGCGCGGGCAGCATTTTCTTGAAGTGCAGCGGTAAGTTTTTCATTCAGGGGTGCAGGACAAATGTGCTGCGAGCCACCTGGTGCATACTTTGAATCGAAGTCGTAGAACTCGCCCTTAGGAACAATCTGAATAATCGGCAATGCTTCCGGAGCTTCGTTACCGATTACAGCTACGGTATATTCGTCGCCCGCAATGAATGTTTCGATAAGTACCAAATCGTCAATTTCGAAAGCGCGTTGAATTGCAGCTTCAAGAACGCTTGAGTCTTCAACGATTTCAACACCAAGCGCACTGCCCTCAGTCGCTGGTTTTACTACACAAGGAATACCAACCACTGACTCAACTTCAGCCGCATTGTGTTCCTCGTTACGTTTCAGCGTGACCGATTTCGGAGTCGGTACACCAGCAAGTTCGTAGAAGACTTTCGACTTAGCTTTGTCCATTGCAGTTGCACTTGCAAGAACACCAGAGCAGGTATACGGAATGCCAAGCAACTCGAGCATACCTTGCATCGTTCCGTCTTCACCCATCTTGCCATGCAGACACATGAAGGCAACGTCGAAGTCTTCTTCAATCAGTCGCTTCAGATCTTCTTTGTTTGCCGGATCAATCCATTCGACAGCAAAGCCTGCTTCTTCAAGCGCCCCCTTTGCTCCTTCGCCAGAAGCAACTGAGATTGAACGTTCTCCACTCGTGCCGCCAGCGAGTAATGCAACTTTGTATTCAGAGGGAACTAAGGCGCTCATAGTGATTTCCTTTCGGCTTGATGAGACTGGAACAGTATATACCATGGCGAGGGATAGACGCATGAATGTTTCACGTGAAACATTCATGCGTCCTACTGTTCGTTTAACCCTAAGGCGCAATGGCTTTTAGATAGGATTCGCTTGATTCCCTGCGAGAACCGCGCAAATGTAAACGGCGGCTAAAAGCCGATATCCTTCACCACTTATTGAAACCATCAAGCGGTGGTCTTACTAGCCGTTTTCTAAAAGCGTGGTTCCTGCGGGGCGCTCATACAATTTAAAAGCCATTGCGCCTTAGGGGTGAAACTACGAGCATCTGGGAGCGAAGTACTCTTTTAGCTCAGACCTCACTTCACTCTCACAGCGCTCCTCTTATTAGATACCCTCGCACATGAAGTGAGATCAAACAGGATGAATACTACTTAGAATTGTTTTCTGGCTTTTAAAACTTACATCTAAGGCTGCACAGGGTGCGCAAAAGCAAGTAACACGCTTTACTTGCTAAAACGAACATATGTTCTGTGTATCACTATTCAATTGAACTTTTCAACTGCTAATCTTCCAATCAAGTAAGCCTTCCCTGGTCCCTACAAGAGCAAAGATAACAGTAGAACGAGTGAATGTTTCACGTGAAACACTTGCTATACTTAGCCTATGACAACACCAATCAAAACATACACAATCGAAGAAGTTGAGCAGCTTCTCGCGGATGCAGGGCTTCCAAAGTTTCGGGCTTGGCAGGTACTCGATTGGCTCTACGTAAAAGGGATTTCCTCTTACGAA
>JAZQRZ010000182.1:0-8307 GCA_045629845.1 Eggerthellaceae bacterium | reverse complement strand
CCCAGATGTCAACATACGTGTGATGCGGCTGCATCCATGCCGAGTGAAGCATGTAGTCGTAAGGACCAGACTCGTTGCAGAAGCGTTCACCGTTAAGGTTGATCTTAAGGAACGGCTGCTCACCGAACCAGAACCAGTTAGGGCCGTTCGCATTCGCTCCTGTATCCTGGTTGCCAACACCTGCTGTTTCGGTCGGCTTGCAGCAAGCGCGATTAAAGGTTACGGCAGCACCCATCGGGTCCATCTTGCCACCAACCCACAGCGCAGCCTTAATGCCGTCACCGGTTGGGTTGCCACCACGTGCAGGAACCGGAATACGAAGGTCTTGATTCCACGGCTGACGTGCCTGCATCATTTCAAGGTTATTGCCATAACCACCCGTAGAAATGATGACGCCCTTCGGTGCGTTAATGCGGATGTAATGGCGATCCTTCACATCGCGAGCAATTACGCCAACAACGCGATCGTTTTCATCCTGTTCAAGCTTAACGAGCTCGGTGTTCCAACGGAATTCCGCGCCCTTTTCTTCGGCATATTCCTTCAGGGAAACGCCGAACGAGAATTCCTTGTCATCCTTGGCAGCACCAGCCTTCTCGGGGCTATGGCCGGTAGCGTAAGCCTTGTCACGCGCTTCAGACGCAGGCGGCAGGCCACCTTCGAAGTTCATAACCATACGTCCGTCGCGTTCAACGATGTCGGTCAGCCAGTCAACGCAAGCACCCGATTCATCCGCCCACAACTTGATAAGGTCATATCGTGCAAACCCGTTCGCATAGCGCACGATATCTTCCATGGCCTCCATCTTGTCGATGCGGAATTCAGGGAACTGATCATACGAAGCAAGCTGCAATTTCGAATCAATTGCACCAATGTCTTCACGGGGGTTTGGCACGCTGGCTACACGGTCGATACCAAGAACCTTTGCGCCATGCTCAGCAGCAGAAATAACTGCTGGCAGACCACCGGTACGGCAACCAATAACCAGTACTTCAGTATCAATGGTTTCTGTAATGTCCTTTTCAGCAACTTCAGGTGCTACCCCAAGCCAAGACGGAGTACCAGTCTGACCGGCGCTGGTGTTAGGAATATTTTCTGCAACCTTCTGGCTGTTGCCGCAAGCAGTCAAGCTGCCAGCTGCTGCTGCACCGAAAGCAGCCAAGCCTGCTCCCTTAAGGAAGCTACGTCGTGAAAATTCAGTCATGATTAGCCCTCCCAACCTTCGGGAACATTCAGTGCATGGCAATCGTTGCAAACAAGGACACTAGAATCGTGAGCCTTGTGGCAATCACCACAGTCGAGTGCCAGGTCCTGATGACTCGAATGAGGGTTGTACTGAGCGCCATTCTCTTCGAATCCCCACGTCTTTTCGACTACATCGTTCATGTTGTGACAACCGCTTTTTGCGCAGAATTCTTGACTTGCGAAATCTGCTGCAGGAGCAATCTTGCCATTTGCATCGGTTGTGAAGTCATTGCTTGCCCATGCCATAACTTCGCTAACCTGCTCAGTCAGTTTTGCCTCATGGCACTTCAAGCAACCAAGCCCTACGTTTGCATGGTCAGAAGCCGCCATTCCCTTGGTGCCAGAAACAACGCTTTCCACGTACGGATCCATAGGGTCGTGGCAAATTGCATTGCAGAAACCCGGCGTTTCATGCCAAACCGAGAAGCCGATTCCAAGAACCAGAATTACAGCAACAACAACCCCTGGGATGACCCACTTATTGCGCTTAATCTTCTTAGCAGAAGATTCTTCGGTTTCAGTCTCAGCAACCTGAGCATCGTCCTTTGTCTCTTCGAAAGAGACTTCGTTATCAGCCATCGCCTCTCCTTCCACTCGAAAGGCTGATTAAGTGGGCTGATAGTGCTCCTCGTACGCGCGCAGGTCTAGTACCCCCGTGGGGTAATTTTTGTATAAACCCAGGTCAATGGGTAAATACTTTAATTTGATTTTTACTAAGAAACTTAAGGTTTCATAAGGACTTGTTTGCGCGAATAAGGAACTACTTCATTCTGAATTCGCTCAAAACAATCAAGAATCGGGATGTTTTGAGGGCACGCACTTTCGCATGCGCCACACTGAATACATTCGCTTGGCATCTTCTTGCCCGCGTTAAATCTGACGACAAATCCCAGTTGATAATTAGCGGCATAAGGGTCGCCGAAATTAATGAAATAATTGAGCGCAGTCATCGATCCAGCGATACCAATTCCTTGCGGACAAACCTTTTCGCAATAAGCGCAACCTGTGCACTGAATGATGTCCGATTCAGCCATGATTTCCTGTGAGCGCTTAATCGCTTTCGACTCATCATCTGAAAGAGGCTTGAAGTCTTTGAAGGCTCGCATATTGTCTTCGACTTGCTCAAGATTACTCATGCCAGAAAGCGTCGTGAACACACCTTCGGCACTTGCAACAAACCTTAAAGCTGCTGTCGCATAAGAATCATTTGGCAGCGCATTATCAAGAATAGACTTTACTTCAGAAGGTGGATCGGCAAGGAGGCCACCCTTAACGGGCTCCATGGCCACGATAGGCTTTCCATACTTATTCGCGATTTCGACGCATTCGCGTTCGCGGAACGAGGGGCTATCCCAATCAAGGTAGTTAACTTGTAACTGAACGAGTTCAGCTTCTGGATAATCGGCAATAAACTTTTCGAGTTCTTCAGGAGTACAGTGCGCCGAAAAGCCAATATGCTTTGCGAGACCACGCTCCTTAACGCTTTTCATAAACTCCCACGCGTTATATTTCTCGAAGGCGGCAGTACGATTACCCCCTAAGTTATGCATGAGGTAAACGTCAATATAGTCGACACCCAAATTGGCTAAAGACTCTTGCAGCTGTTTCTCAAGATCTTCAGTGCTATTGCAGTGATTCCAAGCAACGCATTTCGTCGCAATATAAAAAGAGTCGCGCGGGTAGCGAGCAACAAGTGCCTTACCCAGCGCGACTTCACTATTCGGATAGGCCCAAGCGGTATCAAAATAGTTCCCGCCTGCTTCCATGTAGGTGTCGACCATCTTTGAAATATCGTCGATATTAATCGTATTGTCTTCTCGTCCAGGGAAACGCATACAACCAAAACCAAGCTTGCAAATCTTGCTGGTGTCCATTGCCATGATGACCCTCTCTCGAAACCTGACTATATCGACAGTATATTATGAAATGGCACCCCCAAAGAAAACGGGCAGCGACTTTTTGTACTCCTTGGTCGAAACCAAAACACGAGGTGTTAAATTGCTTAACTCGGTCATATGCTCAATCTTTTCATTGAGCTCATCTTCTGTTTTTGCATGAACCATGGCGTACAGATTGTATGACCAGGTATCGACTGGCTTTCTTGAATAGCAGTGAGAAACGTAGGAAAGCGTTGCGAACGTCTTCCCAATTTCAGCTTCCTTTTCTTTCTGAACGTTCCAAACCGTCATACCGTTGTACGCATAACCAAGCTTTCGATGCTGAACAAAGGCACCATAACGACGAACAAGCTTCTGGCTAATGAAATCTTGAATACGCTCAATGACTTGTTCTGCAGTTATTGAAGAATCACCGATTACTTGTCCAATAATCTGCGCTGCATCTTGGAATGGGGTTTCGCTAATTGCATCGCTTTGAAGCCAACGAATGAGTGCAACATCAAAAGCGTTCTCTGGGTTGAAAGGAGCGCCCTGCCCTGCAGCCTTGCTTCCTTGATTAGTGTTCTTCCCACTGAAATCAACGTGAATCTTATACATTGAAGTAACAGGAAGGCTTACTAAATCGATATCGCCAGCTTCTTCGCGAATATCGTCAAGCAAATTCTCAAGATGCTGCTGCGATTGCGCAATAGGAGTAAACCAAATGTTGTATTCGGAATCGCGCAGATAGTTATGAGTAACTTCAGGATGTGCGCTAATAATATCTGCCACGCGATCCACTTCATCCTGGTCGCCCTTAACAGCAACGCCGCACAGAGTTGATGCGCAACCAAGATTTCGGGAAGAAATGGAAGCGCAGATACGCCTAATAGAGCCGTCGTTCCTTAACGCTTCAACCGCCTTAAGGACTTGCTCGCGCGTGAGGTTAAGTCTTTCCGCTAGCGTTCCATAGGGATCTAGATCTAGGGGAAAATTGCTTTGGATTTCATCGAGCACACGCTGACGAACAATTTTTGCTGGCACATAAGCACAGTATGGTTCTTCTGCAAGATAGTTTCCTGTTGCAGCTAACGCGCGTGCGCGACACCCACCGCAAACACCCTTGTATTCGCAAGCGCCACATTTCCCTTGCAGGCGCTCAAAGTGACGTAAGTCATCAAACACTGGAGACGTTTCCCAAATCTTTGAGAAAGGAATTTCCTTAACATTGCCAAGCTGCATATCGAAGTAGCCGCAAGGCTGCACGTCGCCAACATGACTAATAAATGCAAAGGTGATTCCGCCGAGGCACCCACGAGTTGAATGGCCACCATGACCACCATGGCCACCGTGCGCCATTCCACAACCTTCAGCACGCTGTTCATGTGCGCACATTTGACGAGCAATACGATAGTACTGAGGCGCATCGGTGGGTTTGACCTGCATAGGGCTGGTCTTTTGATACTCATAGACCCAAGTCAGCACTTCTTCATACTCTTCGGGCGTAAGCTCGACATCGACGAGGTCTTCCCCACGACCAGTTGGAACCAAAAGGAACGGATGGAAGGCTTCAGCCCCCTCAGCTAAAGATCGCTCCGCAATTTCTGCTACGAGCTCTTTATTCATTTTGGTGATAGTCGTATTAACCTGAACGCCAACGCCGTGAGCTTGCAGGTTGCGCATACCTTCAATCGTCTGATCAAATGCGCCTACCTGACCCCTAAAAGCGTCCTGGCCTTCAGCTGTAGGAAAGTCAAGCGAAACCGATACGCGTGAAATATCATGCTCAGCGATTTTGCGGGCGCATTCATCATCGATGAGCGTTCCGTTGGTGCCAATTACTGGGTATAAACCCTTTTCATGCGCATAATCAATAATGTCCCAGATATCAGAGCGCATTAACGGCTCGCCGCCAGTCAGAATAAGAATTGGGTTAGTTATTGATGCGATATCATCAATAACAGTCTTGCATTCATCAAGCGACAATTCGCCTGGGTATGGCTCACAATGAGCTGCTGCGCGGCAATGAGCACACGCAAGATTGCAGCTTCTTGTGATTTCCCACGCAATGATACGTGGTGCTTTGATACCTGTTCTTTCTTCAAATGCCTGCGCTGCAGGCCCAACCCCTGGTCGCTTAATCATGCTTCAGACCAATCTCTTCGTCAGTCAGATAGCACGCAGGGTCGCTTGCCCACAAATCGCCCGTCGCCGCTTCAGCGCGAACGCGGAAATTGCCGCCGCAGATATTCAGCCACTTGCAGTCTGCACAACGACCAGTAACGAAAGGACGCTTGTCCTTCAGGCGATACATAAGTTCAGTTGCCTCATTTGTTCGGCTGACATCGGTCCAGATTTCCGAGAAAGGTCTGTTGCGCACGTTGCCAAAGCTAAAGTGACGCCAGAACTGATCGGCATACACTTCCCCATCCCAGCTAACGCAAGCAATACCGTTGCCTGTTGAGTTGCCCTGGTTCCAGTTAAGAAGCTGCAGGACTTCTTCTGCGCGCTCCGGGTCTTCTTTCAGGAGCTCTAAGTAAACAAAAGGACCATCAGCATGGTTATCAACAGTAAGAATCTCGGGACGACCGCCATCATCAAACCATTCGCGCGTTAAATCCATGATGGTACGCACTACAGCCCTTGTTTCTTCGTGCGTTAAGTCCATATCCATCATTTCGGAACCGCGACCAGTGTAAACAAGATGATAGAAGCAGGCGCGATTAATGTTGCGTTCGCGCATAATGGCAAATACGTCTTCAACTTGCTTGTAGTTCAGCTTGTTGATAGTCATGCGCAGGCCGACTTTAATACCTGCATCTTGGGCGTTACGTAGGCCCTCCATTGCGCGCTCAAAAGCGGTCGGAGACTTACGAAAATCGTTGTGAGTTTCCGGGTTACCGTCAATCGAAACACCGACGTAAGAAAGGCCAATCTCGGCAAATTCACGAGCCAACTCTGGGGTGATGAGCGTGCCGTTCGTTGAAAGCACAACGCGCATACCGGCGGCCTTGGCGTATCTCATGAGCTCAAGCAAATCAGGGCGCATGCAGGGTTCACCACCACTGAACAACAACACCGGAGCACCAAAAGCAGCCAAGTCATCAATCATGACTTTTGCTTCTTCAGTTGATAGCTGATCGTAGAGATGGGCATCAGAGCCAGCGTAACAGTGCATGCACTTCAAGTTGCAGGTCTTCGTGCAATTCCAAACCACAACAGGCTTTTTATCGCGCGAAAACTGCAATAACCCACTTGGCAAATCTTTTGACTGACGCTTGTAGCGCAGTACGTCGGATGGCTCAACAGCGCCGCAATAAAGCTTAGAAATTCCAATCATACGTAGTGCTAGTCCTTTTCCTCAAAATGAACCTTCTTTGCGGTATCGAGGAAAGAGACAACACTATCGCGTAGAACATCAAATGAACCTGAAGCACCATGGTGTGGGGCAATGTTTTCAACAAGAATGAATACCTGGTCAAGGGACCCGGCTTGTTCTTGTTCAAGCTGAACATAGCGACGAGCTATTTCAGCTGCCCTAGAATCTTCCGGTGCTACATGTTCGGAGATAAGCGAAATGGTATCCGCAATGAGCTCGTGCCACTTCGCAACGGCAATACTACGTGTTTCGGAAGCAGCTGAGTTATCAGACTCATCAAGCTTTGTAGCATCAAGATGGCCAACCTGATGCCACAAATACCCTTCTTCGCCCCCACCAGAATCAATCGTCTGAGCAAATTTAGACCAATCGATTTCATCGTTAGTAGAAGCAAGATTCAGAAGAGTTCGAAGGACCGATAACCTGGTAATAAGCTGCTGGAAATCTTCTTCAAGCGACGCCATAGTCTGAGACAAAACCTCTGTCAGCGATTCGGTATCGTTAACCAAATCCTTTTGGCTCTTAATCTCGGAAAGCGAAAGCCCCAAGTACTTCAGGGTAAGGATGCGATATAAATCGTTCTCATCCTGGACTGAATACAGGCGCTGATTGCCTGGACCCTTGCCGCTTGGCGACAAGAGACCCTGCTGGTCGTAGTATTGAAGAGTTCGCACCGTTGTGCCAACTTTCCTTGCGAGTTGGCCAACGGTGAGATATTCCCGGTCCACGTATGCCCTCTCTCTAGGACGGTGTAGTCGTCTTCTCTCTACCGTAACGTGTTGCAACGTTAACTAACGACGTAACGTCATGGTCAAGTAACTATCCTACAATCGTCACGAATTCAACAATGTATGAATAATGTGCTTCTAGCTGGGATTATTATCGTAGCAATACCATCTTCGCAGCCATCCAAACACACTTTGAATCCTGTATAAGTTGAAAGATCCTTCACATCAAGAGTTGCTCTCTTCTCCTTGCTGCTCCTGTTAGCAAAGGTCAAGACATTTTGATTAGGCTCTTCAATTGTCCTTACAATACAAATGATGTCGCTATCAAGGGCAATACAAGCCATATCTCCCAACCGCAGCGCAATAGATTCATTCCGTATCTCACCAAGCTCTTGATAGGCGCCCAATACAGATAACCCAACATCAGAGCGCCTGGTGTCCTTATTCCAAGTCATTGGGGCCCGACAGAACGGATCGGCGCCACCATGCATGCCGCATTCATCGCCGTAGTATAGGCAAGGCACACCTGGCAACGCATAAATCAAACCCGCAAGCATTACCTGAAGGTGTGCAGCAATATCATCTTGCTCCGCAGTAATCGAACAGGCTTTTCTGTACTGTTCTAAGCGGCTTTCATCACAAATCGGTTCGCCTAAAGCAAGAACGGTACGAATGCGCTCAACATCATGAGAAGAAAGAAGGTTCATTAAGCACTGATAGAGTTCTTTTGGATAGTTCGACTGCTGCAACTTTAAGAAGGTCGCGAGCTGATAAGCGTCAATAGTATTAATCGCAAAGTCTATGAGCGCTTCCCGCAGCGGATAATTCATAACCGAATCAAGAGAGCGACCAAGCGCATAAGTTCGCATGGCGCCATAGCTTTCCTTTGTAGTCGCGTCTTCCCAGACTTCCCCAATGATTGCAGCTTCTGGATTAGCTTGCTTTACCACCGTACGAAGCTTCTCAAGTACATCATCAGGTATTTCGTCTGCGACAACTAAGCGATACCCACGTGCACCCGCTTTTAACCACATAGGTAAAATCGTACCTAAGAGATAGCGTTGCCAATCTTCATTTCGCT
>JAZQRZ010000181.1:0-4047 GCA_045629845.1 Eggerthellaceae bacterium | reverse complement strand
TTACGGGTGAAAACACTGCCTTCGATGACTTGATGCACATGTTTGCAGACTTGCCAGATAAGGTTTCGGGTTCAAATATTAAACTGCCAGAAGGCGAAGGTATCATTGCCTTTAGTCGCGAGCCTGATCCCCAGGCTGTGGTAAAGAAGCAGGAAGAAGAAAAGGCAAAGGCCGAAGCGGAAGAAGCAGCACGAAAGGAAGAAGAGCGCCGAGCAGCAGAAGAAGCCGCTGAAGCCGAAGCGTATTACTCATACGAAGAAGAAGTCGTAGAAGAAACACCTGCCGAGACACCACCTGCGCAAGAAACACCTGCCGAGACACCACCCGCGGAAGAAGCGTCAGCTGAGGGATCTGCTGAGGGATAGCGAATAGGGTAGTCTGCAGGCCATCCCTGCGTAACCAAGGGGTGTTTTTCGTAGGAGTAAGCCCCAGCTTGCCGAGCAAGAAAGGAACCAATGGAATCTGTCGATCCTATTCAGGTTACAGCCATTACGGTGAAGGCAGGGCGCCTTGTGTGCGACGTTGTCATTCCCGAAGAACAATACCGTACAACCACGCCACAACTTGCCGCTTTCGTGACCGAGCAATATCCTGACTTGCCACGTCATGCGTGCGTAAATGGCGCTGGCCATACTTTTGGTGATGTCATCAATCACACATCGACTGTCCATTTATTGGAACATCTAACTATCAGCATCCAAACGCGCGAAACCGCTCAGGCACAGGGTACGTTTGTAGGTACTTCCGAATGGATTAACGAATCAACGGGCGAGGCACGCATCGAAATCAGCTTCCGCGATGACTTGGAGGCGCTGCGTGCATTTAACAATGCAACTCAGTTTCTTAACATAGCTGTGCTAACCTGTCAGTCATGACTAGTGCACACTTAAGATTTGAACCCGCCACAGATAAGGTGGCCCAGCGCATCACCAAGATGCGTCCTTCGGCTGTGCGTAATTTGTTCGCGGCCGCACAACGCGATGACATTATTTCGCTTGCTGGTGGTATGCCCGATGTATCACTGCTTCCAAAAAGCGCTGTTCGCAAGGCAGCAAAGGCTGCGGTTGAAAACCAGGCGGTTACGCTGCAGTACGGTAGCACGAATGGCGTGTTCGAAACAGCAGAGGTATTCTGCGACATCGTGCGTGATATAGGCATTCGTCACAGGCCCGAAAACGTCATCATTACAACGGGCGCGCAAGAAGCGCTTGACCTTATTGGCAAAACCTTCCTTGATCCAGGTGATATCTGCATCACCGAAGGTCCTACCTATTTGGGTGCCTTGCAGGCGTTTTCTGCGTACGAACCAGAAATTCACACCGTGCCTTTCGATAGCGAAGGCATGCGCATGGATCTTCTCGAAGAGGAACTGAAGCTTATCGGCAAGGATAATCCGCGTCTGAAGTTCCTGTACACCATTCCGAATTTCCAAAATCCAGGTGGCGTTACCATGACGCCCGAGCGCCGCAAGCGCCTGGTCGAGCTCTCGCACGAATACAATTTCGTCATCGTTGAAGACGATCCCTATGGGCGTTTGCGTTACGAAGGCGGCCATTGCTTGCCCATGCGCGCGCTTGACGATAGCGTCATTTATCTGGGCACTATTTCGAAGACGTTTGCCGCTGGTCTGCGCGTTGGTTGGATCATGGCGCCTCCGGGTGTTATCAGTAAGATTAACCTGGCTAAGCAGGGTACCGACCTGTGCGGCAGCATGTTCGACCAGGTTATGGCCGCGCATTACTACACCGACACACCATGGCAGAAAACGCTGCAAAAGTTCGTGAAGACGTACGACACACGTCGTCGCGCTATGCTGGCAGCGCTGGAAGAATACTTCCCACCCGAAGTTACGTGGACTCACCCCGAAGGTGGCTTCTTCGTGTGGGTTACCTGCCCGCCGTATCTCGACACTGAATCTATGCTGCCTGAAGCATTGGAACGCGGTGTTATTTACACGCCTGGCACGGGCTTCTTCCCCGATGGCAAGCAGGGTAAAAACAGCATGCGTATTGCATTCTGCTACGAATCGCCCGAAAACCTTACCGAAGCTATTCGCCGCCTAGGCGAAGTGCTCGAAGATCGTCTAGAGCTGTATCGCGCCTTCATAGCTGCAGGCGCAATCAAGGAGTAACAATGTGAAGGGTTCGCCCTTTCACATTTTCAAGCGAAACGGAGTAATACATGGCAAAAGTTGCAGTATTGATGGGTGGCTCATCATTCGAGCGCGAGTTTTCGCTGAACAGCGGTAAGAACATTTGCTCTGCGCTTGAAGAAGCGGGTCATCGCGTTGTGCCGCTTGACACAACTGCTACGCTTGTTCCCACGCTGCGCAGCGAACGTCCCGATGTGGTGTACAACGCGCTGCACGGCAAGCACGGCGAAGACGGCACCATTCAAAGCTTGCTCGAGTTTTTGGATATCCCGTTCGTAGGTTCGCCAGCTAGCGTGTGCCATCGTTCGTGGAACAAGGACGCTCTGCATTCTTCGCTTATCAAGTATCGCCAGCTTATTGGCGAACCTGATGGCATTGCATCATGGCCTCCGGGTGTCTACATTGCTCGCGACGCTTTCAAGGACATGGGCGCAGCAACCGCGCTTGACCTGGTCGAAAGCCGCATTCCGGGTGGTTACCCTGTGTGCGTCAAGCCTGCTCATGGCGGTTCGGCTTTGGGTATTCATCGCGTTGAAAGCCAGGAAGAATTGGGTGAAGCTATTCTGGATGCGCTGTCTTACGATGACGCTGTGAACATCGAGCAGTGGGTCGACGGCGTCGAACTTTCGGTCGCCATTCTGGGCACTGGCTGGGATGCTTACGCATTACCGCCGGTCGAAATTGCACCGCGCACCAGCTCGGGCTTCTTTGACACCGACGCTCGCATGGATTCGTCGCTTGTGAAGTTCCATTGTCCCGTGCGTCTTGAGTCGCTTTCGCAAGACGAAGCAGAAGCGCAGGCTATTCGCGCTGAAATCGAACGTGCAGCGCTAGAAGTTTATCGCGCTTACAGTGTTGTCGACCTTGGCCGTATCGACATGATTTGGGATGGCGGCGCGGCCCGTTGCTTCGAGGTTGATGTATCCCCTGGCATGACTGATCACTCGCTGTTCCCAGCAGCTATTGAAGCAGCTGGCTTGTCTTTGCCGAAGGTGCTTGACGAACTGGTTAGCCAGTACGTGCAATAGCAGTTCAAGCTTACGTTTTTTGCGCCCCTGCGCTGCGTCTAATAGGCGTACTGCGGGGGTTTCTTTTGCTTTATGAGCAGGGCAATAGCAGCGCCAATAACGGAATATCAACCAAATCTGTCAAGTTTTGATTATTGCTTCAGAATCACTCAGGCATGCGTATAATAGGTATACGTCAATCCGCATTGAGGAGGCAATTATGTCGAAGATCGGTCCGTTTATTACTGGTGCTGCAATCGGCGCTCTTGCCGCGCTTCTTTTCGCTCCGCAAACAGGTGAAAAGACACGCGCTTTGGTTGTCGAAAAGGCTAATGCTGTTGCTGGCGAAGCTAAGGATTTTGGTGCGGGTTTCCCAGGCAATGCTTCTGACATTCTGAAAACTGCTCAGGAAAAGGGTCAGGGCTTCGTATCTGATGCCCAGGCTCGCGTGAAGGAAGCTACTGGCCAGCCTGCTGAAATCGATAGTGACGATCTGCGAGAAAAGATTGAAGCTGCACGTCAGCGCATTGCTGCTCAGGTTATGGAAAATGCCGAGCAAAGCAAAGCTGTCGACGTAGCTGCTGAAGCTGTCGAGGAAGTTGCCGAGGCTGCCGAAGAAGCCGCCGAAGAGGCTGCCGAAAAGGCTGAATAAGCGCTCGCGTTTAGCAAAGCGCAAAGCGAAATGTTCGAGGTGCGCCTGCCGCTCGTCGGTTTGGCGCACTTTTAATATGGAAAGAGGCTTCATCTTTTTCCATATTTCACATGCGAGGAATGGGAGATTATGGCTGAAAACCTCGTAACAACAAAAGAATTTGCCGGCAAGCGCGTTGTCGACAACAAGAAAGGCAAGCGCATCGGTAAGGTGCGTCATTTTGTCTTTCATCCTTC
>JAZQRZ010000180.1:0-3611 GCA_045629845.1 Eggerthellaceae bacterium | reverse complement strand
AAGCCTCGGCTAACCGTTCCTCGCTCTCGGCTCGGCAGCTGCGGAACTCGCCTGCTTCGCAGGCTCAAACAGTCCTCGCTCCCGCCTCGCCTTCGCTCGTCACAGCCTCAGATAGTTCGTTCGACCCTTACCTACTACTGAACTAAAGGTTGGTCGTTTTTGGATACTCGGTTAACCAGGACCATGGCTGTGATGATGAAGCCAATTTCGACCGCTAAGGCAACAAGAATCATAAGATCGCCTTGGGTTGAAAGAGCAGCATCATAGAAGCCGTGTTCAAGCACGGGCAAGAAGAATGCAAGCCAGTAATAGTTTTGTGCGCTGACCTTATTACCTGAGAGTTCGTATTTGCGCGCCAAACCAAAGAAACAGCCCATCACTACCCCATCGGCGCAGTGGCCAGGTACTGAGAAGATTGCACGCGAGATAGCGACCTCAAGGCCGCCGTCAAAGACATACAACACGTTTTCTAAAGCTGCGAAACCAAGTGCCGCTGCAACAGCGTAGACAACTGCATCGAAGACGTAATTGAAGGCAGCGTTCTTTCGGATTGTTGAAAGTGCTGCGTACTTCAAAGCCTCTTCAACTGCAGCTACCCCGATAAAGTATTCCAAGAACAGCTGAATCGTACCCACGGGAATAAGGTAATCAAATAGAGGCATCAAGATACTTTCGATAATGGCGGCGATAGGCCCCGCCACTACACCAAGGAAAAACACACGCAAGACCAGGCCGATTGGTTCTTTTTCAACACGATCCTTGTGATACACGTAGACCATTAAAACGATTGCGGGTAATAAAGCTGCAATTAACAACATATGAAACGAGAGCACCTTTCGTATTCAATAACATGACGGTTTCGTCACCAATAGTAACCAACAGGCATCAAAACCAGTACAAACATCAGGTAAATCACCGTATTGAAGTACCATAATAGGGACCCCGAGGCAAGGTGGAACTATGCGCAAAATCGCTCAAACACTACCGCTCGTTGTGATCGCTCTTCTTATGTCATGCCTTCTTGCCGCATGTCAAAACGCCAATGCTTCCAGCACGGCGCCTTCCCCCGAAGCAGAAGAGGAAATGGTTGAGGGACAAACCGTTGCCCGAGAAGACGTTGAAAAGGTACTGCATAAGGCGTCCGAAAAAACCTATGGGAACATGACGTTTTCGGTAAAGAACGAATCCACTGCTACGGGTACCGCATCTAACGGCACGATGCAAACGCAGACCATCAAGACAACGATGACGGGTCAGCTTGATAAGTCAGGCGAAAAGCCGCGCATTCACTTAAGCTACGAAGCGCGCTCAAGTGCCGAACTTGGCATTACCACCTATGAAATGTACATCGACTCTTCCAACCTTGTTGTAAGCCAAAACGACCAGCTGTATGTCGACGCTATGACAGACGCAATGCTTAACTCATATGCAAGCTCGATTACTAGCGCCATGACAACTGAAGAAATTGATGCAATGCTGGATATGACCACTGGCTTCAAGATGGAAGAAGCTGACGGTGAAACCATCGTTTCGTTAACCATCGACAAAGATAAACTGGCTGAAGCAAGCGCAAGCGCAAGCGAAGAATCTTCTCTGCCCGAAAGCACACAGATTGCCACCATGGTTGTTAGTTATACCGTTGGTACCGATGGTCGCTTTAAGACCATGCGCATTATGAGCAGCACAACTGGTTCGCCGACCTATCGCGTACATCAAACCTATCAGTTCTCGAAGTACGACGAAACCACCATGCCTGAATGGCCTGACCTGAATGCTTATGTAGCCCAGCAGTCTGGCATTTTGACTGACGAAAATGGCCGCATGTACATCCAGGACGAGAACGGCCAGATTTACTATGTCACCGAAATCGGCGATGACGGCATGATTTACTACGACATGGGCACCACAAGCAGTGGCACAAGCGGCGATGACACCACGTATTACTACGACATCACCCCCACCGTAGACACTAACACGTCGACTTCAACGAACAACACTACGAATAACACGACGGAAGATAAAGGTCGTCCCTATATCACTGCCGATGATGGAAAAATTCATTACCTCGATGAAGAAGGCAACCGACTTATTGAAAACGAAGATGGTACGAGTTACTTTATCGATGCCGATGGCAACCTTTACTTCCTAAGTTACGAGTAACACAGAACGGAGCATATTCCATGGCTTATGCCGAAATGAGCGCAGGCGAACTTTCTAGCCTGCATGAGCACCTGTTGGCCGAATACGCCGAAGTAAAAGCACGTAACCTTTCACTGAACATGGCTCGCGGAAAACCAGCCGCTGAGCAGCTTGATTTATCGATGGATATGCTGACGCTTCTGACCAGTCCTGCTGACTGCTTTGCAGAAGACGGAACCGATTGCCGCAACTACGGCGTGCTGACCGGCATTCCCGAGGCACGCCGCCTGATGTCAGCCATGCTGGACGATGACCCAGAAAACGTTATCGTTGGCGGCAATGCATCACTCACCATGATGTTCGACACCATTGCATGGTTCTGGGAATTTGGCACGCTGGGCTCCAAACCTTGGCGCACCTACGATTCCATAAAGTGGATCTGCCCCGTTCCTGGCTACGATCGCCACTTCGCCATTACCGAGCATTTCGGCATTGAGATGATTCCTGTCACCTTGAACGCTGATGGCCCTGACATGGATGAAGTTGAGCGCATCGTTGCATCCGATGCCAGCGTGAAGGGTATCTGGTGCGTGCCGAAATACTCGAACCCCAGCGGTATTACCTATTCCGATGACGTCGTGCGTCGTCTTGCCGCTATGCCGTGCGCAGCCAATGACTTCCGCATTATGTGGGATAACGCCTACACGGTACATCACCTGTATGACACAACAGATCAGCAAGATCAGCTGTTAGACATCGCTGCGGCTTGCCGTGAAGCAGGAAATCCTGACCGCTACATCAAGTTTGGTTCGACAAGCAAGGTTACCCTGCCAGGCGCTGGCATTGGCGCCTTAGCAGCTAGCCCCGCTAACGTTGCTGACTATAAGTCACATCTGACAATTAGCTCTATCAGTGGCGACAAAATGAATCAGCTTCGTCACGTGAAGTTCCTGCATGATGCAGAAGGTATTGCCGCCCACATGAGCAAGCATGCCGCTATCATGCGTCCGAAGTTCGAGCTGGTTGATCGCAAGCTTTCTGAAGGACTAGCTGACGTTGAAGGCTGCTCGTGGACAAAGCCACGCGGTGGTTACTTCGTCATGTTCAACGCTCCTGAAGGCACCGCCAAACGCATCGTTGAACTTGCAAAGGAAGCTGGCGTAGTCATGACTGGTGCTGGTTCTACTTGGCCGTACGGCAAAGATCCGCACGACAGCGACATCCGCATCGCTCCTTCCCTTCCGCCACTGGAAGAGCTCGACGAAGCACTTGATGTCTTTATCTGCTGCGTCAAACTTGCAGCCGTCGAAAAACTACTTGCCTAATTACTTTTGGCGCTAGGGAAAGGTTAAGCGAACTATCTGAGGCTGTGACGAGCGAAGGCGAGGCGGGAGCGAGGACTGTTTGAGCCTGCGAAGCAGGCGAGTTCCGCAGCTGCCGAGCCGAGAGCGAGGAACGGTTAGCCGAGGCTT
>JAZQRZ010000179.1:0-2469 GCA_045629845.1 Eggerthellaceae bacterium | reverse complement strand
GACAACCCCTCAGAAAACGTATGGATTGCCAAAGATGCTACGGTTTTTGATAGCGCCTACATCGGAAGCCCGCTCATCATTGATCACGAAGCTGAAGTGCGTCATTGCGCTTTCTTGCGATGCCCTGCCATTGTCGGCAAGGGTGCTGTCGTCGGCAATTCAACCGAACTTAAGAATGTCATCCTGTTCGACAAGGTTCAGGTGCCACACTTCAACTATGTCGGGGATTCCATCCTGGGATACTGCTCACACACAGGGGCTGGCGCTATTACGTCGAACCTTAAAAGCGACAAATCGCTTGTCGTCGTCAAGGATTTTGCGACTGGTGAAACAATTGAGACAGGCATCAAGAAATTTGGTGCTATGTTAGGCGACCATGTGGAAGTTGGCTGCAACTCGGTTATGAACCCAGGAACAGTCATTGGAAGCAACTCAAACGTGTATCCGCTTTCGCGTGTACGCGGTTATGTTCCTGCCAACCACATTTTTAAAGACGCGAATAACGTCGTAGAAAAGTACTAAAAGAAGAAATGGGGAGCTCGCGGATGCGGGCTGAGAGGAAGCGAAACCCCGCTTCGACCCACAGAACCTGATGCGGATAATGCCGCCGGAGGGAGACAAACATGTCAAGTAATAACGCACGCTCTTTATCCACGCCCACGCTCAGCCTTATTTGGTTTGGGGCAGCCGTTTCTCTAGCAGAGATTCTAACTGGCACCTTCTTTGCACCGCTTGGCCTTGAAATGGGTATCGCCGCCATTCTTGTGGGACACATCATTGGCGGAGTGCTGTTTTTGCTCGTTTCGCTTATCAGCGCAAAAACGGGAACCTCGGCCATGCAAGCTGTTGCGCGTTCTTTTGGGCGCACCGGTTCGGGTGCTTTCTCTTTGGCCAACGTTGTACAGCTTATCGGCTGGACGGCCATCATGATTATGTCGGGCGCCACGGCGGCAACTCTTCTTGTTCCGCAGCTTGGCATGATGGGCTGGAGCATCATTATCGGGGCGCTTATTGTGCTGTGGATTGCTATCGGGGTAAAACGCATGGGTCATGCGCAATCTGCAGCTGCGGTTCTTTTGCTTATCCTTACTTTCGTTGTTAGCTCGGTCGTTTTTGGATCGGCAGACTTTGCAGCAGCCCCCGGAAATGACGGCAGTCTTTCCTTTGGCGCTGCTGTTGAACTTGCTTGCGCCATGCCTTTGTCATGGTTGCCCGTTGCTGGCGACTACCTGCGCGAAGCAAAGCAACCTACTGCAAGCACGGTGGCAGCAACCGTGGCTTATTCGCTTGGTAGCTGCTGGATGTTTGTTATTGGCCTTGGATGCGCACTGTTTGCTGGCTCTGAAGATATCGCTGTGGTACTTGAGCAAGCCGGCTTTGGCATTGTCGGTATTCTGGTCGTTGTATTTTCGACGGTTACAACCACATTTCTTGATGCGCAATCAGCGGGCGTATCAGCAGAATCCATTCATAGCAGCCTTGATGCACGCATTGGCGGCATTGTTGCCGCTGTTGTCGGTTGCGCGCTTGCTATCTTTGCACCTGTTGGTGACTTCGAAGAATTCCTATACCTTATCGGTTCAGTCTTTGCGCCTATGGCCACCATCGTATGCGTTGACTACTTTGCCCTTCGCCGCGATTGCACAACCAAAACTCTCGACATTCGCAATCTTGTGCTGTGGATCTTCGGGTTTGTCTTGTATCGCTTCTCGCTTACTTGGGATATCCCTTGCGGAAACACGCTGCCGGTTATGATTGCCATCGCACTTGTTGCAATAGCAACCGACTTTGTTGCACGCAAGATTTCTGGTTCCGCTACAGCCTCATCCCCAAAGACCGCTCATTCCGAACACTAAAAAAGGGGAAGGAACGAATCCCTTCCCCTTTTTGATTAATCGCACATGCGGCGACGCAGGATAGCAAGTGCGCCCGCACTGAATACGGCAGCAATTGCCGCAAGGCCAGCAGGCAATTCAAGCGCATCACCTGTCGCTGGCGTTGAAGCAGCATTCGAATCTACTGCGTTGCTGTTTGCTCCACGCGTTATAACAGCAGGCGATTCGGAAGCTTCTTCTGTCGCCTTGTTTATATCTTCGCCAGAAGTAGCAGGTTTATCTTGGGTACTTTCTTCGCCACCCTTTGATTCACTTGGCTTACCTTCGTTGGAAGGCTTATCGCCCTTATTCTCTTCAAGAGCTGGATCTGTATTTCGCGAAGACTTCTTTGCTACTTCTGCGGTATTCAGCGCCGACTGTAAATCAGAAAGCGCTGATTTGTACGCATCAAGCAACTTATCTTCACCGCCAGCTGAGTCTTCATTAAGCGCAAGAGCTTGCTCCGCTTCGTCAATCACGCCCTGAAGCTTAAGCCACTCGTCATTCGACATGTTGTAATCAGCAGAATCCAGCTGCTTGGCTTCCTTGGTAAGACTGCTCAACTTATCCCACGTGCTCATAAGCTCGTGTTCGT
>JAZQRZ010000178.1:0-4105 GCA_045629845.1 Eggerthellaceae bacterium | reverse complement strand
AAGCATTGGCACAATGTTCGTCCTGATGGCATTCATTTCACTATTGCTGATACGGGTTGGGGCAAGGCTGTTTGGGGTAAGTTCTATGGTCAGTGGCTTATGGAGGCTTGTGTCTTCACGTATGACTTTGACCGTTATCATGCATCTGAAATCCTTAGCCTTATCAAGAAGTATCAAATCACAACGCTTTGTTGTCCTCCTACTATGTATCGATTGATGATGCAGGAAACAATCGAGGACTATGATTTGTCATCTCTCGAGTATTCAACAACTGCGGGTGAGGCATTAAATCCCGATATTTTTAACTGGTGGCAAAAGGCTACGGGACTTACGATTTTTGAAGGGTTTGGGCAAACGGAAACTCCGCTTACCATTGCAAACTTAACGAATACTACGCCACGTCCTGGTAGTATGGGTAAGCCTGTTCCGTTGTTCTGCACCGAGATTCATCGTGAAGATGGCACGCGCTGCGATACTGGTCAAACGGGTGAAATCTGCATCAAGATGCCCGAAGTGCCTGCTGGCATCATGATGGAATACTATCGCAACCCTGAAAAGACGGCAGATGCTATCTATGATGGCTGGTATCACACGGGCGATACTGCTTGGTGTGACGAAGATGGTTATTTCTGGTATGTCGGTCGCAACGATGATGTCATCAAGTCAAGTGGTTATCGCATCGGCCCCTTCGAAATCGAAAGCGTCTTGCTCGAGCATGAAGCGGTGCGTGAATGTGCGGTAACTGGTGTGCCTGATCCTGTCCGTGGTAAGGCTGTTAAGGCAACCATTGTTCTTGCTGAAGGCTGGAAGGGTAGTGACGAGCTTACGCGAGAATTACAAAAATGGGTTAAGAAGCAAACTGCTCCCTATAAGTTCCCGCGTGTAATAGATTATGTTGATGAGCTGCCACGCACCGTTAATGGAAAGATTCGTCGAGTTGCCATTCGTCAGAATGACGAAGATAAGAACATCGACGGGTTGGTATAAATGATTATTCCATCTAACTTTGCAAGCTCGTTGCGTCCGGTCACGGTTGTGGTGGGTCATTATGGCGCAGGAAAGACTAACTTTGCGATTAATCTGGCTGTTGATTTAGCTTCTGAGGGCAATAAAGTCACGCTTATCGACCTGGATATCGTTAACCCGTACTTTAGGGCTACCGAACAGCGTGCGTTGCTCGAACAGCATGGCATTAATCTGGTTGCTCCAGTGTTTTCTGAAGCAGGTACTAGTCTTGATGTTCCCAGCCTGACTGGTCGAATCATGCCCGCTATCCAGGATGCGGACGAAGGTTCCTTTGTTATTATTGATGCTGGCGGCGATGATGTTGGTGCAACGGCGCTTGGTCGTTTTTCGCGTGATGTTGCAAGGCATGATTATGCGATGCTGTATGTTGCAAATCGTTTCCGTAATCTTGTGCAAGATCCTGCTGATGCTTTAGAGAATTTGCGTGAGATTGAATTTGCATCGCATCTGCAAGCTACTGCAGTTGTTAATAATTCACACCTTAAGGACTCAACTTCGCCTGAAACTATTGAACAGGGCATCGCTTATGCGGAAGAGTTTGCTCAGCTTTCAGGCCTTTCCTTGGTCTGCACAACCATTCCACCGAAATTAACTTTGAATGGAAAAGGTGAGTTGTATTCTGTTCAGAGTTTCGTGAAAAACCCGTGGGAATAATCGAGAGGGAATTCATGGCAAGAATTGTAGTAGATGAGTTCTTTTGCAAAGGATGCGGCTTGTGCACAACTGTGTGTCCTTGCAATATCGTTGAACTCAACATGGATGTTATTACTGACAAGGGCTATCACCCTGCGCATTGCACAGACGACAGCAAGTGCACTGGCTGTGGTACGTGCGCGGTTATGTGCCCTGATGTCGCGATTACGGTGTATAGGTAGGCGGTGAATATGTCCGAGAAAGTATTAATGAAAGGCAACGAAGCTATTGCCGAATCTGCTATTCGTGCAGGTTGCCGTTTCTTCTTCGGTTACCCCATTACGCCGCAAACCGAACTCGCTGCGTATATGGCGAAGCGTATGCCGAAAGAAAATGGCACGTATCTTCAGGCCGAAAGTGAAGTTGCTGCTATTAACATGGTGTATGGCGCATCTGCTGCTGGTGCTCGTGTTATGACTTCGTCTTCTTCACCTGGTGTTTCGCTTAAAAGCGAAGGTGTCTCATATATTGCAGGTACTGACCTTCCGTGTCTTATCGTAAACATAGAACGTGGTGGCCCAGGCCTTGGCTCTATTCAGCCTTCTCAGTCTGATTACTGGCAGGCTACACGTGCGCTTGGTCACGGCGATTTCCAAATGGTTGTGTATGCACCCGCAACAGTTCAAGAGATGGCTGATGTTGCTTATAAAGCATTCGATGTTGCGGATAAGTATCGTATGCCTGTCATGATTCTGGGCGATGGCATGCTGGGTCAAATGATGGAACCAGTTCAGTTACCTGAACCTAAAACAGATTTGCCTGAAAAGCCGTGGGCGACAACTGGTCACGGAAACAAGCGCGAAAAGAATATTGCCAACTCGCTCTATCTTGATGCTGAAAAGCTTGAGCAGACTAATATTGAACGCTTTGAACGCTATGAAATCGTTAAAGCGAACGAGCAGGAAGCTGAACTTGTTGATTGTGACGATGCTGAAATTATCGTCGTTGCATTTGGTGCCTCTTCTCGTATTGCGCGTTCAGCTGTTCGTGCAGCACGTGAAGAAGGAATCAAAGTCGGCTTGTTCCGTCCCATTACGCTGTGGCCTTTCCCTGTTGATGCTCTTGAAGCTACAAAGGCTCACGCTAAGGCGTACTTGTCTGTCGAAATGAATATGGGTCAAATGATCGAGGACGTAAAACTGGTTGTTCGCGATAGTGCACCCGTTGATTTCTATGGTCGTGTTGGTGGTGTTATTCCGACGCCTGTTGAAGTGCTCGAAAAGATTCGCCAAATGAACGAAGGGTTGGGTGAGTAACATGGCCCAAACTGAAGAAAAGATTGTATATCAGCGCCCTCATGCGCTGTTGCCGGTGGTAACTAATTATTGCCCAGGTTGTACTCATGGTATCGTTAACCGCCTGGTTGCTGAAACGATTGACGAACTGGGAATCGAAGGTGAAACCATCGGTGTTTCGCCAGTTGGATGCTCGGTTATGCTGTATGACTTCTTTGCATGTGACTTCCTTGAAGCCGCTCATGGTCGTGCTCCCGCGGTTGCAACTGGTGTTAAGCGCGTTCATCCCGATAAGATTGTCTTTGCCTATCAGGGCGACGGCGACTTGGCTTCAATCGGTATGGCGGAAACAGTGCATGCCGCAACGCGTGGTGAAAAGATTACCGTTATTTTCATCAACAATGCTATTTATGGCATGACGGGCGGCCAGATGGCGCCGACCAGCTTGCCAAATCAGGTAACGCAAACATCTCCTTATGGTCGTGATGTTTCTACGGCGGGTTATCCTGTGCGTGTTTGCGAACTTCTAAGTTCGCTTGATGGTGTTGCGTATCTTGAACGTGTAACGGTCGATTCGCCCAAGAATATTCGAAAGGCAAAGAAGGCTATCAAGAAGGCTTTCCAAAACCAAATTGATGGTATTGGCTACTCGCTTGTTGAAGTTGTTTCTACCTGTCCCACTAACTGGGGCATGACCCCAACCGATGCTTTCGAATGGATGCGTACCAACATGCTTCCTTATTATCCGCTAGGCGTATATCGCGATGTTGTGGCTGAAGGCTATGCCAATGCCGCTGAGGCAGCAGCAGCGCGCGCAGCTAGCTGTCCGATTGCGAATCAAGGGGGTGCGCAATAATGGAAGAAATGCGCATCGTATTTGCTGGCTTTGGTGGTCAGGGTCTTCTGTTCGCGGGTAAGGTTGTTAGTTACGCTGGCCTTATCGACAATCACGAGGTTTCGTGGCTGCCTTCGTACGGCCCTGAAATGCGTGGCGGCACTGCTAATTGTTCGGTCACAATGTCGGATGAACCTATTGGCAGTCCGCTCATCTTGGATCCAAACAACCTTATCGCCATGAATCAGCCTTCGCTTCTTAAGTTTGAAAACGATGTTACATCTGGTGGTCGTATCTTTGTTGATACGTCGCTGGT
>JAZQRZ010000177.1:0-4214 GCA_045629845.1 Eggerthellaceae bacterium | reverse complement strand
CGCTGAGCAACGCCAACTATCTTGCCCTGATTGTCGATGAGAACAGACCGAGCTGACGTTGTGCCTTCGTCAAGTGCAATGATGTACTTACCCATCCTATGCCTCTTCCGCAACGTGATTTTCAATCCAACTTGCTATATCGTCGTATACCTGCTCTTTTCCAATCTCGTTGTGAATCTCGTGGCGCATACCTTCGTAAATCTTGCAGTCAACAGTTTGTACACCCGCATCGCGCAACAGCTGGGCGGCTGCTTTCACGCCTTCACCCATATCTCCCACGGGATCACCATCGCCTGCAACCAAAAAGACTGGCAAATCTTTCGGTACCTGAGCTGCACATTCAGGTGTAACCACTTCAGCGGTAAGGTCAAGTAAGGTTGCATAACCGCCCACCGTAAACATAAAGCCGCATTTGTCGTCAGCAATATAAGCATCAACCACCGCGTCGTCGGTTGATAGCCAATCAAGCGGCGTGCGAGCATTTGGAATCTTTTTGCCATAAGCGCCAGCGCCCATGTTGTCAATGAGCTTAGAGCGATAGGTCTCGCCCTTAATAGACGCAATGAAGCGTGCCAAGCTGTTGCCCATCTTTGACAGGTTTTCAGCCACATTACCTGTTCCTGACAGTACGCAAGCCGAAAGATCATCCCCATAACGTGCGATATAAACGCGCGCAATAAAACTTCCCATGGAATGGCCATACAGCACGTAAGGCACACCCGGGAAGGTTCGCGAAACCATACACTGCAGCGTTCGGACATCGCCAACAATAATGTTTTTACCACCGCGTAAAGGAATATGTCCGTAATTATCGGGGCCCGTTGCCGAACCGCCATGACCCACATGGTCTTCAGCGCACACCACAAAGCCGCGCTTAACCAAATAGCGCGCAAAATCGTCGTAGCGGTCGATGTATTCCGCCATGCCGTGCACAATCTGAATAACAGCTTTCGGGCTTTCGGAGCCTGGCTCATCGGGACTACCAAACTTTACACTGGTCCACAGCTTGGCGTTAATTCTTGCCTTCTTGCTATGAGAAACGTATTCAATGGGAACAGTGAAAACGCCGTTTTCATCCATAGTGTCTTCAGCCTCTTCTGCAGAAACACTGTCGAGAAGCTTTTCGCTTTCGTCTTCCGCCGAATCTTCTACAGAAGCAACCTGTTCTTCTTCGACTTCATCTTCAACATCGCCCTGGCGAACTAAAATTACTTTGCCTTGCGAGCAATCAAGTACAGTTGAAGCCTTACCGCTTGATTGCTCCTCATCCTTAACTACAACGGCAACACGTTCAACAATAGTAGGATCAAGCTCTGATTCTATGCACGGATCCTTTTCCCCCGAGATATTGGCTGACGAAGTAGCCAAAGGACCAACAACGCGGATTAAACGCAAGGCCGCATTGCTATCAGGCATGCGCAAACCAATTGTTCCATTGGATGCACGAAATGCTTCAGGGACTGCGTCTGATGCTTTTACAACAATGGTTAAAGCACCAGGCCAGTGACGCTGAGCCAATTCATAAGCACGCTGTGGAACGTCGACACCGTATTCATCAAGCGCTTCAATACCATCAACAAGCCATGCGATGGGACGTTCTTCATCGCGCTGTTTAATGTCATACAGCGCCTGAGGCGATTCCGCAAAATCAACCGCGACACCAATGCCGTACACCGTGTCGGTCGGAAACGCAATCGGCTTCCCCTCTTTCAATGCGTCAATCGCCGCGACAAACATATCAGTGCTCATGACCCACCCCTTCGTTAATGAAATCTTGCACAATGCATTCAGCAACACGCAACCCATCAACAGCTGCACTCATAATACCCCCAGCATAGCCTGGACCTTCGCCCGCTGGGAAAATACCTGTGTTTTCGTGAAGCACTTCGTCACCCGCACGCAACCCGTGACCACGAGCAGCATCACGAGCACGCACCTTTCGCTTTGCAATGCGCACGCGAGCTTGCAACGTATCATCGCTGCGCACTATGCGTACAGGACTTGAACTGCGCGTTTCAACACCTGTCATAACCGCATCGGGATTAGCAAAGCCGCGCAGCTTCTTGTCGAGCAACGGAATAGCTTCAGCCATAGCATCGGTAACAAATTCAGGCAGGATTTCGCGCAAGTCACACCACACGACACCACGCGCATAACTAGGCTTAACTGTTTTTGAGGCATTACCCGCCGTATCTTTAAGAAAATCACCAACTGTTTGTGCAGGTGCTTGCCACGGCTCGCCACCCATTTCAGTTGCTTCACCATAAGCAGCTTGTTCGATGCGGCGCTGAAACACCGTACCAGCCAAAGGATCGCTGCTGCGGAAATCATCAGGCGAAATACCCACCAAAAGCGCCGCATTAGCGTTTTCGCCATCGCGCGCAAAACGGCTCATGCCGTTAACAACTACACCGAATTCTTCACTGGCAGCCGCGACCACTTCACCACCAGGGCACATACAGAAGGTATACACGCTTCGCCCGTTGGGTAAGTGGACAACCAGCTTGTAATCAGCGGCGCCAAGCGCGGGATGACCAGCAGCCTTTCCGTACTGAGCCTTGTCGATAGTGGACTGCAAGTGTTCAATACGCACGCCCACCGAAAACGCCTTAGGTTGCATTTCAAGGTTGGCACGCTGCAACATACGGAAGGTATCGCGCGCCGAATGCCCACACGCAAGCACCAATGTATCGCACGGAATATGAACAAGACCTTGATTCTTTTCCGCCTCAATTTCGGAAAGGTGACCCTGCTCATCAAAATGAACCTCGGTAAGCTTGGTATGGAACTGAACTTCGCCGCCCGCTTCTTCGATTTGCTTGCGCATAGTTCGCACGACATCGACCAGTTTGTCAGTTCCAATATGAGGTTTTGCTTGCCACAGTATTTCTTCGGGCGCACCCGCATCAACAAACCATTGCAGCACATGACGTGCAAAGGGACTTTTAGTACCCGTCGTTAGCTTGCCGTCTGAAAACGTGCCAGCACCGCCTTCGCCAAACTGCACGTTAGTTGCCAAATCTAGATTCTGACCCGAATCAAAAGCATCGATTGCTTTCACGCGTTCATCAACATCACCGCCCCGCTCGATAACAAGCGGACGCAAACCAGAACGCGCTAAATACAAAGCTGCAAATAAACCAGCAGGACCTGTACCCACAACAACAGGACGCGAACTATCTTTATTAAGTTGCACCTGCGGAATTGAAAGTGGCTGATACGGTACGTAAGGCTTAACTGCCACACCCTTTGCTGGCTTGATTAGCGATTCATCCACTTCTACCGCCAGCGTTGCAACAAAACGAACGGTATCTTTTCGGGCATCAACACTGCGGCGAAGTAGTTTTACTTCGCCAAGACTTCCAGCCTTAACACCAAGTGCCGAAGCGGCACTTGCTCGCAGCGTGCTTTCACCATTTGGCAAGCCTGCCTCGAGTGGTACGCGTACGTTTGATACCTCGATCATTCCATTCCTTTCAAGGCAACGCGCATCGCGTTACATCATACGTTCAACAGCAGCTTTTCCCGCAATGAGGCCACTTGACCAAGCCCAATGCAGGTTATAACCACCGCAAGGACCATCTACATCAAGCGCCTCGCCCACGGCATACAAACCTGACACATCATGCGCTTCCATGGTGTGTGGAATAAAGCATGCGACATCAAGACCACCCCGGCGCACCTGGCATTGATCAGCATCAGCTATACCTTCAATGCCTAAGCTGCACATCGTTAACATGCTTACCAAATTGGGAATTCTTTCGGTAGAACACGGCGTATCTGGGCGGATGCCAGCACGCTTTAACAAGGCTTCTGACACACGCGGCAGCAATAAACCGCGCAGCATATCCTCGTAAGTAAGGTCTTCGCCAAAGCGCGCCGCTAACGACGAGCGACGTTCAGTCAAAAATGCTTCGACTTCTTGCGGTTCGAAGGGATCAAAATCGGGCAAGAAATTAATGCTTAAAGAATCGCCTGGTTGGAAACTGCGTGACAAATCGTAAATACAAATGCCCGACACACCATACTTGCGGAACATGAGTTCGCCGCGTTCGATAACAACATGAGCCCGCTCGTTACCATGAGAGCGCACCAACGAAACACGACAGCGAACACGAATGTTATCAAGTTCACGTGTAAATTTGACATCGTTATCTGAGCAACGCAAGGGCCCCAAAACTGGCTGAAGAGGAAGCATATGCATGCCTTCAACC
>JAZQRZ010000176.1:0-22113 GCA_045629845.1 Eggerthellaceae bacterium | reverse complement strand
CCTTTATAAGCAGGACCAAATACAACGTCAAAATCAAGGCCAAAATTCTCTTTGATTGCCTGCGCATAATACAGACCTAAGCGATGAAGTTGTTCGCCCGTCGTATAAGCACCAGCATTCATAAAGAACGGGGATTTACGACCACTTTTTAGTGTGAACTCACCAAACTTCAGTACATCAGATTCGACCATGAACTCAATGAACTCTTGCTTGTATTGTTCCATGAAGTGACCTTTCGCTATAGAAAGGGCGTAGCCACGGAGGCCACGCCCGATTATGCGTGGAGCCAGCGACAGGAATCGAACCCGCAACCCACTGATTACAAATCAGTTGCTCTACCGTTGAGCCACGCTGGCAAATCGCAGATGAATTGTAGCACAGCAATCCGCAACCGAGAAAAGCTTAGACAAACTGCTTACAAAGCGGCAACCAAAAGACTTTTTGCGAAGTCGCTTTGCGGATTATCGAATACCGTATCTGACGGGCCGCTTTCTACAACTTGGCCCTGATGCATAACAGTTACACACTCGCATAAATGTCGAACAACATCCAGGTCATGGGATATAAACAGCATGGCACAGCCAGTATCTGAATTAACATGCTTCAAGATATCAATAATTTGCGCCTGAACCGACACGTCAAGCATCGACGTTGGTTCATCACAGATCAGAAGCTTCGGCTGAAGCACTAAGGCTCGCACAATTGCGACGCGTTGCGCTTGGCCACCACTAATCTCGTGGGGGTATTTGTTCATTTGATCTTTAGTCACACCAACCGAATCAAGCATGTCGTACACCATACGACGCTCTTCTTCTTGGCTTGATGCCAAGTTAAAAAGCCTAATGGGTTCAGCACAGCATTCGTACACCGAAAAGCGCGGATTAAAGGCTTTTTGAGGGTTCTGGAAAATCATTTGCACATCTTTGCGCAAAGAACGCCACTGTGAATGATTCAGTTTTAAAAGGCTATTCCCTTCGTATAAGACATCGCCTGAATCAGGCTTGATGAAACCCATGATTATGCGAGAAAGCGTTGTTTTGCCGCTACCACTACCACCAATCAGACCATAAATCTGGCCCTCTTCAATCGAAAGACTAACCCGATTAACAGCAAGAGTTTTTTCTTTCCCCCAAAAACCAGACGAATACGACTTGGAAACGTCCTTCACTTCAAGCAAAGTACTCATTGCACACCCCCTTCACTCAAAGGATGATGGCAACATACAGCCCTGACGCCTTCTTTCTTCGCTTCTGGGATGGTTGATTTGCAGACTTCTGTTGCATAAGGACAACGCGTCCAAAAAGCACAACCACTTGGCAAGTCATCAAATGACGGCATGAATCCTTCCATTGCCTGAAAACCATTTTCTGGGAGCGAGTTCAAAAGTCCCTGGGTATAAGGGTGAAGCGGCTTACTCAACACCTGATCTGGAGTACCCAATTCAACAATGCGTCCTGCATACATAACCGCAACTTGATCAGCAATATGACGAGCAAGCGGAATATCATGAGTAATAAGCATCATGGCGCACGATGTAGCGGTTTTAAGACTGCGAAGCATTTCAAGAACATCGCGACGTAAAGACCAGTCGATAGCCTTTGTTGGTTCGTCAACCACAAGCAAATCAGGATGTGCAATTGCGCCCATAGAAATAAGTACACGCTGATTCATACCGCCTGAAAGCTCTGAAGGATAACGACGGTATGTAGTTTTCGGACTGGGAAGCCTCAGTCTTTGAAAGAGCTCTACAACCTGTTCCTTTACTGCCCTCTTTCGTTGTGAACGACTAACCTTTTCGTCAGTCAAGTCATCAAGCGAATCAGTGCATTCGGCTACTTGAGGCCCCACCCGCATAAGAGGATCAAGCGACGTCGTTGGATTCTGAGGAATATTCATCAGGCGCGAACCACGCAAATGACGAAACTCGTCATCGCTTAAGCTGCTAATTTCGACACCCTTGAAAAGTATCGAACCGCCTACCTGCGCATTGTCAGGCAACAAATGAAGAGCAGCTGAAGCAGTAACTGATTTCCCGCAACCTGTTTCGCCCACGATGCACACAACGCTATTTGGCATGATATCAAGGCTTAAATCCCGCACAATAGAAATCAATTTTCGCCCAACCAAGAAACTAACGTTCAAGTTTTGAATCGATAGAAGCGGCTGATTAGAGTCCCAATTTGGTTCGTTATTAATTAACGCTTTAAAAGCATCTTTATTCTTTTTTGAACGCTTTTCTAAAGCCTCGGTATTACGAGCGGTATCCATTCTGCTGCGAATCATTGCACTACTCCATAACGGCATGCTCGCGCATGCGTGGATCGGTTAAGTCACGAATACCGTCGCCCAAAAGATTGAACCCCACTGCGCAAATTGCAATTGCAAGGCCTGGGAAAAACGACATCCACGGAGCGAATCGTAAATAGTCACGCCCATCGCTAATCATGGCACCCCAGTCAGGAGAGGGCGGCTGTGCGCCCAAACCAAGGAAGCTTAAAGACGAGCAGAATAAAATGACCGACCCTAAATCAAGCGACATCATGACGATAACCTTCGAAGCAACCGAAGGAATCAGATAGCGAAACGCAATACGCCACGACGAGTTTCCAATCGCACGAGCTGATTCAATGAACTCTTCGCTGCGAAGTAAAACAACTTCACCACGAACCAGACGAGCATAACGCGTCCAGTGAATGCACATTAAGGCAATGATGAGGTTAATTTCACCAGTACCAAGTACGGTCGAAACTGCCAGCGCAAAAACTATAGTTGGAAACGCCAAGAACACATCGGTTGCACGCATTAGGAAGCCATCGATTGCACCACCTGCAAAACCCGCAATCAGACCAATAGCGCTTCCCAGTACCGCCCCAAACAAGACAACGAAGGAAGCTGTAACAAGCGAGATGCGCGACCCTTCTACTACGCGACTAAAAATACAGCGCCCCAAATTATCTGTTCCAAAGGGATATTCCAAACATGGTGCAATGAATTGATTTGACGACTGCATAAGCGTTGGATCATGAAGTTCAATCAGTGGCGCAAACACTGCAACAATGATGAATACAATCACCATAACGCCGCCAACCAACAACGTAGTGTTCTTGCGGTTTAGGTCTGTAAAGAAACGTAAGAATGAATACATTATTATCACGCTACCGATGTCGACGAATGCAAACCGTTCTTTACACGCGGGTCTACCCAGGCGTAAATAACATCGGCTACAAGATTCGCAAACGCATATCCAAAGGCCATAAGAATGACGCAGCCCTCAATCATGGGCAGATCTTTTGAAAGAACTGCATTGTTAAAAAGATCGCCAACCCCAGGCCAAGCAAAAATCGTCTCAATAACAACTGCGCCGCCCAATATATGGCCAATAGCTAAAGCTATAACAGTGATGATTGGCGGTAAAGCATTGCGAAGTCCGTGCTTAACTATGATTTTCCAGCGCGAAAGACCTTTTGCGCGAGCTACAGTCATGTATTCCTGACCAAGCACATCTAGCATGCTCGTTCGCATCATACGAGTTATTGAAGCCGTTGTGCCAATTGAAAGCGTTATAGCGGGAAGCACAATGCTAGTTGGCTTATTGAGGCCGCTCGTCGGAAACCACCCAAGCTGAATGGAAAATATTATGACCAACATAAGACCTACCCAAAAGCCCGGGAAGGAAGAAAGGAATAGCGTAATGAGTCGCGTTACGTGGTCAATAATTCCATTGCGACGTATAGCGCTAATGATTCCAAAGGGAATTCCTAGCACGATAGCTATCAAAAGCGAAACCGAACCCAAATACACCGTATTGGGAATTCGAGCGGCCAGCATATCAATGACAGGCCTGTTGTACTTATAGGAAATACCGAAATTCCCTGTAAACACCCCAGCCAGCCATTCACCGTATTGTTCAAGGAACGGACGATCTAAATCGAATTTTTGCGTAACTGTTGCTAACGCTTCGGGACTTACCGCCTCGACGCCGTATGTTTGAATGATGATAAGCTCGGCAGCATCGCCAGGTGACACATGAACCATTAGATACGTTAACGTCGCAACAGCCCAAAGCACCACGATAATCGTGAGCAATCTTCGAATGAGATATCGTCCCATCGCAATCCTTATTACTTAAAACAAAAGATGCGAGCGAGGGTTAACCCCCGCTCGCTTAAACACCCTAGTAAGCCTTTACCTCGTGATATCCGTGGTGTAAGGCACGATGAAGTCATGTACAGCAGCGCTGTAGCTAAAGCCCGTAATATTCGGGTTCAAGCCAAACACTGCACCATACAGAGCAACCGTGTAAACCACTGCATCATCCTGGCCAAGAGCCTGAGCCTTCTTGCTTACCTCGTTCTTTTCATCACCTGCCTGCAGGCTTGTGCACTGCGCAATGATGGTGTCAATTTCAGGATTCGAGAAGCCAGCGCGCTGCATATTCGTGCTGGTCGAAGTGTAGTACTGGTTAAGGTAATACGAAGCCGAAGGCACATAGCCGGTTGCCGCAGAATCCAGATAGAAATCCCAAGCACCACTGGAAAGAGCATCGCTCATAGCGCTACCAGCCAGAACCTGTACCTGCGCATCAACGCCAATCTGGCTAAAGAAGCCCTGCGTTTCCTGAACAATAATCGGGTTGCCCGGGCGACGAGAACCACAGATGAGCGTCAGCTGAACCTTTTGACCATTGTATTCACGCATACCGTCGCCATCAACGTCGACAAAACCTGCCTCGTCAAGAGCCTTCTTTGCAGCTTCAACGTCATAGGAATACTTGGTTACATCAGGATTATTCCAAGGAACTGAATCCATGAAAATGCCGTTCGGTACACCACCGACACCCATAAGACCGTTGTTTACAATTTCGTCGATATTCAGCGACTTCAGAAGAGCCTGACGAACCTTAACATCCTTCAGGTATTCCTTGTTGGTATTGATGGTGTAGAAATACACGCGCGCTGTGTTGAACTGCTTCACGGTAACGTCAGTGCTGTCCTTAAGCGTCTGAAGATCCGAGAACGGAATGTCAGTAGCAATGTCAATTTCACCGTTCAGAACAGCCAGCGAACGCGTATTAGCATCAGCCATCGAAACAATGTGACGCTTGGTGACAGAGCTGTCCTGAGGACCTCCCCAGTAGTCGTCAAACTTCACACAATCAAAGATACCCGTAGAAGCATCAAAGCTTTCATACTGGAAGTAACCAGTGCCTACCGGCTTAACAAAGTTGCCACTTGCATCGACAGAAGACGGCGCAACAATTGCAGCAGCAACATTCGTCAGACCTTCAGGAAGCTCACCCGTAGGAACGCTGGTGGTAATCTTGACAGTGTGATCATCAATAACATCAACAGCAGCAATATGCGTAACACCGCCAAAGCCATAGCTTGTATTGTCAGCAAGTGAACGGTCGAAGCACCACTTTACGGCTTCCGCATTGAAATCAGTACCATCATGGAACTTAACGTTTTCGCGAAGCTTGATGTTCCACGTTAAATCGTCAACACGTTCCCAAGAAACTGCCAAAGACGGCTGAAGCTGGAAGTCAGAGTCAACATTGACCAGCGTCTCTACAACACCGCCAACTTCCTTCAACATAGTTGCGCCGTCACCATCGGTTACATCCAGCGACGTCAAAGTTGATGGAAACGCAATACGCAATTCGTTTTCAGTTTGCTGCCCAGCAGAGCTACTTGCAGCTGAAGCACTGCTTGAAGATGCATTGCCTCCACATGCTGCCAGCATGCAACCAGCAAACATACACGCAAAGACAAGAGCGGCAATCTGAGACCACTTTGCCTTCTTAATACCCCTCATTCTTCCTCCTTTTTCTTTCTTTTCTATCTCTTCTCAACTTCCCTTATCTTCGGAAGCAAGAATCCAAATAATTAAGTTGGATGTTGCCCAATTTCTGATTGACTAACAGCTAGCTTATGAAGGCTTAACAGCAATAAGGACATACCAGTCTTGGTAATCAAAACCCGGACGTGTTAAGCCTGGAAGATGCTCAACATGCACGTCTTCATAGCCATTGCGGACAAACAAATCGATTAGCTCTGCCGTCGTTGATTGGTCAACGTCCAATGCTTCGCGCACCTCGTCATCGCCGTAATCAAATCGCTTGCCATCCAAGCTTTTCAGGCCCTCAACAGGGTCAAGTCGATTGAAACAAAGAACTTGGCCACCGGGACGCAGAACACGCATCCATTCAGCGAGCATTTCGTCGGATGCAATCATGGTCCAAATAAGACGACAATTAACAATGTTGTCGACCGATGCACTCATAAACGGAAGGTTCGTCTCATGCACTTCAAGAAAGAACGTGCCTACCCCATCTTCTTCAGCATGACGAACGCCGTATTCCATCATGCCCGTTGAAATATCAACACCAACAGATGGAAAGCCAAGGCCAGAAGTCATATTTGCTATGAAGCCCGACCCTACGCCGATATCTAACACGTTCTTCGAGCGATTAAACCCAAGCAAACATGAAAGAACTGACCTCCACGCATCTTTATCTTCGGTATCGTGATCAGCGTCGAAGGTTGATGCACGGTCATCCCAATACTGAGCAATCTTCTGAGCTGCCGAATGCGTGCTCAATTTAGTCTCCTTACTAGTGTTACGAATTTTGGCGCGATAACACTAGCATAAGAAACTTGATTAAAAAGACCTAAAACTGGAAAAGTGTGAAAGATTTTCGATAAGTAACACTATCGAATTACCGTGCCTTCGGCTGCATTTCAGTTAAATTCTGCCAGAACCGAACAGGCATAAAATGGCGGCGAAGTTCGGGATTGTACCTAGCATCGATTGAAAGAGATTCATAGAAACGCTGCCACGCCTTCTGCATGAGCTGGTCATGATTCGTAGCATTAGGCACCTGAACTGCATCCCCTAAAGCAAGTTGCCAGCTATGGCCGTTGTACATACCTGCCAAATGGTGTGTTTCGTCATAAATAATGAAAGCTTGATCGTTTAAACGCGAAGCGAAATACCCCATGATTAACGGAATTACTGAAGCATTGGGATTAATACGCGCATACCATACCCCGTTTTCGAGGTGAGAAAACCGCACGAATTGTCGCATGCGTTCCGTTTCATTAAGCGCATACTTTTCTAGACGCAGAACATCAGCAACCACAGGATTTGATTGTTCTTCAAGAACTGGATGCTTTTTCAAAAAGCTAGGACGAGCCATAACATAGCGAATAAATCTAAAAACAATAATCCCCATATCGTAATCATCGCAGGTAGAAGCATACATAAGAGCATCGAATGCACGATTCCCGACGGAACACTGCACGCCCTTGCGAACACGATTGGCCCGACCATAGTCGGTAGTAACCTGAATAACACTTTGCATGAGCCGGGGTTGGTATCGAGATTCGCAAACGATATCTTCAGGTGTTTCATGACGCTCGTAGGCAAGAAAAACTGCAGATAGTAAGCCTTCTAGAGAACCATCGTAGAGATAAGCGACATGATTGAGCGGCAATTCTTTTACGTACATCATGACAAACCCCACGAGTGAGCTAAATCTTGAGACAAAAGAGCAGGTTGTCTTTTAGTTTCGAGAGCATACAGCTGCTGACTTTGTTGGAATTGTACGAGGGCCTGGGCTTGCAACGTAGAAGCAGGAAGTTCGGGGCTAGCTTCTTCAAAGAGCGATAACTGGTTGGGTAAAGCTTTATCGGCGCGTCGGCCATGATTGCCCCCATGAATAGGAGTAGCCAATCGCGAACGGATAGAATCGCGATCGAATACAACACCTTGACCAGCATACACGCCGTTACACGTAATAAAGTAGCGAGCGCGTTTATAGGCAATCCCCAACTTGCGCAACTGGCTTTCTCGGAGCATAGCAGTTTTACGAGCTTTCACAATTGATTGCGCGCCTTTAACCCCAATACCCGGAACACGTAAGAGCACTTCATAAGGCGCTGTATTAACTTCGATAGGAAACAAATCCAAATGATTGAGAGCCCAGTTAGCTTTAGGGTCGACAAGAGGATCAAGAAAAGGATGCTTGCTGTCGATGATTTCTGTTACATCAAATTGGTAAAACCGCATAAGCCAATCGGCCTGGTACAAACGATGTTCACGGTTTAACTGTACGGCACTAGTTTTAGGCAGCCGCACATCATCGTTTACAGGCATATAAGCGCTAAAGAACACGCGCTTAAGCGACATGCTGCGATACAGCGCAGCTGATAAAGAAAGAATCTGAAAATCTGATTCGGGAGATGCGCCAACTATCATCTGCGTTGACTGACCTGCAGGCGAAAAAGGATAGCGAGATGAAACGCGCTGGATACTACCAGCATTAAAGACACTCTTACGTTTTGCAAGCGCCCGAGATTCCTTGTCTTCGGTAATGCTTTCAGCGATTTGCCGCATAGGAGCCAATATGTTTTGCTTACTTTTCTGCGGAGCAAGCAAAGACAGACTTTCCTGTGACGGCAGTTCAAGATTTACCGACAAACGATCAGCCAAGCGGCCTAAGCGGTCGATTAGTTCGGGTGACGTTCCTGGAACCGTCTTTGCATGGATATACCCACGGAAGCCCCGTTCCTCTCGCAGTATTCGCAGGGTTTCAATCATGAGTTCGGTTGTATAGTCAGGCGTCTGTAATACACCCGAACTTAGAAACAGACCTTCAATGTAGTTACGCCGATAGAAATCGATAGTAAGATCTGCTAGCTCGACTGGGGAAAACGAAGCGCGCTTTATTTCATTAGAACGCCGACATGAACAATAGGCGCAATCGTACACACAGACATTTGTCATGAGTAGCTTAAGCAAACTAATGCAGCGCCCATCAGCCGTAAAACTATGACAGCAACCCGCTGATTGTGTAGCACCTAATTTGCCGCGCACGGCCCCGCGACTAGACCCTGAAGAAGTACACGCGACATCATATTTTGCCGCATCAGCTAGAACTTCGAGTTTTTCTAGTAAATCCATACGCACACCTGTTCGCCTATTAAGACCAGTCTAATACAAACAGGTGTTCGCTGTCAATGATTAGCAAACATTATTATGCAAGCAACAAAGATCCGCTTATAACCCTGTGCCATCCCAGGCAGGAATAAAGCTTTCAAGAGCAGCTGGACCTTCTTGCCAGAAATAGTCTTCCATACCCAATGAGTCTGCAAAGTCTAAGAGTTCTTCGTAGTCAGAATCAGATACGCGTGCGGCTAGTTCGGGATAACGCTGCTGAACAGATTCAGGCAGCACAGGCGTGTACTGATTCATGATGGAATACAAAACGCTGCTGCCAAACTCATTCCAAAGCAGCTGAAGCGCACGCTTAGATTGATTAAGTGCGCCTGGTAGAATAAGATGACGAACAACGACACCCCGCGTCATACGTTCTTGGCCCTGGTATTCATCGAAAGCTGCCTCACCCGTCTGGTCAATCATGGCGTGAATAGCAGCTAATGCCACTTCCGGATAGTCTGGTGCCTTCGAATACCTTTTCGCAAGAGCAGCACCAGCATACTTGTAATCAGCAAGCCATACATCTACGGTACTAACAAGCTCTTGAACTACCTCTACCCTTTCGTAACTTGAAGTATTCCATACTACAGGAAGGGTTAAACCGAGTTCTCGTGCCTGAATCACTGCATCACGAATAGCAACGCTGTAATGAGTGGGCGTGACAAAGTTGATATTCAAAGCGCCTTGACTTTGCAGATTAAGACAGATTTCTGCAAGTCGCTGAGGAGTTATCTCAAGCCCTGCGCGACCAGCTGCAATTTCAGAATTCTGGCAATAGACGCACCGCAAAGGACAATGACTAAAGAAAACCGCACCACTACCCGAAGACCCTGAAAGAGGAGGTTCTTCCCAAAAATGAAGCGCAGCACGAGCAACTAGAATTTCTTCAGTTGCACCGCATACCCCTGATTGACCTTCTGACCTACGCGCGCCACACAAGTGCGGACAAAGGTTACAAGGACTAGTTTGCAGAGTATCCACCAAGCCCACCGTAGATGCCATAGTCGTCATCGTATCCGAATTCGTCATCTACCTCGTGGGCATGATCATGGTCATAATCTGAGAAAAGCCCTTCGGCACGCGTCCAATCAAGCCCCGCCGCAGCGCTTGCAGCTTCCTCACGATACATAAGAGCCAAGGCAGCGGGCGACTTATCTGCACCACCAATCACAGCGATTACCTCGAGTAGATGCATTACTGATTCGAGCTGAGGCAAAATGAGTTCAACATCATCTGCAGCTGTCATCGCAGCGGCTACTTCCGCCATAAACATTTCGATAGTGTAGCTTCCCTCGAAAGAATCTGTCGAAGCTGCTGCTATAAGCGGGACAATACCTGCATAAGCACTGCGAACCTTCTCATCAATACCATCAAGCGATGTTGAAGCCTGACGTACAGCCCTTGCAAACGCTTCCGATTCAACACTGCAAGCCACAAGAGCTGCTGTTTGAATAGTATGAGTAACCTTGGCAACCTGAGCAGTACCAGCCAAGCCAGTACGTTCAACCTTACCTGCAATCGTTTCAATTACATCAATGACTTCATCAACGTCGTCTTTTTCACCAGCGACGTAACACATCAGGTTATCAAGCGAACCAAAAGCATCAGCCGCAACAGGATTAAGAACGGAAAGCGGTGCCTCGACAGGGCGAAGGTCATTTACCGTAGCAATCGCGGAAAGTTCGCGAGCAAACGCAGGCGTTGTTGGAGAGAGGTCAACAAACAACGTTCCAGTTTTAGAACGTTTAACTAACCCATCTTCATCGAAATAAGCATCTTCAAGCGCTGTTGCGGACGTGAAGTAAGTAAACACCACCCCAGCTGCTGCCGCATCAGTGACAGCTTCCCAACCAAGCGGGTTTAGACAACGAGCAACATGTTGGCCAATGGTCTCGTGGCCAAAAAACGCATACTTTGGCATGCTTCAACTCCTCTTCGAATATGACAAAAGCCCTGAGCCTTTGTCACATTGGACGCCTACTCTTTCGAGCGAACCTTCTTTGCAATCCTGTCGGATACCGAAAGATCTTCACGTGCGTCTTGGCCCATAAAGGCAATGGCGAGCATGCCGGGGCCAACATGGCTTCCAATAACGGGACCAATAGACGTTTCAAGGAACAGCACGGTGTCATCAATCTTCACCAGTTCATCCTTTAGACGTTCAACGTCTTTCGGACAATCGGCACTACCGATAACAATATGAGAGCCGCACCCTAATTCAGAAGCGCGACGGCGATAGAATTCCGCAAGCTGACGAATACCCTTCTTGCGACCACGAGCAACACCTGAAAGAGAAAGCTTGCCATCAAGCGAAATGTCAAGCATGGGCTTAACATCAAGCTTGCTGCCAGCAAAAGCAACAGAAGATGGAATACGACCACCCTTACGCAGCCATTCAAGCTCGTCAAGAGTAAAGAATTCGTTAACGTAGAATCGCGCCTCGTTAGCCCACGCAGCTAATTCAGCAGCCGTAAGGCCCTGAGCGCGCTGACGAATAGCTTCGTAGACAAGCAGGCCTTCTGCAATAGAAGCTAAGCGAGTGTCGACAACGTACAGCTCGGCTTCAGGGTGCTCGGCAATAAGCTGGTCGCGAATCATTTCAATAGTGCCAAACGTACCCGAAAGACCACTGGAGAAACCAAGGTAGACCGTAGGAATACCACTTTCGATAGCACGCTGAAATGATTCGGTAATTACAGTAATTGGAATTTGAGCTGTCGAGACATCTGCTCCCTTACGCATGCGTGCATAAAACTCACGCGACGGCATGGACTCGAACATGTCATCGAAATGCTCTTCCCCATCAATCATAAACGGGAACTGCAAGAGTTCGACACCAGGCACATTTATAACCTCGCGCGGCAAATCGCAGCACGAATCAATAATCACATTACATTTCACGTCGGGCACAAGGGCCTCCTCTGCCGACTTATCAAAGAATAATCAGTACTTACGAAGCATACACCAGCGTTGCCGGATTCACCGAAAGCTTACCAGGCAAAGCTTCAAGGCATTCATACACAACGCCTATTGCAGGCCCCACATGAAGCCCGATAACAGGACTAACAGGGATTACGGGTACTTCTTTACCAACAATCGGCTCGATAATTTCACGGGCCCAAACTCTTGCTTGATCAGGGGACCCAATGTAATGAACAACAATGTTTTTAAGGCCGTATTCTTCAACATCTTCGCGCAGTTTTTCGGCAATCTTTGCAAGCGCCTTCTTTTGTGTTCTTACCTTTGCAAAGGTGGTAGTTAAGCCATCGTACACTGTAAAGATTGGGCACAATTTCATAAGGTTACCAACCAGGGCTGCCGCATTACCAATACGACCCCCTGCCTGCAAAAAGCGCAACGATTCAGGAGTGAAAAGCCACCTTGAAGAAACAATCGCACGTTGAGCAAGTTCGCAACACTGATCAAGCGTACAACCTGCATCACGGCCACCTACTGCTGCAAATACCGCCCAAGCTTCATCGAAGCTGTTCGACATAGAATCGACAATGCGGAATTTAAAATCGGCATGATGCGATTCCACACTACGAGCAGCACGAAGAGCACCGTCAACCGAACCCGACATCTTAGAACCAATAAAAATTCCCAACAGCTCGTCGCCGTCTTCAGCAATTTTTTCAAACAGTTCTTCAAGCTGAGACTGAGAAGGTTGGCTTGATTTAGGAATATCATCAACCATTTCGTAAATATCACGATAAAAGTCGTCGATATCCATGGTCGCGTCTTCGTATTCAACGCCTTTGTAGTTCAAATACAGTGTGATGACCTCGATATTATTATTAACCGCAATATCGTGCGGAATCGAAGCTGTTGAATCAGTAACAATGCGAATCATTTGCCGTCCCCCTCGGACCAGTACTACGCAAGCCTTTTAATGAAATGCTACCTTGTTAGCGAGCTATTCATTATTTCCTATTCAAAACCCCGCATTTTCGCGACAAGTGCACTTCGACGCTCAAAAAGCCCACGTTCTAGACCAACGGGATACGTATGCGGATTAAGCAGACGCTTTTGAGTTTCATCAAGCGTTTCTAAACCCGCACGCGTACGTTCGCGTGCTGCAATTGCATTACGCGCATCAGCTTCCAAAACGCACTTCCCGTTGCGCGCAAGCGGCTTCAATAAGGTTTCAAATCGTTTACCATGCAGCTTTTTGCGACGAAGACCATCGTAAGGATCAACGATAACCTCTTCGTCGTTTACCTCTGCATTAGTATCAAACACCATATCGCCAGCAATATGACCAGTTTCGTCATAATAGCGGCGAACATCCAATACACCTGGAGTCGTAAGCTTCTGGACAGACTCGCTAATCTTAAGGTGATCAATCCATTCGTCGTCGCCGCTCTTTCGCGTGCACGACAACTTATAAACACCACCAAGCGTTGGCTGATCATAAGCACAAGCAAGCTTTGTACCAACACCCCAACTCATGACATCAACGCCTTCTTGGCGAATCGAGCGAATGGTGTATTCATCTAAGTCGTTTGACAAAACAATGCCGCAATCAGTAAGTCCTGCTTCATCAAGCATGCGACGGGCCATCTTAGAAAGCCAGGTTAAGTCGCCCGAGTCGATACGAATACCCATAAGGCGTTCACCACGTTCGCGCATTTCAAGACCAACCGTAATGGCGTTTCGTACACCTTGTTCGACATCGTACGTATCAACCAACAGAACACAGTTATTCGGGAACGACTGGGCATACGCACGGAAGGCAGTAAGTTCGTCTGGGAACGACATAACCCACGAGTGAGCATGTGTGCCCGAAACAGGAATATCGAACATACGACCAGCCAAGACATTGGAAGTTGAAGCACATCCACCAACAACAGCAGCGCGACTAGCCCACACACCACCTGCTGCACCCTGCGCACGACGCAAGCCAAATTCCGCCACAGGAGATTCAGCAGCCTGGCATACACGAGCAGCCTTAGTGGCAACAAGCGTTTCAAAATTCACGCAGTTCAAAAGCGGTGTTTCGATAAGCTGGCACTCAAGGATTGGGCCCGTAACGCGAACAAGCGGTTCGTTCGGAAAGACTGGAGTTCCTTCTTGAACAGCATCGATATTCACGGATAGCTGAAAATTGGCAAGATAGTCCAAAAAGCTTTCGCTGAACAGCTTTCCCCCACCTGGGGCATCTAGTTTTGCAAGATAGGTAATGTCCTCATCGGTAAACCCGTACGTTTCAACCAATTCAGCCAGCTGATCCATACCACAGGCGATAGCATAGCCCCCCTTGAATGGATACGAGCGGAAGTACATGTGAAAACATGCTTGAGTTTCGCCCATGCCATGTTCGACATAGCCCTGAGCCATAGTTAGCTGATATAAGTCAGTTAATGCTGCGTAATCAATATTCATAGAGCTTTACTCCGCCTTGCTTTCACCGTTTGAGTTAGGTTTGCGCGTACGCCTGCGTCGACGATGATTTAAGCCTGCTTGCTTTTGATTTTCGTCAGAAGTCGCACGCGATTCTGCACGATTAGCTCGAATACCTGACGAATTACGACCAACCTTTGAACCCTGCACTTGTCCTTCTGCGGCTGGTTTAGCTGAAGATTGCTGCTTTCCAGCTGATGAACGACTGCGACGGCGACGTGAAGACGTTTTTGTCTTCTGTTCAGCTTCTTGCTTTTCGGTCTGACTCTGTTTTTCTACCTGCGTGCTGCCATCGGACTTTACCGTTGTAGAACGGCGACGACGCGGCTTGCGCTGCGGTGCTTGTTCTTCAACTGCAGCAACAGAAGATTCTGAAGAAGAACCGCCGCGACGACGACGAGAACGCGAAGGCTTTGCCTCGGGTTCTTCATCATGTACATGACGAAGCTTGCCAGGTTCGGCAAGCTTATCTTCACCAGAAAGTTCGCTGGTAAACAAGCTAAAGCCGACATCGAGAGAATTAGCAGAAGGTTCAGTTGCGCGTTCCCATGCCTCTTCGCCTACTTCATTGGGACGTGAGCCATCAGGCATAGGTTCCATTTCTGCAAGAGGAACCTTAACGGGCTTTTCATCGCCAACCTTAATAGATATTACCTCGCGTGGAACGTCAAGATCGACAACTTTACCTTCGCCAGCAGGCGTTATGATGCGCGCATTCTTCTTCGGTGCACGGCTATGGAAGTCTTTATAAGCTTCGAACTCGTAGCGCAGACAGCACATCAAGCGGCCGCATACACCCGAAATCTTCTGCGGGTTAAGCGACATATCCTGCTCTTTTGCCATGCGAATAGAAACAGGATTAAATTCCCCGCCCAAGCGCCTGCAGCACAGTTCTTGACCGCAATGACCCAAACCGCCAACCATGCGAGCACTGTCACGCACGCCGATTTGCTTCATATCAACGCGCACATGAAACTCTGAAGCCAAACGACGCACAAGGTCGCGGAAATCAACGCGATCTTCTGATTCAAAATAGAACACTGCTTTATCGCCATCGAACAAGTATTCAACGGCAATAGGATTCATTTCTGGAACCGATTCAGCTGCCATCGTTTTAAAAATAGGCAGCGCCTCAAGAGCAAGCGATTCCATTTCCTTTGCGCGCTCGATATCTTCTTCAGAAGCAAGGCGCTTAACTGGCTTAAGAGGCGACTTGAGCTTCTTTGTATCTTCGATATCCATATCGAAGATAGTGTCGGATACGTGCCCAAATTCGCTACCGCGAACCGTAGTAACAACAACTGCATCGCCAACACTTAATTGCAAATCACCCGCATCAAACCATAAGGTTTTGGGATTAAACGACAACCTAATAGGGGCTATGCGTACCATACAGAGCCTCTCCAATCTCAAACAACAACGCGTCTAAGCACGTTTCAGGTGATACATTATAAGAGATAGCCTCGTCACATGCGTGAACAGCACCCAACGCCTTGGCAACGCGTGCCTCGTCGGTGCGAGCGGCAACCTCTTCAATATCAGCCAATACATCGTAATTAATAACAAGTTCTGAAGCGCCAGCGCATACGGTAAGCACATCACGCAAAAACGAAGAGATAATCGCCGTAATTTGACGGAACGATTCAACGCTTTTCGCAGATAGCTCGCGCTTGTTGCGCGCTTCTATTTGCCTAATGGCCGAACGCTCAAGGAAATCTGCATTTTCCGCCAACTGTGCTTCATGAGCTGCACGCACCGTATCAAGCGGCGCCTTAGCAAGAACAACAAGTTCGCTTGCTTGCGTAAGCGTATCCCACATGTCCGACTGGCCTAGATGAGCAATGACATCTAGCACACGCTTGCGAAACGCAAGGCGTTCGTTTGATTTCAAGAATTCAATGCCACGCGTTACTGAACCGCCACAGGCTTCAATTGCAATCTTTGCCAGCTCAGGAGTAGCACCTGTACGCTGCGACAAAATAGCAGCGGCTTCGCTTGCGGGAATATGACGAAACGGAACCACCGAGCAGCGTGAAACAATAGTTGGAAGCACGCTTTCGCGCGTACGTCCCAAAAGAACAAGCACAACATCATTAGGCGGTTCTTCAAGTGTTTTCAGAAACGCATTAGCCGCACTTGTACCAAACAGGTCAACGCGATCGAGAATATAAATCTTTCGCTTCGACTGAATAGGAGCAAGTGAAGTATCTGCCACAATTTCACGAACCTGGTCAACAAGATAGCCGCCCGCACCTTCAGGAGCGTAATACCGCACATCTGGATGTTTACGACGTGCTACCCGGTTACAAGTATCGCAGGCACCACAGCCATCGTCTTCACACAAAAGAGCTGCTGCAAGTGCATAAGCAGCTTGCGTCTTGTTAGACCCTGCAGGACCAGTAAACAAGTACGCATGAGTGACATGTTCAGTTGCGACGCTTGTTCTTAAAAACTCGCGAACACGAGGCTGACCGTAGATTTGCTCGAAAACATCGGCCACGTTACTTGCGCCCCATCAAATCACGCTTGAGTTCTAGTTCAGCAAAATATTCTTCAGTACATAACGAGGTATCTGCCATCCAAGGGAACAAGTCGCACAACTCTGCAAACACCTTGCATGCTGTAGCAGCCTTGCCCTGGTCAGAAACAACCATTCGAATACGATTGGGGTCTTCCTTCGCTAATTCAAGATAACCAGCATTTACGCGCTCGTGAAAATCAGCGCCAGCCATTTCAAGTCGGTCGGCATGCTTATCGTGCGTTGCGCGTTCAAGACCACATTCTGCATCGCCACCCGTCATCATAAGAATGGTGCGATCAGGCCAAATATCTTGGCAAGCAAAGTGATTGGCGCGATCGATAAACGCACGATCGATACCGCGTCCGTATGCCTGATAAGCAACTGTTGAATCAGCAAAGCGGTCGCATAAAACAACAGAGCCAGTTTCAAGAGCAGGGCGAATTACCTGAGAAACCAACTGAGCGCGAGCTGCTTCATAAATAAGCAGTTCGCATTCATCGGCCATTACATAATTACCAGGGTCAAGCACAGTGTTTCGCAACTGCTCACCAATGATGGTTCCGCCTGGTTCGCGTAAGCACACGACCTTTTCACCACGCGAACGAAGCGCCTCTGCTACAAAGAACAGATGCGTTGACTTACCGGCGCCATCGCCGCCTTCAAATGTTATGAATAATCCTTTTTCGTTTTGCATATCAAGCCATATCGTAAATATCATTTCCAAGGACATCGACCCCGACAAACACAGGGAAATCGACGACTGTTACACGTCGCAATGCCTCGGTTCCTAAATCATCATACGCTAAGGTTTCGGAAGCAGTAACGCACTTCGCAAGATAAGCAGCAGCGCCACCAACGGTAACAAAATAAACTGCCTTATTGCGGACGCATGCATCGATTACCGCCTGAGACCTAACCCCTTTTCCTACCGTTGCTGCAACGCCCGCATCGTATAAACGAGGCGCAGCGAAATCCATACGAGAAGCAGTAGTTGGTCCGATAGCCCCAAAGGGACGACCAGCAGCAGCGGGCGTAGGCCCAGCATAGAAAATTGCTTGCTCAGCTAAGCCATAAGGCAGGTCTTCGCTTTGCTGCGCATCCATTTCAGCAAGCAAGCGCATATGACCAGCATCACGAAGGGTAAACAAATCACCAGTTAGCAAACAAGCATCGCCTGCACGCAACTGAGCAAGTTCTTCGCGATTTAATGGAAGACTAAGGCGCTTCGGTTCGCTATAGCTCATACGTGCCTCTTCTCATAGCTGAGCACCCCATATTAATTGCAACGGGCAACGCAGCAATATGACACGGCGCTGTTTGCACACGTACCCCCAACGCCGTTGTTGAACCACCAAGAGCAGCCGCGCCAATACCTGTAGCGTTTATTGCTTCAAGTAATTCGGCTTCGAATGCAGCATTTTCCTTATCTTCAGTCGGCTGATTAAGAGGACGCATAAGCGCCATCTTAGCCAGCCCTGCCACCTTATCAAAAGTTGCGCCAACACCTACACCCACAATAAGCGGAGGACAGGCATTTGCCGCCTTTTCACGTACGCAGGTAAGTACGGCATCGACAATGCCTTCACGCCCAGCACCTGGTGCCAGCATTACCACGCGACTGGCATTATCAGACCCGCCACCCTTGCACATAACATGCAAACGAGCACCTGGCTTGTCGCTTACATGAATCTCGCTGAAAGCAGGGGTGTTATCAGTTGTATTCGCACGATTAAACAACGCGTCGCAGACAAGCGATTTGCGCAAATTATGCTGAACGTAGACAGAAGCAACGACTTCATCCACACCCGCAAGCACATCACCAGCAACCAGCACATCAGGGCCGATTTCCAAACAAACCCAAACAGAACCAGTATCCTGACAAATAGCTACGCGATCTTCGCGTGCAATACGAGCATTTTCGACAAGAAGACGAAGCGCTTCATGGGCACGCGGATTCTGTTCGCTCTCAAACGCAGCAACAAGGCCCGATTCTATATCTTCTGGCAGCTCAAAGGCTAGCTTTGGCAACACATCAAGCAAAGCCTGAGAAACTTGCTCTTTCGTTATCGTCTTCAAATGAGGCCTTTCATTAAATGCGACAGGCTTTAAATACCTGCCGCACTTTTCATTCCTTATTTCTTCTTACGAGAACCTTTAGCTTTACTCTTGGACTTAGCTGCCTTTTCTTCTTTTTCCTGCTCTTTTGTCGGGCAGTTAAAGTTCGGACATAGCTTCCAAGGACCACGCGTGGTTGTGACAATAACCATTGGCGCGCCACAAGCTTCGCAAACTTCATCCGTGGCAGTTAGTTCGCCATATTGCGGCAAAGGATAGCTGCAACCGCAATCATCATAATTCTCGCAACGAATGAAACGCTTCAACGTGCGCGGATTACGCTGAGCAATAAGCTTTGCATCAAAAATGCCGCGCTCGGTACACGCAGGGCAAATACCAACCTCTACATCGGGTTCTTGGTTGGTGGAGCATTCTGGATCAATACAAGCAATGCGAGGCTTTGCACGGAAAGCAGTAACTTTAACCTGAGGCATACCGCACGTAGGACACAGTTCCTCGACTGCTTCAATCTTGCCCTTTGGCAAAGGATACGTTACATCGCAATCAGGCCACCCAGCACAACCGATAAACATGGTGTGTGTCTTGCTTGACGCACGAATTTGCAAGTCTTTGCCGCATTTAGGACACTTGCCAACATAGGCATCAGCAGCAACTGCATCAGCAAGCGCTTCTTTTACCTGTTCTTGCACGGGCAAAAGACCAGCAAGTTCGGCCGCTAACAAATCGCGAGAATTACGAACAACTTGTGCTTTGGTTGTTTTACCCGCAGCAATGCTGCTCATTTCGTCTTCAAGCTCGGCTGTCATTTCAGGATGAGTGATATGCGGCGCATAAGCATCAAGTGCATCTACAACCGCCATACCAAGCTGCGAAGGTTCGATAGGATCGCCTGAAATGTATTTCACATCATACAGGCGCTGAATAATAGCGTGGCGCGTTGATTTCGTACCAAGACCAAGCTTTTCCATTTCTTGAATAAGCTTACCCTGACTGTAACGCGCTGGCGGTTCAGTCTGCTTCTTTTCGCAAGTTGCCCCATTGAAAGATACGATTTCACCTTCTTGAAGCACTGGAAGCTGTTCGTCTTTCTTAACGCCATAGGGATAAATTGCGCGGAAACCAGCTTTTACCGTAACATCGCCACGAGCAATAAACTGTTCCTGATTACCAGAAGCACTTCCAGGAACATCAAGCGTGACTTTCGTTCCTTCAACAACCGCCGCTTCAGAAAGCGTAGCTAAGAAGCGACGAGCTACCAAGTTATACAACTTGTATTCTGCAGCACCCAAATCATCAGGCGTAGCCTTGGCTGTGGGATAGATAGGTGGATGGTCGGTTTCTTCTTTATTGCCACGCGTTGCCGTTAACTTGCCCTTTGCCAACAACTCTTTACAATAAGGAGCATAGGCAGGGTTTCCGCTGATAGTACGAACCACTTCAGCCAAGTTAAGCGACGACGGATAAACCGTGTTATCGACACGCGGATAAGAAATATAACCATCCATATACAGGCTTTCCGCGATACGCATAGTACGCGCAGGCGACAAACCTTCTGCAGCAGCTGCAGCCATCAGGCTAGTTGTATTAAAAGGCGCAGGCGGCCTAACTGTACGGCTCTTCTTTTCAATAGAAGCGACACGTGCATCTTTAGCGTCCTTCACATGGCTCATTGCCAGATTGGCTGCTTCTTCAGTCTTGAAACGCGCAGTTGCATGCGGCGCATCAAAAGCATTCGAGCCTTCACCAAACGAACCTTTGATTACCCAGTAGTCTTCTGGAATAAAGGCCAGGCGCTCACGTTCGCGTGCAACAATTAAGGCAAGTGTTGGCGTTTGAACACGACCCGAGCTTCGCACATTGCCGTAACCAGCAAACTTAACCAGTGTTAGATAGCGTGTTAGCGCAGCGCCCCAAATAAGGTCGATGTCTTGACGCGATTCGCCGGCAGCTGCAAGGTTTTCGTCCAAATCAACCAGATTCGAAAACGCGTGCGTGATTTCTTCCTTAGTGAAAGCTGAATAGCGCGCACGACTTACCGGAGCAGTTGGATTAACTTCTTGAATACACGAAAGTGCATCAGAACCAATCAATTCACCTTCACGGTCAAAGTCGGTTGCAATACAAACGCTGTCAGCCTTCTTTGCCAAGTTCTTCAGTGAACGAATGATGTCCTTTTCCTTAGGAAGCTTTTCGATGGGCGCATACGCCAAATACGGCAGCGCTTCCATCTTCCAACCCTTTAGGTCAACGCCATCAACTGAAAAAGGCTTCTTTTTCTTGAAAGGTGGTTTCGGCAATGAATCAGGAATATCAGCCGCGATAGGTTCGCCAGCAACAGTGACACCTTGCCAGCCGCCGCGCTTCTTGTATACAAGCTGAGGAGTGAAATCAAGTTCAAGAATATGGCCGCGCAAGCCAATGGTTACCCATTCTTCGCCGTCAACGTCGAAACGATAGACTGGCGTGTTAAAGACTTTGTCTTTCTTCGCCTTCGTGCCAAGCAGTTGCGCAATCTTCTCGGCGGCGTCGTTCTTTTCGGTTACAACCAGCTTCACTGGCCTCTCCTTCCGCAGCCGAATTCCACAGCTGCAATCATTCACACGGATGCCCTTTGCTTATTAACGTGTGTGGGCTTATTGCCGCTTACGCGGACACGTTCGTCACTTTTACGCGACAGCTTGCTAGGATACACGATTTCTAGGAAGGCACAGAGAAATTTACGCACCCGTCAAAAACTTGAATACGCAAAACCGGGCATTCACTTTTCGCGATGGTAGCTTTTATGCTTGAACTGCCTCGATTGACTTGGCTGCTTCTTGCTCTTCACGCTGAAGAACAAGTTTCATGGCTTCGATGGCGCATTCGATTTGACCATCATCTGGTTCACGCGTTGTTAAGTATTGCATCTGCATACCAGGCCACAAGATAACCTTTACCAGCGGATTATTAGGATGACTTCCCGCCCACTTTACTGTTATCTCGTAAGCGATGCCTGCAATAAGCGGCATAAGCAAGATGCGAACAATAATGACCAGAACCAACTTCGGCGCACCATCAGGCACACCCCATGCAGCAATAAGTGCATCAAGCGGGACAACTGTGTATACAAATAT
>JAZQRZ010000175.1:0-4754 GCA_045629845.1 Eggerthellaceae bacterium | reverse complement strand
CCCAGCTGCTTGCTGCGTAATTGCTATGGCAATTAAGGAAAGCTGGAAGGGTAAAAGCGAAGGTGAGCCCGAAGACGTCAAGAAGATGTCTCCTTTGAAACGTTTGAAGCGTCGTGTGTCTTTGACTGAAAAGGGTATTAGCTACGACGAGATCCAGGCTCGCAAATTGCGCGACTAATAACGCAGCCACATGAAATAGTTAAGGGGTAGATACTTGGTATCTACCCCTTTTGTTAGGGTTAAAGGACAAAAAGTGTGTCTGGGGACTTTATTCACCGGGCACACTTTTTAATCGATTGAGTAGGGATGCCTCGTCGAGTGATGCATCTCAGCCCAAACGGGTCTGTCACCCCATTTAACCGGCCCATCGGCCTCCTTAGGATTGCTTGCATACGTTTCGTAGAGTAAATCTATGTCGTCATCCGTTGGCATGGTGGCAAGAATCTCCGGTGCACCCTTGGGACACTCGGTATGCATGTAACACCACCAGAAGATTGCCTTCACGCGACGGATTTCACTCATACCCCTGTGATTTCTCACCATCTCACGCAACTGCGCATTGATGCCGCCTTCAATCGCGTTGTTAGTCCTCGGCATGGGGCCTTCCGAACAAAGTTCAGGGTCAAGGTAGGTAAACAACGTGCCGTTGTTGATTAGAACTACTAAGCTACGCCTTGCCCTAACTAGCCTCTCGTGAGTATAGGCCCACCTCCCGTCCACCTTCGTCTTCTCGTTGAGAAAGTCATTCCAGAAGTCGCACCACTGCAGAAACCGCTCAACCCAAAGGTTAGCCTGATGAAGGGTTTCGACGTGCATAAGGTCTTTGGACAGCTGGTAGAGTTCCTTACCCGCCTGTAGATTCGGTCTGGTTGTGGTAAACCTCTTGACCGTACAGAAGGCATGAAACAGACACCTCTGCACTTTAGTCTTAGGCCATTCCTCCCTCACAGCCGAAGCAAAGCCGCTGCCACCGTCGGTTACCACCATGTCTGGCGGAGCGATCCGTGAAAGCAGCGCCTTCCATGCTCGCTTCGTCTCCGCCCGCGCCATGTACCAGGACAACACGTACTCGTCACTGCATGCGATGAGTATGACCAGATTGCGCGCCAGATAGATGCCATCGACATAGATCACGCGATGCATTTCATCGACCACATCAGGCATCGGCCAGACCTTCCAGAACCTCGAGGCTCGGCGCCTAAATGTCCTCCCGCCGCCAGGCATGTCACATTGTCGGTCTCGCGAGAGCAGCCAGCCCAGAAACGCCTTCAGCTCCCTGGCGTCGGTGTTGTTGCCGTGCACGCTGGACGCCCCGCAGACAACGCAGCGCCACCGCTGAGTCCCAGCCTTGGTCCTGCCATTGCGCTTCATCTTAGCCCCGCACGAGGGGCAGGTTACATTATTCACGGCCCACCAGCCTTCCAGGCGACTTTTTCTCCTGGTTTACTGGTTACCACCTGGGGTTATGTTTGTGAACAGACACACTTTTTGTCCGAGTGAAAAAGTCGCCTGATTCGACTTTTTGGCATAAGAAAAGGGTGTTGACCTGCGTCAACACCCTTCATCTGGACACACTTTTTGTCCTTTAGCTCTTGTTTAGCACTGAATCCTACAGATACGGCGAACCCTTATCTGCTTCAACCTGCTTCATCACGATAACGTTTGAGCGCTCTGCATCAGTCAACATATTGCCCATGCTATCGAACTGTGACGGCGTATACAGCGGCTGATACCATGCCTGAGCATTGAAGTAATCCTGCAAGTCGGAACGGTTAAACATACGCCCATGACGTGCATACACTTCGTTACGAGCAATATACAGATCGTACGTGCTCATACCGCTAAGCTCGCCATATGAATAGTAATAGTACGAGCTATCAGGCAGAACATAGTAATCGTTGTAAACAGGCTCGGGTTCAACGTACGGCTGCGGTTCGGGTGCAACCGCTGGCTGCTGATTGCCTGCAGCTGCCGCAGACGCAGATGCTGCCGCCGCAGATGCGCTTGCGGAAGCGCCTGAAGCAGAAGCGGAAGCAGAAGACGCCGAAGCTGATGTACTAGATGTTGAAGACGTAGACGAAGTCGACGACGCGGAAGACGTGCTTGTAGATGCCGAACTAGAAGTTGCTTCACTGCTGCTGTCGACACCTGAAGAGGCGGGACCCATACATTGCGTTGCAGCAAAAGCAATAGCAGCTATCAGGATTACAAGGATAATGATAATGACAGCAATCTTGCCGCCGTTACGATTAGGAGCAGGCTGGAACCCGCGCGGATTCTTCGACTGCGCCGAATGCAAAGCACCATCAGTAGACGAACGATAGCCCGCCTTACCTGACTTTGCATCAACCGCCGGCCAGTCTTCCCCGCGCTCGATAGGCTTCCCATCCATAGAAACCTGCATAGCGCCACACCTAATGCAGAAGATTGCACCGTCTTTCAATTCATGACCACATTCAATGCACTTCATCGCATCCTCCTCGAAGTTACTTGGTTGACAGTATACTTCGTTTTCGCGCTATTCAAACGGTCGGGAATAAAACCGCTGCGATTTCGATGCTAAGCACTTACCATTGTAGCCTTTGTTGAACCCCTGGTAAGGAAATAAAAGATGGGTGTATCAGCAATAGCCAGCACAAACTTACACAGATACTGACCAACCATCATAGCACCCAGCTGACCAATCATTGAAGGGTCAAAAAGCCAACCAGAACCAATGCCAAAAGCTATACCAATAAAGACTACGGTATCGATAAGCTGAGAGGTCATAGTGGATGCGTTGTTCCAAATCCAACGACTACGTGCTGATCCGCCCGATGCCAGAATGCGATTACGAATCTTATGGAATACGAACACATCCCATGACTGAGAAAGCAAATAGCCCGTCATGCTTGCCACCACGAACAGCGCATTTTGACCAAGCAGCATGTCGTAAGATATCTGCATTGCTTCATTCGCTGCCGGCAGCGCCTGGCCAACAAGAATCAGACACATGGCTAACACTTGGCAGCCCAATCCCCCAAGAACCACCGTACGTGCTTCCTTTGGACCCCAAATTTCGCCAATCACATCGGTCATAAGAAATGTGACGCAGTAACAAATAACTGCGCTAGGAACAAGAATGGTACTCCCAAACAGTGGAATACCCGTTTGAACAGTCTTTGCCGTGATGACGTTGGAAATGACAAGTGCCACAGCAAACACCATGGCACACAACATGAGATTTGTATTTGTTTTCTTCATTACTCTTCCTTAGTTTTGATAAGGCTGGATGTTGCGAACAGCCCCCGATTCCTTCAATCGGGATTACCTACCTTTACCTAATTGGTGTAGCAACCATTATTCGCTCTCGGTTGCCAACTTTTCTTCCGTTGCTTCCGCTGACGTTTCTTCGGGCTTCTTGCGAAAACGCGAAAGAATACCGCCATCTTTCTTTTCTGCTTCTTCGGTCTGAACAGCTTCGGCGTTTTCTTCAGCTTCTTTTTGCTGAGCACGTACTTCAGCGCGTGCTTTCTTTTGCGCCTTACGTGCTTCCTTGGTTTTACCCAAGACCATCGTCTGCTCGTATTTTTTACGCAGCTTACGAATCTTACCTAAATCAATGTAGAACGCGGCGATAACCAAAACATAGCCCGCGATAATACAGGGAACATTCAAAAAGCTGATTGCTTCATTCTGCGTACCCACAAACGAAAGACCAATCAACAAGATGGCTGACACCAGGAAAATCCACCAAAGACGACGAAGACGCTTGTACTCGGGCTGATCTTCGAAACGACGTGCATCAGGTGCCATAGCACGCATTTGCTGACTACGCTTTTCTTCGCGCTTACGAGCTTCTTCCTTCTTCTGCTTCTTCGTTTTGGGCGCCGGCGTACGGACCGTAGCAGCACGATCGGCGGACGGCTTAGCCGATGCAGCCGACTTACGTGTTTTACCCTTGCGGTTCTCATCACTATAGCGTTCGTTCATGGGGTTGCGCTGAGACATACTTCTCCATCCCAAATAATTCTGCTATATGCAGTTGACTTAGAGAATCTGAGGTCAACTGCACCAGCAGAACAATTTGCACTAACTAAAACTTTCGTCCTGTAATCTTTTCATACGCCTGAACGTACTTTTCGCTGGTCTTTTCGATAATTTCTTGCGGCAAGCGCGGGGGCGTACCGGTCTTTTCCCAGTTAGCCGTAAGCCAGTCACGAACAAACTGCTTGTCAAAGCTTGCCTGATCACGACCAGGTTCATACACGTCACCAGGCCAGAAGCGCGACGAATCGGGGGTCAGCACTTCGTCAGCCAAGATAATCTGACCGTTCAAGCGGCCAAATTCAAACTTAGTGTCCGCAATAATAATGCCGCGATCAGCTGCATGGTCACGAGCCTTCGTGTACACAGCAAGCGACAAATTGCGCAAAGCCGTTGCGTCGCTTTCGCCAATCAGTTCGGCACAGCGTTCGAAGCTAATGTTTTCATCATGGTCGCCAATTTCTGCCTTCGTCGACGGGGTGAAAATCGGTTCAGGAAGCTTCGAGGAATTAACCAGGCCTTCGGGCAACTGAATGCCACAAACCGTGCCTTCACGCTGATATTCCTTCAGGCCGCTGCCTGCCAAATAGCCACGAACGATGCATTCAACAGGGAACATTTCAGCCTTACGAACAAGCATGAAACGACCACGCAAGTAATCAGCATACGGCTGGAACTGTTCAGGCAAATCTGCCACGTCGGTCGAAACAAGATGGTTTTCAACCACA
>JAZQRZ010000174.1:0-1550 GCA_045629845.1 Eggerthellaceae bacterium | reverse complement strand
CGTCGCTGCCAGGTTATGGCCTGTCTTGAAATTGGTCCGCGCTACATGCATTCAACGGGGCAGTTGCAAAAGGGCGGTGCAAATAACGGTGTGTACCTGCTGATTTCTGCCGACGAACCTAAGGATGTTCCGCTTAAGGATGTTCCTGCGAAAAGTCTAGGTGAGCTTTCGAAGGCTCAGGCAACAGGCGATTTCCTTATTCTGTCAGAACGTGGTCGTCGCTGCGCACATGTACATTTACCTGATAACGGCACCACAACTCTTCAGCGCTTTGCTGACCTGGTTCACGAGGTGCTTGCCGAACTATGATAGAAGCACTGGACATACGTGTTCGCGGTATCGTGCAAGGGGTGGGTTTCCGCCCCTTCGTCTATCGATTGGCACGACGCTATCTCATTAATGGCTGGGTATTAAACGACCTAGATGGCGTTTTCATTCACGCTGAAGGTGAAACAAAGCTGCTTGATGAATTCGTGACTGAACTGCATATGGATCCGCCAGCTGCAGCTCAGGTGCGCGAGGTCGAACTAGCTGAAGTGCCTCTGCAAGATTGCACTTCCTTTGAAATACGCGAATCTGAAACAAGTGAAGCTGACGAGAATACGTTGGTTTCGGCAGACTTAGGTATTTGCGACGATTGCTTGCGTGAGTTGTTTGATCCAGCTGATCGTCGCTACCGCTATCCTTTCATCAACTGTACGAATTGCGGTCCGCGTTTTACGATTATTGATTCATTGCCGTACGACCGTCCCGCTACCTCGATGCGAACCTTCGAGATGTGTGATGACTGCGCACATGAATACGCCGATCCTGCAGATCGACGCTTTCATGCGCAGCCCGATGCATGCTTCGATTGTGGCCCGCAAGTAAGTTGGGTGCCTTTAGCTGAATATGTTGATTCAGCCGAAGATTCCGATGCTATTTTTGCTGCAGCTGTAAAGGCGCTTGCCGCTGGTGGCATTCTTGCTGTTAAGGGTCTAGGCGGTTTTCATTTGGTGTGCGATGCAACAAACGAGCAGGCAATTGCCGAGTTGCGTCGCCGCAAGCGTCGTGACGGAAAAGCGCTGGCTGTAATGGTGGACAGTTTGGAATCGGTCTTGCCACTGTGTGAGGTATCGGCCGAAGAGGCGGGGTTGCTTCAGTCGGCGGCGCGTCCTATTGTCCTGCTGCGTAAACGTGCTGGCGCACAACTAGCGCAGGGCTTGGCTGATAACTTGCCAGAGTTGGGGCTTATGCTTCCAGCTACACCCGTTCAAGCGCTGCTTATTCATGATTTCCGGGAAGCAACTGGCTCGAATATGTTGGTTATGACCTCGGGAAACGTTCACGATGAACCAATTGTGGTTGATGATGAAGAGGCCCGTGTAAAACTCGCTGGCATTGCGGACGCTATTCTTGGCAACAATCGTCCCATTTTGTCGCGCTACGACGATTCGGTTGTTCGCGTGCTTAGTTTGGGTGGCTTAAATGAATATGGCGAGCCTAATATGGCGGTGCAGTTTATTCGCCGTGCTCGAGGCTATGCCCCCGTGCCGCTTTCTATTCCAAAG
>JAZQRZ010000173.1:0-1673 GCA_045629845.1 Eggerthellaceae bacterium | reverse complement strand
CGACGGCAAACATAATGGCATCTTTAGCAATGGGGGCGATGTCGTTACCGGCTTCTTCGGGCTTCATAAGCGCGCACGAAGTAAGGTCGGTTTGCGGTTCGCTAAAAACGGTAGGAATGCATTGTTCGAACAGCTCGTCCGAAATGCCTTCCACATCGTAGCGGTTAATAAGCCTAAGATTAGTAAGGCCTGCCACACCGACAATCTCGCGCAATTCGTGTTGCAGTGCCTTCGCCTCGACGTCGAATCCAGCTTTTTTCTCAACGTACACGCGCGAAACCATGAATCCACCTTCCCCAAAATATGAACGATTCGTTCCATTATATAGGGGGAATAATTGGCGTTGTGAATGAGTCCCCGGGACGGAAGGAAACTACAGATTATGGAACCATTCGGTGATGATTATCTGCAAATTGGCGGCTAATTCTTCATCGGAAAGACCCGCAGCACCATTCGTGCCGAAGGCTGTTTCGGTGCCATTTGCTGCATCGAAGGCCGAGCGATCGATGGTTGATGCCTGAATCATGTTGGAATCCGTGGTTTTGACAGAGGTTGAAAACTCGTCAGTGACCTTTACCTTTATCTCGGAAGCGCCATCAACCAGCTTGTTGCCATCTGCATCGACAATGGTGACCGCCTTGCCCTCTTCGTCAACCAGCTTGCCGCCCTTTTCGATGTTCAGGCGCGAAACCGTGGAATCTTTGGTGACAATCCAGCCCGAGGTTGCGTCGATGTTTACCACGATGTTGGTTGCAAGTGCCGTACCAGCAGAATTGGTTGTGATGTCCGCGGAGCCTTCCCACGTGCTGTGTTCAAGCAGGAAGAGATCAAGCGAGCTAATGGTATCGACTTCGATGGCGCCTTCAAGGCTTTGCTTTAGCGCGGTCATCGTAACGGTCGCGCCATTTTTGCCAGCAGTGCCAAATTCGCTTGCATCTTTGGTAGTTGTGGAAACGATACTGCTGGTTGCATCGCTTCCTGCAGCAACAAGTAGCTTGGCCTTCTTGGTGTCGAAGGTAATGGTGTTATCGGAAAGCACAACGTTTGCCTTGGTGTTGACCAGATGGAAGAACGCGCCCGACTGAATAGCGCTTTCAAGAGTTGATCCGCAGGCTTGGAACAGTGCAGTCTTTTTCGTAGAGCTTGTTGAAGCATCGGTTGTATCTTCGCTGTATAGGGTGATGGCGCTGGCCATAGTTTCGTCGCTGGCGGCATCGGTCAGGCCTGAAGTAAGTGACGAGCTATTAATAAGCATTCGCCCTGAATCTTTAACGCGTGCAATCTGGGACTTCAGCGCTTTGCCAACCACGTTATCGGCTTCTAAGGTGCCAGCTGATTGCAACAGCGTGGCATCGGTGTTGCCTGTAGCAAGCTGTGTGTTTGCAAGCGAAATGTTGCTTTCGGCATTGGCGACTACCGCGATTGCGTTCTTGCCTGCCGTTTCCAGCGTTAAAGCGTTGGCAATAATGGTGGTTTGCGCTTCGGCAAACAAGCCAAATGCGCCGTTGATAGTGGTGTTGATTGATGCCTCGTTAAGGAGGTGCGGTTCTGTTCCCGTGGCGGCATACAGGCCGTACGCGCTTGGGTCGGCAGGTGTTGCTGTTTCTGAAGAGCTGCTGTCAGACGAAGCTGCACCGCTTTCGCCGCTTTTGTTGGCTGAAACATCGGCGGCA
>JAZQRZ010000172.1:0-28526 GCA_045629845.1 Eggerthellaceae bacterium | reverse complement strand
CTGGGTACCGCCGAAAGAAGCTTCCAGAAAATAGGAAGCATTCCCCAAATCGCATAACACGCAAGCGCGATTAATAGCCCTGTACCTCGAGATTTATTCATGGCGGTATTCTAGCGAACTATGAGTATTCTTCCCCACATTACACAAAGTGCCCCACAATGTGGAGCACTTTCATACTGAGTATTCTGCCCGCCTTTACGACAGGATAAGAATTTCGCTTGCAGAAGGCTCGCCAATAGGAAGCCTGACATCGGATGGGAACATGATGTCTTTCGCCTTTGCACAAATCGTTACTTTTTGACCATCAAGGCTCTTGCACAGGTCAAGATTGCCATAGTCGACGACAAAGCTGGAATAATCGGTGTGTTCCGCGATTCCCATCATCTTGGAAGAACGCGTTGTTTGACCCGAGCCGTCGGCCTGTTCGCCCGTTACTGGAGTTTCCTTATCAAAGACGAGTACCGCATACGTTCCGCCACCACCTGCTGCAGCAGGATCAATGTCGATAGCCTGCAACTTGATAAGTTCGTCAGCAGTGCATACGTGCACTGTTCCCTCGAACACCTGATAACCCTGAGCCTTAGCCGATTCGGGCGTAAGCTGAGCAGAGGCAGCCGAAGACGAAGCGGCACTAGAAGCGGCTGACGAAGATGCAGCACTTGATGTAGAAGCCGACGAAGCACTAGCTGACGCGCTGCTAGCACTTTCGGATGCACTGCTGGCGCTTGACGACGGCGCAGAAGAGCAGCCTACCGCGACAACCAACGCACACGCACAAACAGATGCTACAACGATTGATTTCAGGACACGTGCTGATTGCATAACAAGCCCCTTCCTGTTGCGGATGCATAAATGATATCACGCTGATATAGTCGAATCAGCAGAAAGCGCTGTTGAAAGCTATAATCTCATCGCTAAACTAAATCTTTGAAACGCAACTGTTGCATAACTCACAAAAGATTATTCATGCACGTAAGAGGCAAGCAATAGAAAGGATACACGTGCCCACATTCGATACTAATAAACCCCTTATCGTAAGCGCCTGCCTACTTGGTGAAGCTTGCCGCTACGACGGCAAATCAGTCCCGTGCGCCGCCATGATTGAACTAGCAAAAACTCACACCTGCCTAAGCGTTTGTCCTGAACAAATGGGAGGTCTTCCCACACCACGCGCCTGTTCGGAAATACAGCCTGATGGGCGCGTTCTTGACACGGAAGGAAACGACCGCACCGCCGCCTTTGAAGCGGGGGCTCAGGAAGTGCTGCGCATCGCGAAAGAACATGGCTGCACGCAAGCCATTCTTAAAGAAAACAGCCCCTCATGTGGCGCTCATTTCATTTACGACGGTACGTTTTCTGGCAAGCATATTCCTGGTGAAGGAAAAACTGCGGCGCTTCTTAAGAAAGCAGGTCTTTCAGTAGTATCGGAAACCATCTTTGACTAGAATGGCACGATGCTTGATAGGATTGTGACATTCCTAAGAAATGAAGCGGTGCTTTGCATCGCTTTTATTTGTGCGTGCGCTTCGATGACGCTTGTCGACAATCTTGAACAAGTGCCGAGCTATATCGACTGGCGCGTAATCGTGCTGCTTTTTTGCCTGATGGCTGCTGTTGCAGGTCTGCGCTTAAGCGGAATACTTTCCCTTCTTGCTCAAAAACTGGTTGCTGGTAATAAAGCAAAGCGACGCGTGTGCTTCACGCTTATCATGTTGCCCTTTTTCTCGTCGATGCTTGTTACCAACGATGTTGCACTGCTAGCTTTTGTGCCTATCGCCGTACTCGCATTAGAAGCAGCACAGTGGCAGGATTCGCTGGTGCGCGTAATCGTTCTGCAAGCTATTGCCGCAAACTTAGGTGGCATGATTACCCCCGTTGGTAACCCACAAAACCTGTTCATTTTCACTGTGTTCGAACTTTCACCCGCCGATTTTGCAAGCGCGCTTCTTCCTTTTGGTGCACTTACTTTTGTGCTGCTTGCTCTTGCCTGCCTAAGCTTTGGATCCGCACGTGCAACCGTGACATTGAAGCTTGATGACCAAAGCATCGACAAGAAGCGCTTCGTCTTGCATGCAGCCCTTTTCATACTTGGCGTGCTGGCTGTAATGCGCGTTATCCCCTACCTCGTTGCGCTACTTATCGTAGCTCCTGCGCTTTTCATTTTTGACCGTCGTGTCTTCGCACAGGTCGACTACGCACTACTTGCCACCTTCGCTTGCTTCTTTGTGTTTTCGGGCAACATGGCGCATGCGCCCGCCATGCAAAGCTTCTTGGGTGGGCTTATGAATGACCACCCTATGCTGACCAGTCTTGTAAGCAGCCAGGTCATCAGTAACGTACCTGCAGCAGTACTTTTGTCGGGGTTCACCGAGAACTGGCATTCGCTGCTCATTGGTGTTGACTTAGGTGGCTTGGGAACACCCATTGCTTCGCTTGCAAGCCTTATTGCGTTCAAGCTTTACATGCACACGCGCAACGCAAAAGCAGGCGCCTTCCTTAAGGAATTCGCCGCCTTAAACGCACTTACGCTTGCCCTGATGATTGCGCTGTATTCGATACTTTTCGTGCTGTAAGCGAACTAACACATAGAACACTGCAAAACAAACGCTTTCGTGAAGCGGCCGTACGGCTGAGCAATGCTTAATGAATAGCCGTGCATATCCGCCACACGCTTACAGATGGAAAGTCCCAAGCCGCTGCCACGCCGTTCGCCAGAGCGAGCTTCATCACCCTGAGCAAACGGCTGGAATAAATCACTTGCATTCCCCGCAAGAGGCGCGCCTGTATCTGCCACCATGACATAAGCAGTACCAGCTTGACATACCAGCATTACTGCAATTTCGGTACCAGACTGATTGTGACGAATTGCATTCACGATAAGGTTGGCGACTACACGCGAAAGCTGAACCTGATCAGCAAAAATAGGACAGCGCTCTTCGGGAATATACGTCGTTAAACGCATGCCTGCATCTTCAGCATCGGTATAAGCTGTTGCTGCTTCACGCAGCAACAGCTGCATAAGATCGATTTCTTCGCGTTCTAACTCGAACGCGCCACTTCCCAACTTTGTGTAATCGAAAACCGAGTTAACAAGCACACCCATCTTGTCAGCCTTGTCGCAAATTGATTGTACGTACTCATCACGCTGAGTTTCGTCACGAACAAGCCCATCTGCCATCGCGTGTGACATGCCTGAAATCGCCATTAGTGGCGTGCGAATATCATGAGCGATATCGGTAATAAACTGACTGCGCTGCTGGTCAATCTTTGCAAGTTCGCGTTCGCGTTGCTCCTGAAGCTCGCGAACCTTACGCACCACCATCGACGAAAACACCAGTGCACCAACAACAATAGGTATCGCAAGCAAAAACACCATAAGGAAGGCTAGCGCCAAAGCAGCTGACTGCGCTGCTGCCCCCGAAAACGGAAATGCTCCAGACGTCGTAACTGCGCGCACAAGAGTTAACACCCATTGAAGCAGTGCTGCTACCGAAGTGGTTTCAAGAGAAAGGTTTTCATATTCCGAAGCGAAGCTTTGCAGCATAGGTAAGAACGTTACACTTTCAAGCCATGCAACCATCGATTCGACTGCCATGACCGCAACAAGCACCACAATAAAGCGACTGACCAGGTAGAATACCAAGTTGTTCTTGCCGCGCGAAGTGGCAAGCTCTGCCATACCTCCGGCCGCAGCCTTGCGAATGTCTTTCCAGCTCATTGCTTCATCGTTCCAATCGATAACCTAAGCCACGAATCGTTTTAATGTAGGCCTGAGGATCCTCGGCAAGCTTTGAGCGCAGCTTACTCATGCATACCATGACGCTGTTTTCAGCAGCAATGTAATCTTCGCCCCAGCCGCACTCGTATATTTGTTGCTTGGTAAATACGCGACCAGGATGTTCCATCAGCATGGACATGATGCGGAATTCGGCTGAAGTAAGAGGAACTGCTTGACCAGCCTGAGTTAACGTACAGGACTCACGGTCAAGCTGAAGGTCGCGACATACCAACGGCGCAGCTGCAGTTTTCTGCTGAGGCACCACACCTTTTGCACGACGAATATTCGAATTCACACGCGCTACCGCTTCTAAGGGATTGAAAGGCTTGACCAGATAGTCATCGGCACCCAGGTTAAGACCCAAAATCTTTTCGGAATCTTGGCCCTTGGCAGATACCACAATAACGGGTACATCATCGGTTTCGCGCACGCGCTTAAGAACCTGGTAGCCATCAAGTTCGGGCATCATGATGTCAAGCAAACATAAATCGATATCCTGCGTTTCCAAAACACGAAGCGTTTCAGCACCATCAGCTGCCTCGACAACTTCGTAGCCAGCGTCTTCTAAGTACAATGCCAAAACACTTCGAATATCTTTCTCGTCGTCTGCAACAAGAATTCGATACGCCACCAGGTTTCCTTTCATTCGCAAGTAATGTGACAAGGAGTTAAAACTCCTTGTCACATTTAGTACGGTCAATTGTGGCAGAAACTACGCTTGGGGGGAATCTGCTTCACCGCTGTTTTCTGCACTTTCAGGCTGACCAGCCATAGGAGCAGTATCGCTTACCGGCTGTGCACCAACCTGTGCGAAAGGCGGAACGGGCGGCTGCGATTCAGGCGTGATAACTGGAGCGGTTGCCGTCTGTGCTGTTGCATCATACACAGGAGCAGTCGGAGCAGTCGGAGCAGCCTGAACCGTAGGTTCACCAGCCGGCAGACCATAGCGCAGCTTCTCGTACAGAGCCGCATTGGTCTGTGCCTGATACGGAGCCACATAGAACGCACCCAGGATACCCAGCGTCAGTGCCGACAGAATGTTCCAACCCAGGAAGGACAGATCCAGTACGAACGTATTCCACTTCTGACCATCCATCATGCGCTTACTCTCGGCAAAAGCACGGTCCTTTGTCATGGTGGGATCTTCAGCCAACAGGTACGGAATCATACGATACTCGTAAGCCTTATAGATGCCCGGGATAATCAGCAGCAAGCTCCACAGGAAGATAAACAGCGAACGCAGGAACAGGGTCTTAACGTTTTCCTTGTAGTTGTTGTCATAACCAAAAGTAACTTCCTTAACATCCGCACGCTGATTCAAGTTGCGAATAAAGAAGCGTTGGGCACCTACCTCAAGCGGGCTTAACACAAACACATACAAGGCTATAACAACAATGCTTACAACCAGAAGAGCCAGCATCAACGAGAATCCAACGAGCGCTATTCCAGGTGCCGCCATGCTTGCGGCATAAACAACGTCTTCATCGTTGATATTGATAGAATCAAGCGCGTCCCTTACATCCTCGAAGTCTTCGGCGTTCAAATCAACGTGCACTTTTCCGCCGTCATGATCATCAACGTCAACTTTGATCTTGCCGCCGTCGATTTCAACATTCACATCATCAGCCGTATACGACGAAGTGGTAGTAGTCGTTGCAGAAGGAATTGCTGCTGTCGGCCAAGACTTATACGAAGTGGCGAAGCTCATGCCGCCCATCAGTGCTACTAGCACCAGCGCCACTAGCACCGACTTCCAATAGTTGGCCTTGAATGAAACTTTGGCCTTATCCTTTAGTTCTTTTCTAGTCCACATCATGCGCCTCCTTGCGCTTGTCCAAAAGCTTGTAAGCTTAGAATAGGAGGCGAACCTTTCGCGAACTTATGAATGAACCTTTCAGTTTCCTTAACTCTGCTTAACGCTGCTTAAAAGAAACCTGCATAACGTCGGTTTCCATCTGTTCAGCCGCAGGTAAACCAAGTTCTGTACGAATATCCGTGGACTTAACAGGAAGACCAGCTTCGCTTAGACGCTGCCAAGTTTTCAGCCACGCACGCAGGCGTACGTCGTAGGCATTAAAACTTGCAAGCATCCAGTCTTCACCCAATAGATGATAAGAGCCATTTTGAACGGGCGTTTCGTTTGCGGCAACGATTTCATCAGCTTTGGCAACCGTACGAATAACATCATCCTTAAGAATGCTGTACGGGCGAAAACGTTCAGCGGCTTCAAGAAGCGCATCATCAATAGTCACACGCGCAGAAAGCGGTAGTGAACGGCCAAACACATTGAAATCAGCTTGCTTGCGTTCACGCAATTCATCACCAGTAGGCGTTGCAAGACCCTTAGTAAAGCAGCGAAAACGACCGTTATACGTGCGATCAGCAAGCAAATGAGCCCAAGCCCCTAAAGCCAACGAAAGACTTTCGGGCGGCAGCGGAAAACGACACACATAGCGATCCCAAAACAGGTCTGCATCGGGCACAGGCGTTGTGCAAGGCTCGGCCAGATGGGTTAAGCAGTAGTGAATACGGTACGTCGTATTAGAAACCATGAAGCCCAAATAAATATCGGGCACGTAGTTTCCGAAAAGGAAGACATTAGCATCAGCAATGCCTAATTCTTCAGGTGTGGCACTTTCCAACAGTTTTTGAACGTGTGCGGTATGTATATTCCAGCTTGGCATAATGCGCCATGATACCCCATGAAGCGCACAATACAGCGCATGCACACCACGTCCACTATGTTCGCCAATCATCTACGCAATCACGATATACTAAAAGGGCAAACCCCACTCCACCACAAGGAGCTGCTATGAAAAAGCCTGGAATCGATGGCAATTTCATCCTGTGTTACGGCCTAAACCTCGTATTTAATAGCTTCTGGCTTTTACCAGCAGTTGTGCTTTTCATCGCTCACTTCGTGGCTGGCATACCTTTGTGGCCTGCAGGGCTAGCTTTTATTGCTTGGTTACTCATTATTTTCGGCATAACTCTGTTCATGAGCTGGGCTGTTTCAACAGGAAATAGCAATGCGGCAGGCACCGGTACCCATGGAAAAGTAACGATTCGTCGTTCTTCCGACCGCGACAGGCAACCTCCATCCGAATAAAGTTAACCGCAAAAAAGGGAGACTCCCCTTTCTTGCGTTTTGGAATTTTGGGGAGTCTCCCTAAACCTGCGGTTAACTTTTAAGAATGCTCCCAATTATGCGGTTTGCATTTGAAGAATGAGGGTTGCGTCTTCAGGTGTATAGGCATTCACAGTTGACTTGCGTAGAAGGCGCTGGTCGTTGGTGACCAGGAAGTCAACTGGGACACGTTCGGCAGCTGCAAGAACGAAATTGTCTTCTAAGTCATTGGTTAATGCTCGGTATTTGCAAGCTTTCCAGGCGTCGGATTCATCGGCGCCAACAGCGGTCGCAAATTCGCGCATGTTTTCTATGCAAGCCCATGCGATTTCATGAATTGCCTGAATATCGGCTTCACTGAAGGAATCTTGTTCACGGGCTGCTCGTTTCAAATGGCTTTGAATGAGAAGGAAGATATCGTTGAGGCTATGCACAGGGTAAACAAGTTGAGCACCTATTGCGCGCGCCTGAATGATAAATGCTCGCGACTGAGCAGCGGTTGGTCTATCAGAGAGATAATTGTCGAGCCATACGTTGGTATCCACGAGAACAATGGGGTTATTTCGAATCATGCAAGCCCTCGTTCCGTCAGACGATCTTCCAAAGCTATTGAAAGCAGTTCATCATCTGAATAGTCGCGTGTAATTGAGGGATCAATTCCTAACGAAGCATATGCTTGGTCCATGAAGTCCCAGCCTTGCTTAATAATATCTTCGATTTCTGGTTCTTCAGTTGCAGTGTTATGCAGCGTGTTTGATGAAAGCAGTTCTGCAACTTCTTCGAGATCTTTGCCACGACGTGCAGCTTTTTCCCATAACGCACGAACAGCTTGCGTGGGACTTAGTCCAATAAGAGCCAATGCAGCGTCACCTGAAGATTTCAAATCTTTGTCGAGGCGCGCATTTAATTGAATAGTTGCTGCCATTGCTTTACCTCCTATGCTGTACAGTATAGCATAATCAGATAATCGCAAGAAAAGGGAGTCTCTCCTTTCTTGCGTTTTGGAATTTTGGGGAGTCTCCCCAATCCTGCGGTTAACCTTTTGAGGGGCGATAGAAAAGCATGGTGATTAAAGCCAGTGCATTAAATATCGCCACGCACATCAGCATATTCTGGTAGCCATACAAGCCATCCCCTGAAGCAATAAGGCCCACAAAGATTGCTGGTGCCACGGTGGTACCGATCTGGCGAATAAGCGTAATCGTAGCAATAGCCGATGTGCTGTCTTGCTTTTCGGTGTTTTCCAGAATCATGTAATTCGTAGGCGCGCCCATGGCCAAACCCATACCAGCACCAACAACCGCAAGACCAATAACAAACGTTGCCACGCTGGGCGCCGCAACCGCCACCAGAGCCAAGAACAAAAGACCTACGATTGAAATGGCTAAACCAATAATCAGAACAGGCTTCGGCCCAACTTTGTCGATAATCTTTCCGCCGATAGGCGTTGTAATGAACGACGTTAAGCCAATAGCCAACACATAGTAGCCACCCGAACCAAGCGGGTCGCCCATCGCATATTCAGCAAGCTCAGGCACCAGTACAAGCGAAATAACAAAGCAGCCGATGAAGAACGACACAATCATCGTGATAACGATGGGTCGGCTATGGAAGTATTCAAGATGAAACACCGGATCTTCAGCGCGCTGCTCCACAAAACGAAATGCAATGACGCATACAAGCGCGCCCACGAAAGGTGCAAGCGTAATAACAATCGAATCCGAATCGCCAAACGACTTTACGCCCAGCAGCAAAAGGAAGACAAACAACGTAAACAGTATCGAGCCTGGAATATCCATGCGGCCACGAGATTCTTCAACTTCACTCGCAGGCAAAAACGCCAGTGAAGCAATAATAACCAGCACACAAAACGGAATGCACAGGTAGAACATGATGGGCCACTGCTCAACGCCAAACGCGCCTACCACAGCACTTCCTGCTACGGCACCAAAGACGTTTGATACACCAACGATAGCTGCCGCAATACCAAGCGCCATGCCGCGCTTTTCCGGCGGAAACGACGTGCCGATTTCTGCGTTAGCAACGGGGATTACGCCACCAGCACCCACCGCTTGAACGACACGCCCAACCAGCAGAAGCCAAAAACCACCGAAGGATTGCGAAAGCCCGCAAATAATCGACCCCACGCAAAACACGCCCATACAGATGGTAAACACGAGTTTGCGCCCACGACGGTCGGCAATCTTTCCGATAATAGGAATCAGCGCCGCATAAAACAGCGTGTAGATGTTAATCATCCAAATGCCGAGCGTACCATCAATACCAAAATCAGCTTGGATAACCGTGCGTGCGGGCGATACCATGCCAACATACAACCCGCCAATAAGCAGGCCAGTAAGATAAACCGCAAGAATCAGACCAAGGCGATTACCGCCCTTTTGTTCTTGCTTCGCGCTATTCGATTTGACCACTACCCTTGCTCCCATTTCGTTTCTGCAGCAGCGGCCCCGCAGTAATAGCTACGATGCCGCCAATAATGAGAAGGATACCCACGGCTTCGATTGGTGCGATAGTTTCACCTAAAATAAGGAAAGCGAAAAACAGCGAAAACGGTGTTTCACTGATGCTGATAAGCGAAGTCTTAGTACCCCCAACACGTTTTACAGCCTGAATATAAAGCACCACCGGCAAAATCGTATTGGCAAGCGCCATAGTGCATCCTAAAAACAACTGATATGCATCAAGATGAAACATCGCAGGCACAGCAGGCGCAAAAACAATGCAAGCCGCAAGCAAACTGCTCCAGCTAAGAGTAAGCGTAACCGTGAACGAGCCTTCTGTACGCCCCGTTATCTGAATAAGTACGGTATAAATCGCAAAAGCCAAAGCTGAACCAAGCGCGAATGCAAGACCTAACGGGTCAAGCGTCATCTGACCACTTGTAATTCCCGAGATAAAGACAAGTCCCATGATGGATAAGACAAGCGCAATTGCCACCGAAGCAGAAAGCTTCTCATGAAAGACAGCCAAGTTTATGCCCGCAACCATAGCGGGAAACAAATAGAAAGCCACGGTGGTAATGCCCGCATTCATGCGCTCAACAGCAAAGAAATACAGGAATGCCGATGCAAAATAGAACACCGCTTGCGCATACACAGCTTTCTGGCGGCTAACAAGTGCCTGCTTGCGCCACACCAACATGAAAGCCCCCAACAAAACAGTAGAACAAAGGAAGCGCAAGATAACTACCTGCTGAGAATCCATTCCGGTGGCATAAAGAAGCTTTCCGAAGATGCCCATTGTCGAATACAACACTGCCTGCAACACTGCAAAAGCGTATCCGATAATCTGACTCTTACGATCGTCCACCTAATCCCCTTCTACCTGCCTAACATATCGCAATAGAGGTGATTTTAGTCGTAGTTACGCCCTACTGACCCATTCGATAGTACATAACCGCAATTTGAGTACGATTTTTCAACTGAAGTTTCTGAAGAATAGAGCTGATGTGGTTGCGCACCGTTCCTTCGCCCATGAACAACTTGGCAGCAATCTCATGGTTGTCCAGACCTTCTGCCACCAGCTCAACAACTTCAATTTCGCGATCTGTAAGACCAAGCTTTACGAAGTCATCAAGTGAAGCATGGTTGTCGGGTGTGCGAGCAATATGCCCCACCACTTCGTCGCCCAATACGTTTTGCCCAGCAGCAACCGTACGCACTGCAGGCGCAATATCGGTTACATTCTGCTTGATAAGATAACCTTTGGCGCCCAAGTGAAGTGCGCGAACAATGTAATCATCATCAGCAAACGTAGTCAGGAACAACACGCGCGCATCGGCGTGACTTGCAATGATTTGCTCGGCGGCACTTAAGCCATCGCCACCCGCCATCTGAATATCCATAAGCAACACGTCTGGCAGATGGTCATCGTATAGCTGAATCGCCTCGACACCACTACCGCCAACTGCCACAACTTCGATATCTTCCTGCGCACTCAAAATTGTCTGCAGCGATGCACACACAAACGGATCATCATCAACCAGTATTACCCGAATCATTACTGCTCACTTTCATTTTTAGGCACGGTAGCAAAGACACGGAAGCCGTCTTGCTGCCAGCCTGTGCGCAGTGCGCCACCAAGCGCACGCACGCGATCATCCATTGCCTGCAAACCCATGCCAGTTCCTGCTGATTTAGCCTTTTCGCCACCAGAACCATTGTCCTGCACAACCAGCTGATACAACCCAGGGTATTCACGAACTTGAACTTCGATGCTTGTTGCATCGCTATGACGAACGGTATTCGTTGCTGCCTCACGAACGATTGAAACAAAGCAACGAGCAACGTTATCGGGAAGTGACTCAACTTCGTACACAAAGTTCGTTTCTTCAATACCACAGCCATTTAACGCTGCTTGGATAAGCTTCTGCGGGTCAGTTGCTTCGTCACGCAAGTCGTGAACACTGGCGCGCACTGTTTGCATGGCTTCGTTCAATGTTTCAGACACGCCGTTGAACTCTTCGACCACATTTGGCTCGGAAGCGTGCACGACCTTCAAGGCTTCTACCTGCATGATGGCACGCGTTAACAAGTGACCCACGTTGTCATGAATCTCACGAGCAATACGACCGCGTTCGGCCAGCGTTGCCACCTGCGCAGACAAATCGCGCGCTTCTTGCAAATCACGATTGCGTGCTTCTAATGCCATAGAAGCCTCGTGAGCATCGTCGCGCATTTTACGAAAGTGTTCGCGCTCAATTACAAGCGAATCCGTACGCCACGAAAGAACCGCTGACACCACGCAGAACAAAATAACAACCAACCAAAGAAATGGTTCCCACGCACGCATTGCAGCAGCCAGTGGCACTGTCCAAGCAAAGCGAACAGGCCAAAGCTTATCGCGCATACAGTCATAAGCGATTAACGGCAGAAAGGCTGCAAGCTCTGGCATCACCAAAGCTGCAACCAAATACGCCAGCGCAAGAATGATTCTAAACAAACGAGGAAGGGCCTCGCCGAACGCAGCGATTGCCAGTGCGACGAGGTACCCCCCAAAAGTGAACCAGTTAATTGGTAGCGCAAGAAACGCTGTTAAGCAGCAGGCTGCAATGATACCTTTGTCGATGAGACGTTCCATGCGCCCATTCTACCAACCTTCAAGCGAGAAATTGCCAAACCGATTGCGAATATTACAAGAGCGAAGAGAGCAACGATACCAAGGTTCATGAAAACTTCGGTCGTGAACCCACCGCCAGCGGCATCAAAAGCTGCATGCAATGCTTCATTGTAGTAGTACGTGGGCGTGAACTTTGCGATAGTCGCAATAGGCTCGCCAACCAGGTCCAGCGAAATCCACACGCCGCCCAGGAAGGAAATGACCAGACCAACAATGTTCGAAGCAGCATTCATAACCAGCTCGTTCTTCGTCAACTGACCAAGGAAGAAGCCGAACGCCAAACCAAACAGCGAGTAGCAGAACAGCGACAGCAGAGCACTGGCAATAACATCGATGCCAACACCAGCCAGCTTGCTACCAAACACAACCAGACCCAAACCCGATACGTACGCCCAGCATACAAGCATAGTTACGAAGCAAGCAGCAGCGATTTGCAGATTCGCCGACAGCTGAGGAATGGGCGAAGAGCTGATACGACGACGCATTTCATCGCGGTTGAAGCGGGACATAACAACTGCCGAGCACACAGCAATGGAAAGCAGGATGGTGTAGCTTGCAAACTGCAGGTACAGCAGGAAACCATTCGATACCGGTGCTGCTTCCGAAATCTGAACAACGCTTACGTCAACCGAATGCTGCATAGCCGAATCGGTACGAGCAACAACCTGGCTCTGTGCTTCATCAGGCAAAGCAACCGAATACGTATGTGCAACATTCAGATACTCATCAACCAGGTTATCCATCATGGTGACGGCTGCTGACTGCGTGCTTACCACCGTTTGGACTTCTGGCATTGCAGTGCCATCTGCAGAACTCTGTGCGAAATCTTCCGAGAAGCCTTCAGGAATGATCACGATGTAGTGTGCGCGTTCCTGCATAACAGCGTCCTGTAAAGCGCGTTCGGTGTCATCAACTTCGACCGCAATCGAGTTATCAAGAATGAACGTAGCCAGGCCTTCCGAAAGCTCCCCACCATCGCGGTTAATGACAGCAACATTGGGGCGCTCGATGTATTCCTCGCTAGGTAAGTCAGTTACGCTAGAGCCCATGAACACACCCATGAAGGACAGCCATACAACGTAGATGAGCAGATAAATCGGGTGACGAAAGAACGTCTTAAGGGCAGCTTTAAAGACTTGCATAGCGTTGCCTCCTCATGAGCAGCGTTGCGACGAACGCGAAGATAACGGTGATGATTGCCAGGACACCCAGCGTTTGGAAGAAAGGTTCCATGTCGGTGTACACGTACAGGCTGTAGAACAAATCGGTTACCTGCTTTGCGGGGTTAATCGTTGCCGCCCAAGGAAAATCGTTGGCAATTTGATCCGCAAGGCGCAGAGCGGGTGTTCCGTACAAACCTGCAAACAGCGAGAGCAAGCAGGTAAGTCCTGTAAGTACGCCACCCTTGGCATCATTAGGAATACCTGGGAAGGAACCGACAAGCGCACCAAGCGACGTTGCCATCAGCGCTGCCACAGCCATGCCTAGAATGCAGGCCCCATCACGATCACCAAAATCAATACCGAGTATGTAACGGATGTAAATGAAAGCCACAAGCAAGGCACCAAAGCTAACCATCCAGCTGGCTGCAATTGCGCCAACCATCATGCGAGCCTTACCCGTGCCGCTTACTGCGCGACGTGCACCAAGCGGTGAAATGTTAGGCTGGATACCACTTACCGCATGAAGACCAACCATTGAAGCCATAAGAGCCGCGAAACCAAGCAGTGCATAGAAGTAACGAACGAATTCCTTGGTGCTGCTGTGAGTAATCGAAAGCTCTTCCGTATACTTAGAGCGATCGCTGAACGCTTCAATAACATCAGGGTTCGCCAGTGCCATGGGGTTGTTTTCGATAATATCCTCGACAGCTTCACGCGAGCGGCAGTAATCATCAACTACATCGGCAAGTACCGTGCGCTTCACCTGTTCCATCGACGTTCCCACATCGCCTTCACCGGGAGAAAGTTCCAAGCTAGGCCAGCCATCTTTATCAAGCGTTACCGTGCCAATCGTTTCGCCCGACTTCAGCATGTCATACGCTTCGTCAGCGTCCTTAACATACACAGGTGCCAAAAGTGCGTCGTCACCATCGGAAAGCGCATCCATGGTTTCCTTGAAAGAAGTACCCGCTTCCTCTTCAGAACCATCAACAATGGCAACGGGTATTTCAGGCAGGTCGTACGCCGTTTCTTCAACACCCGAAAACATGACATTGAATAACGTGGCAAGAATAAGCGGGAACAAGATGACCCAAACAACGACACTGCGTTCCCGCAAAATCGACAGCGTCGTGTACTTAAATGTGTTCCACATGACGCGCCCCTAATCCCTAAGCTCTTTGCCCGTGATTTCCAGGAATACGTCGTTCAAGGTTGGCGGTTCGGAATACACGCGACCGAACACCACACCACGTTCTTGCAGCACACCCAGAATGCTTGCCAGGTTATGCGTACCGTTGTCGCACAGCAGATGAATATTTGTACCATCATGCGAAACGCGGCGAACAAAGCCAAGACCACCCAGCGCATCCAGCGTTCCGTCAGGCAGCGTCGGCGCTTCGATTTCAATCTTTTCACCCGTCGAAACCATGCGCACCAAGTCATCCTTCGTGCCAGCAGCAAGCGACTCGCCACGATCCATAATCATGATGCGGCTGCAAATCTGTTCAACCTCTTCCATATAGTGCGAGGTGTAAACAATCGTTGCACCTTCAGCATTCAAGCGCTGAATGCCTTCCAAAATAGAATTACGGCTTTGCGGGTCAACAGCCACCGTAGGTTCGTCAAAGAAGATAAGCTCGGGCTTATGAGCAATGCCGCAAGCAATATTCAGGCGGCGCTTCAGACCACCGGAAAGCTTCTTGGGACGGAACTTAACGTAATCTTCCAGACCAACAAACGTAATTGCCTCTTCAACCAAAGCCTTACGCTTAGCAGAATCAGTAACGTACAGGCCGCAGAAGTAATCGATGTTTTCGCGCACGGTCAGCTCTTCAAACACAGCAACATCCTGCGGAACAACACCGATGCGGCGCTTCAGGTCATAGCTGGTCGGCTTCATAGGCTGACCGAACAGATTAATTTCACCCTTATCGTAGGTGAGCAACTGCAGAATGCAGTTGATAGTCGTCGTCTTACCCGAACCGTTCGGGCCAAGCAGACCGAAGATTTCCCCTTGTTCGATCTGCAGATTGAAGTGATCAAGCGCAACCTTTTCGTCATAGCGCTTCACCAGGTTTTTTACATCCACAATGTGCATAGCACGCTCCTTTCAAACACTGCAACCATTGTGGACTGACGCCAAACCTGCAACCAGTGAGTAGAATCACCAACACCCATGACAAATGTCATGAATAGAAAAGTCGCCATGTTTCGCAGACGTTTCGAACTGTTTAACCCTGAGTTAAACGAAAGCAATCACAACCAACCCCAAGAAAAACAGTCCTACTATAAACTCGTCGGATTCAACGAAGCACCCGACGTATTGTCAATCGTGCAGAGCATGACTCCAAACACGAAGCCTTGGCTCCCACGGATGACAATACAAAACAACATACGGCTCAATGGCGAGTCACCAGCAGTCGCAAAAGCGACTGGCGCAAGCAAACGACCTTACGCAAAGGAGTGATTGGCCATGACACCGCCTTCCACAGCTGCCGTTCTTGGTGGCGCAAAAGCAGAGTCAAAAGAGTATTTCGAAAAGCGCTCTTTGAAAAAAGGGGCAGTAAGCTGGGTTCTTCTAATGAGCCTCGGTATCGCCTACGTTATTTCCGGTGACTTCTCCGGCTGGAACTACGGTATCGGCTACGGAGGATGGTTCGGAATGCTCATCGCCTTCTTGGTAATGGGCGCTATGTATTTGTTTATGGTGCTGGGCTTGGCTGAAATGTCTTCAGCCATGCCAACAGCTGGTGCAGGTTACGGCTTCGCCCGCCGCGCCATGGGCAAAGTTGGCGGCGCTTTGACAGGCTTCGCTATTCTTATTGAATACACCATCTGCCCGGCTGCTATTTCAACCTTCATTGCCGCTTATGTGCATGAATTGGGCTTGTTCGCTGACGTGCCTTCAGCAGCTATTATCGGTTTCTTCTTCGTCGTCTTTGTTGGTCTGCACCTCATCGGCGTCGGCGAAGCACTGAAGATTGTTTTCGGCATCACCGCTGTTGCTGTTGTTGCACTGATTGCATTCTTTGTTGGTATCGCCCCTCACTTTGAAGTTGGTAACCTCTTCAACATGGCTCCCGCAGTTGAAGGAGGAACAACGCTTCTACCCTTCGGCGTTGCTGGCGTAGTTTCAGCTTTACCCTTCGGCATTTGGCTGTTCCTGGCTGTTGAAGGCGTGCCTCTGGCGGCAGAAGAATCTTCTGATCCTAAGAAGGACATGCCTAAGGGTATCATCGGCGCAATGCTGGTCCTGATGGTCTTCGGCGCATTGGTTCTGTTCCTTACCGCAGGTGGCGCTGGCGCTGAATTCGCTGGTAGCGCTGCTGCACCGCTGGTTGAAGCTCTTGATCAAGTTGGTGAAGGTTCCCTGGCAATGTTTGTAAACTACGCAGGTCTTGCTGGTCTGGTTGCATCGTTCTTCTCGACCGTGTTTAGCGGTTCTCGTCAGGCATTCGCCCTGTCCCGTGCAGGCTACCTGCCTAAGTTCCTTTCCATCACTGGTTCTCGCAAGACGCCGTTTGTTGCCCTGCTTATCCTTGGCGCTATCGCCTTCACGCTGGCAACGGTTATTCAGAACGGTGACATCCTGCTGAACATGGCCGTATTTGCCGCATGCGTCTCCTACGCAATGATGAACCTCTCCCACATCATCCTGCGCAAGAAGGACCCCGAGATGGAGCGCGGCTTCAAGGCGCCTGGCGGAGTTGTGCTGACTGGTATCTCCTTCGCTCTTTCCCTGGTTGCTATTGTTTCCACCTTTACGGTTGACGCCTTCGCAGCTGGCTGCACCCTGGCAGTTCTTGCAGGTCTGATGGTTTACTTCTTCGCCTATTCGAAGAACCACCTTGTTGGCAATGCTCCTGAAGAAGAATTCGCTGCATTGGCGGCAGCTGAAGCAGAACTGAGCTAAACGATTGAAGCGAAAAGAGATGAGTCCCATGAGCCCGCACAGTGAAAACACTGGAATCCTTGAATCAAACAGCTTCAACGTTGCCAATATCGACAGTCTTGAAGGCGATTTGAAGGATCTGGTTAGCCGCCGTGAAGTACTTGGTCCGTGCTACCGCCTGTTCTACCAAAAGCCCCTGCATTTGGTTCGCGGCGTTGGTACCCGCCTGTTCGACGCTGACGGCACCGAGTACTTAGACATGTACAACAACATTCCCTCGATGGGTCACAGCAATCCCGCTGTGACCCAGGCGGTAACCAAACAGCTGGAAACCTTGAATACGCACACGCGCTATGTTCACGAAAACATTCTGAGCTACGCCGAAGACTTGCTTTCAACCTTGCCCGAAGTAATTAACCGCATCATGTTTATGTGTTCGGGCTCTGAAGCAAATGACTTGGCCGTGCGTTGCGCACAGCTGTATACCGGTGGCGAAGGCATTATCGTAACCGGCGAGGCTTACCACGGAAACACAGCCCTAATTTCAGGACTATCTCCTTCCATTGGTAAAGATGTTGCCATGAGCCAAACCATGCGCATGATTCCTTCACCCGACACCTATCGTTTGGGCGTTGATAATCTGGGTGCATGGATGTGTGAACAGATTTCCCTGCAGATTGAAGATATGCGTCGTCATGGTATTCGCTTTGCTGGTGTACTGTTTGACAGCATCTTCTCTTCTGATGGCGTTATTCCAGGCGATCCCGGTTTCCTGAAGCCAGTAATTGAATTGGTTCACGCCGAGGGTGGCCTGTATATCGCTGACGAAGTGCAGCCAGGCTTCTGCCGCACAGGCGACACCTTCTGGGGCTTCGCCCGCCACGGCATCACCCCCGACATTGTGACCATGGGCAAACCTATGGCAAACGGAATTCCCTGCTCTGCTATGGCAATTCGAAGTGAAGTTCTTGACGCTTTCGCAGTTCAGAACCCCTACTTCAACACCTTTGCAGGCAACCCTGTTTCTATGGCGGCAGCTCAGGCAGTGCTGGATTATATTCGTGAGCACGACATTCTGACCCACACTTTGGAAATGGGTCGAAAGCTTACACTTGCCATTGGTGAAATCGCTGCACAGCACCCTGAGCTTGCCGACATTCGTAATGCTGGCCTGTTCACAGGCGTAGAAATCGTAAAGCCGGGCACCACTGAAGCTGACCGACCCTTCGCCGTTTCGCTCATTGAACAGCTGCGCGAAAACCATGTACTCATCTCGTTGTGTGGCCCCTACGGCAACGTACTGAAAGTACGACCACCGTTAGTGTTCGACGACAGCGATCTGGATATGTTCGCAAGCGCTCTGGAAACTTCGCTCACGCAACTCAAAGGCTAAACCGCAACTTGGCCGCACCGCCAAGCGGTGCGGCCCCAATAGGAAGGACTATCATGGCTAACAACTTTGAAAACCCCGAGGTGTTCATGGAGGTCGCGCGAACCGCTGCCAGCCGCTACCCAAGCGATTCCTTTGCGGTAAAGCTGCTAGCATTCTCTGAAAATGCGACATACCTCGTCTACAATCCCGAAACTGAAGAAAAGCTGTTTGTGCTGCGCGTTGGGCGCCCTAACTACCATACGCGCGAAGAATACGAAAGCGAAATTGACTGGCTGCGCCAGATTAACGACTACACGCCCTTGAAGGTAGCAAACCCCATTCCTGCAAAAGATGGCTCTTACATTCAGGAAGTTGAACTGGACGGCACGACGTACTACTGCATCGCCACCGAGTTCCTTTCTGGCTTAACCCTTGAACATGACAATTCTCCCCAAGCGGCACCTGCTCATTTCCGTACCCTGGGTGAAATCACAGCTTACCTGCATCGCCAGACCGAAATCTGGAACGGAACCAAGAACATCAAGCGCTTCCACTGGGATTACGAAAACATGATTGGCGAAAACGGCATTTGGGGCAATTGGCGCGATTACCCCGAGCTTGATCCTGAAACTACAGCAAAGATTGAACGATGCTGTCAGATTATCAAGGCACGCCTTGATCGCTATGGCAAAAACGACCTGAACTACGGCGTGATTCACGCCGACCTGCGTGACACAAACATCATCGTTGAGGGCGACGTCATCAAGGTTATCGACTTTGACGACTTTGGCTTTGGCTGGCACCTTCACGACTTAGCTGGCGCTCTAACGTTTATCGAAGAACGCGAAGATGTTCCCGACCTGGTAAATGCCTGGCTTGATGGCTATCGCAAAGTACTGCCCTTCACCGACACCGACTTTGTTGAAATCGATACCTTCATTTTGCAGCGACGCATCCAAATGATGGCCTGGATGGCAAGCCATCAGGACTCCACGCCTGTTCAGGGCTATATGGAAGGCTACATGGAAGGAACCATGGATCTGGTGGACCGCTATCTACGTCTGTTCGGTTAAGGCATTCGCACTAAGGAGATACTCATGAAAGAGATTGAAATCATCATCAACGGAGATAAGCTCGAACGCGTGAAGCGTATCCTGTCTGCCTTTAGCAAGAACGGAATCTTTGTTACCCAAGGCTTTGGCTACGGACATCAACAGGGCTTCCATCAGGTATACACCCGAGATGACAATCGCGGTGTAAACATGCTGCCTAAGGTTTCGGTACGCACAGTTGTTGAAGACGACCTGGTTGACCCTATCGTGCATGAAATGGTTTCAAGCATGGGCAACGCCACCTTCGGCGATGGCAAAATCTTCATTCGTGAAGTCGCACAGGCAATTCGTGTTCGTACTGGTGAAACCGGAAACGAAGCACTGTAAACCTAGTCATCAAAAAAGAAACCCCCTCGATATAAATCGAGGGGGTTAATTAATGCCTAAAGACAATTAGCAGCCAACCTGATTGCTTAAGATGATTGCCTCAGCAACTTCCCTTAAGGGCTTACGCGCGTTCATAGAAGCCTTCCTCATGCGGGTAAAAGCCTCTTCTTCGGTTGCGCCCGCTTCGATAAGAAGGCATTTGGCTTGGTCGATAATACGACGCGCTTCCATACGTTCCTTCATTTGTTCCAGTTCGCCTTGCAGCTGCATTGCTTCCCCAAAACGACTGGTTGCCACTTCGATAGCAGCAATCAAATCCTTTTCAGCAAAAGGCTTGGTAACGTAACCAAAGATTCCCATCTTCGATGCTTCGCGAACTTTTTCAACCTGAGAATAAGCAGTAACCATAACCACAGGGCAAATCTGCGCATCAGCAATCACCTTTGCTGCAGCAAAGCCGTCGTCGCCTTCCATGTGAGCATCCATAAGCACACAGTCAGGCAAATAGGTAAACGCTTTTTCAACCGCCTCTTCCCCGCTTCGAGCTTCGGCGACAACTTCATGACCTAGATCCTGAAGGGTTTCCCGCAAATCGATACGGATAATGACTTCGTCTTCTGCAATCAAAAGTTTCATGGTCATCCCCCTTCCTAGGAAGCTATTGGTTCGGCAAGAACGCTATCGGGTATTTCGAACGAGAAGCATGCGCCAACAGGTACAGACACCTCTTCTAAACGACTGCGCAGGCCGTCTTCAACCAAGGTTCGCATAAGCATAAGACCCATGCTTGACTGCTTGTGAAGATCAAAGCCACTTGGCAAGCCGTGGCCATCATCGCTAATAGTGACTCGTAAGCCCGTGCCTGTTTGTTCAAAGTGAATATCAACGCGCCCGTGAGATTCGCCTTCAAAACCGTGCTCGAACGAATTGCAGGTGATTTCAGCAATTACTAAAGCTAAGCTCATAGCAACCGAACCAGTGACATAGCGAGCTTTGCCCGTAACGTTAATGCAGTAGTCCTCAGAGTCGCCGCACATACCAGCTTTAACCTGCTGGGTTACCCGACTTGCAAGCTCAACCGCATCAACACGCTCACGCGCTGCATCAGAAAACATTTCGTGGACAACCGCCATAGAACGAAGGCGACCAGCAGCTTCAACAAGTACATCACGAGCTTCACCGGACGGACAGCATCGAATATGAAGGCGTAACAGCGATTCAACCGTTTGCAGATTATTCTTCACACGATGATGAACTTCATGAATAAGAGCGTCCTTCACGCGTATTTCGCGTTCAAGGTCGCTTTCGCGATTTTCAAATTGAATCGTATTCGATGTGCTTTGATTATCCACGATGCATCCTACTTTGCTTGCGTACGTCCCGTTTTCAAGCAATTGTAGGAACGGCTTGTTTCGGCGCTGTTTCCCCCGCTACGCCCGAAATAATCTTGAAATGATAGGTAAAACAGTTATAGAAAACCTAGCCTGTATATTGCTCAAGATAATCGATGAGCTCTTGGCGTGAATGCATATTAGTCTTCGTATAAATACGCTTGATATGAGCATGTGCGGTCTCTTTGCTGATATACAGTTCTTCCGCCACACGCTTTTGGGTATAGCCAAGCACGTACAAAGCCAGTACATCAATCTCTCGCGCTGATAGCAAAAACTGCCCACCCATTTCTTCAGCGCAATGCCGCATGGTCTGCTCACGCATATCAGACAAGCTAAGTGGCTCTTCAGAAACAGGCTTCTCATCAAGACCCATGATGCGAGTAATAACACTGGGCTTCTCGGACTCGACAGACACCGCTTCTAATACAGCGCTTTCATTGCCTTCAACAAGTTCTTGTCTATCAAGCGCCTCGGTCGACACCCCAAGCAATCGAATGAACACCACCTGTGTTGAAAACACAATGAGTCCACCAAGAACAGCACAGGCAAGAAGATCATTTGCTGATGTGTAATTGAATTCAAGAAGTGCGACACGCGCAGCCGCTCGACAGCCAAGCCAAACAATCCAACCGCCAAAGGCATAGTAGTAAGGATCACGCCAGCCGTGTGTCATAAACACAACAATGATGTACCACGTAAAACCAACCATGAGTGCATTTAAGGTGGTTGTCGCAACGGCGCCAATATCCAGAGAATTGGGAAACGCGGCATACAACACAAGAGCGCTGCAGGCAAGCACTTCCATAATGGCGAAGATGCCAATTGACACAATGCCGTGACGCCCTTTTAGTACAAGCCAGATAATAAGAAGGCTTAACGCAATCGCAAGCGCGCCATAAGCAAAGCGTGTAACTGGCATAAACGAAATAGCCGCCCCATCGGGGTAGCCACGCAATACGCCAATAACAAGCGAAAGCGACCCAACACCCAAAGCCATGGCAACCAAATAACGTGACTGATCAACTGCTGAACTGCCGAAGCCATAATACAGGCGCTCTTGACGAGCAAAGGATTCTTCTTCCTCTTCAGCTTCCTGATTGTGGGCGCGCACCAAGTTAAGCCAAAACATACACGGATACTGACCAACGGCAAGAATCCCAGCAACGCCCCTTCCCATGTAATCTGGAAGTGCGACACTAATGAACAGCACGATTTCGCTAAGCGCTAACGCCCCAAATGCAAACACCGCTACCCTGGTCGCATTCTGCATACGCATCGATCGAAGCCAGAAGAAGATGCAAAGAGAACCGGTCAACGTACAAGAAATTGAAAGAGCAAAATGAAGATCGAAGTTCTCTGGCATAAAAACGAGCACATAGTTGAGCGCAAAAATCGAAAGTGCCTGAGCTGTCACCATGACATAGGTAAACACCTTAACGTGTTCCTCGGGCAGTGGCCTTTTGCGAGTAGCAAGGAAAAGTAAACCCACAAACAGAACCACGATGGTTACGAGCATAGGACCATCGGTCAACATGTTTTCATCGGTACTTGTATAGCTACCGTATGTTGACGCAATAAGACCAACTCGTGCACACACCAGTCCAACAATAGCTGGTAACAGCGTTTTGATCTGCTTCCCCACGACGATTCCCCCTCTCGCCCCGTAAGCAGCTTAAGCACAACTCTAAACAGCAAATACCCTAAAGGAGGGTAAAGCCTAAAAAGAGGAGGGTAGGACAATTTAACCCAGGGGAAACGTTTCCCAAATACGTCAACAAAGAGGGGGACATGATGCAAGAGGAAGAATGGCGTGACGGAACACGCGACGTTTACCGCGAACCAGAAGACCGAGCCCTTATCCGCACCGAAGACGTCTATCAAACCGAAATAGAATCGGGCACAATCGGCTATTCCGACACCCTGCTTTCGGTAATCGCAAACTATCGCAATAGCGGCATTCCTGAAGGTGCAAATGCTCAAGCCATGGTAGGCAAAGCAAAGCGAGGCGAAGTTGCACTCCGTTTATTCGCTCGCATCAACCCCGAAACACGCCGCATTGAAGAAGCGCGATTCCGCACGCGCGGATGTCTTGCTGTGACAGCTTGCGCTTCGGTCATATGCACCATGATTAGCGGAAAGACTTTTGAAGAAGCGCTTGCAATTACCACCGAAGACATCAAAGAAGCCCTTGATGGCGTACCGTGGGATAAATCGTATACACCCGCTTTTGCAGTTGAAGGTGTTCGTGCCTTGATTGGCGATTTCCTTGTTCAGGAAGGCGCTAGCTTGGAAGAACTCGATGCAGTTGTTCCCTGCGATCAGTCTTCACTTAACTGTCTTATCTGCGAGAACTGTTCACTGCGCTCAACGCGAATCCAGCTGATGCTTGAAAAGCGCGAAAACGAAGCCAAGCAAGAAGACGAAAACCAGGCCGAGGAAGATTACGAACTCGCCGAGCATAATGCTCTTGCGGCCGTGTTTAATCATGTTAGAACACAATCTAAAAATGGCTTACTTTCTTTCCCAAGTGAATGGGAGCAAGCAGAGCTCATTCCCTCTTCCATGACATGCGAAGATCTTGAAATGAGCGTGTATGACTATCTGCAAAACCCTCCTGCGCCGCAGGCACAAGAAGACGTCATGGAAGAACCTTCTGGCAATCGTGATGAAGTGTTTGGAACGCTTAATGTCCCTGAAGGCTACAAACTGATCGAACTTGGTGGAGAAGTCGTTCTGGTTGAAACAGACGAAGAAGTTCCCATTCGTCGTCAGCCTATAGACTGCTCCAACATCAAGCTTCTTATGGGCGCTCATAGCTATTACCTTTATGACTCAGAAATAATGACCGACAACTTCGCACACTGGGCTTTCCTAGCCGCTGAAGACAATGATGCAGTAACATTTGTTGACTGCGTTCGTGAAGAATCGCGTGTTTATCCACGCCCTATGTCAGCAGAGAGCTTCCAGAACAGACCTTTTTCGTGGAGCGAAGAACGAGTAGAAGCAGCATGGCAAACGGTAAGTTCATCGAACACCTACCCTGATATTTGCCGCGTTGAAGCAAGCAATGGTGACGTGTATTTCTACTCGACCAATTACCTAAGCGAAGCTCGAGCACAACGACGTGCCGAATGGGATGCTGTTGACCGCTATTATTCTGTCTAAGGTACACATCGCCTAACTCATAGCATTCAAGCTACTTATTAAGGTAACAAAAGAACCCCCGCTCAACGCGGGGGTTCTTTACGTGACTTTGTTTCTGAAGACTACGGAAGCAACCCCAGACCATCAAGCTCTTCTTTAACATCAGCCATGCCATAGTCATCAAGGCAGGCAGCCGTGGGACAACCAAGCTGTTCATCCCAACCGAAGCGCTTATACACCATCGTAAGAGCCAACTCGAAGTCATCACGGTCCATCTTGTCCGTACCTTCAGAGAAAGGCTGTAACTCTGGGTTCTTCGTAAACACCCATTCGGTGATACGGTCATGATCCATGCGCATATCATTGTTGCCCAGCTTACCCGCAGCAGTCGTCATACCGCGCACTGTAGCAGCACGCTGCAACGTCATAATCTTGGCACCAGCCTTGTACAAGTCATCAGTCGTAACATCACGCCCGGTAACAGCCTTGAAGAACTTAGCTTCCAGATCAAGATCGCCACGATAATCGCGCGCCTTCGTCGGGCTCATTGTCATAGGCCACACCCAGTTGCACAGCGTTAACGAATCGTGCAGAACGTCGGTAACAACAGACCACCAGCAGAAGTTTGCCTTATGCTCGTTCATTGGGGTGTACAAATCATTCGCGTCAATCGCATCTTCACCACCCCAAACTTCGGCAGCAATCGCTTTCTTGATATCAAGAGGCAAACCACAACCCTGGAAGTTTACTGCCGAATGGATCATATCATCGCGGTTGAATAACATGTTATACACAGCACCCACCTGGCCGAAGCATTCAATAGCATGATGCACAGGCCAACCACGATAATTAATCAGGCAGCTAATCGACTTGTCGTACCAAGCCATATCATTCCAGCGTTGCGTCCAGACATACGTACCATGAGCAACATAGGCCATCTCGTTGTCGTTCTGGGCAATGTGACGAAGAACCTGCACCATCAGCGATGGATCATTTTTCTCGAAGCCTTCCCAATCAAAGAGCGCATATTCCTCGGGCGGAAGAACGCGTTCGAAAATGCCATCTGCATAGCAGTGTGCGATGTCACGGTAAATCTGACCGTAGTTACACCACAGACCCAGATCATCAACAGTCGAACCCATAGCCTGGTTCCAGATGATGCTTTCCTCAGTATTATCTTTGATAGGACAGTGGCTACCCAAGATCTTAATCATGAACTTAAACGGGAAGTTAGGAACACAGGTATTGCCCGTAATCTCATATCCCCCATTCGCTTTGCTACCAGGAACACGCAAATCGGAATAGCAGTGAATCGGACAGCTATGGCAACCATCCATCTTAATAGTGTACTTTTCAGCTTCGGGACCCAAGTCCTTCGTCGACTTCATGCAACGGTAACCCACCGTATTGATTTCGCCTGGCTTCGGTTCGCCTGTTTCGATAGGACCACCCTCAGCCTGAGCCCAGAACAAGTCTTTCTTTGCCGTCCAGCGGGAGCCCTTGTCGTAGTATTCCGCCCACTCTTGCTGAGTCGAAGGAACCACATGATTGTTGTTCGAGCCAACAATTTCACGCAGCATGTAATCGGACAAATCGGCCACCGCTTGCGGGTCAGCAACGTTAACCGAACCAGTGCCGCGCACAACAAGTGCCTTCAGCTTCTTTGAACCCATGATGGCACCAAGACCAGCGCCAGCCGAATGGTTGCGCGAATTAATCATGCAAGCATACGGCACAAGGTTTTCACCAGCAGGGCCAATACAAGCGACAACACGATCAACGCCTTCAAGTGAATTAAGCGTTTCCGTCGTTGCACGCGTACCCATACCCCACAGGAAGCTTGCATCCTTCAACGTGACTTCGTCGTTATCGATGTTCAGGTAAACCGGCTTGGTTGATGCGCCTTCAACAATGATGGCATCCCAGCCAGCTTGCTTGATGCGGGCACCCAACATGCCGCCCGTGTGTCCATCAACTGGAAGAAAGTCTTTAGAAAACGTTGAAAGGAAGCTAACCGTGGTACGTCCTGCCAAAGGGACACCTGATGCAGTCAGCGGACCAACTGCGTATACGATTTTGCTTTCTGGTGCCAGCGGATCAGTGCCTGCAGGAACTTCATCATAGATGATTTTGTTCGCAATACCCATTCCGCCGATATACTCTTTGTACGGCTCTGTCGACTGAGTTGTTATGGCGCCGGTCGTCAAATTGACGCGCAGCATCTTTCCCGTCCAGCCATACGAGACTTCATCAGCCATGTTCTTCTCCAAATCTCTCTTGGCAAGCCTGGCCTCTTGGCCTTCCTTTGACTCGCCTACTCGGTCTGCGTGGCCTTTGAGTTGCGATTCGGAGTGCGGATGGCAAATCCGCCTAAAAGAGCATCGCGCTGAGACAAAAACGGGACTCCCCTCATTAAGGGTAATTTCACTTTTTCTTATGCCTCATCCCTTACCTGCGCAAATGACCCCCAAACAGGGGATGACATTTTTTACACCCATGCGACCATGCCCCCAATGCGTGGTAGAGAGTTTGCGAGGGGGATGCGCGCTTGAACAGTCAAAGCAGGGTGACGAGCCTGCTGACATAGCGCGTAGAAGGGAGAAAACTCTACACATAAGGGGGGTTAGGTATGTCAGATACCACTAATCCTATGGAGGGTACTTCGGAAGAGCGCGTTGAAGCTCCTGTTTCCGAAGAAGCTTCCATTGAAGTATCAGGCACGGCGGCTAAAACGTTTACACGACGCAACGTATTAGCTATGGCTGGTTGCGGAGTCGCTGGCCTTATCGTTGGTGGCGTCCTTGCTTCGTGGGGGGTCACATCGCAATCTATCGCATCGGGTCGCATTGAAATTAGTACCACACCTACCAAGATGATTGTGACTGATCGTGCTCGTTGTTCGGGCTGTCAACGCTGCGAAATGATGTGCACACTTAAGCAGGACGGACGTGTTCAGCAGAACATTGCCCGTGTACGCATGTGGGATAACTATTACTGGGGGACCAATCCTGGAAGCCCCGATGGCGTTTTCGAAAACTGCCAGTTCACCGTTGAACACTGCAAGCAATGCGCTGATCCGATGTGCGCAAAATACTGCCCCGTACATGCCATCAGCGCTGATGCAAACACAGGCGCACGCGTAGTCGACGATAAGCGTTGCATCGGCTGCGGCATGTGCAACCAAGCTTGTCCGTGGAATATGCCGCGTATCGATTCGCAAACTGGCAAGTCGACCAAGTGCGTATCGTGCGGCCGCTGCGCTGAACAATGCCCGAACGGAGCAATTCAGTTCGTGGACTGGCAAGACATTGCCCAAAAGATTATCGACGAAGGCATCGTTCGTACAGCAACGCTTGTGTAGCCACGGTGTGAATAACATCAAAGCTGCAATCGTCGATTATTCCAAGAAAGGAAAAGGGCAATGTTAGATAAAGCTTTCACCAGGCGAAGGTTCCTGGCTGGCACAGCAGGAGTTGCCGCTATTGCGGGCTTCTCAGGGCTGGCTGGGTGCTCAGCGCCTACTAAAAGCACGAGCGGTGAAACCACCATCGTTCATGCTCTATGCGCGGGCTGCGCGCACCAATGCGGATATTCCGCCTATGTCGTCGACGGCGCAGTCACTAAAACTATCGGCGACAATCATCCAGCTGCAATGGGAAGACTTTGCTCAGATGGTTACGGCATTGTTGATGCTGTTACCTCACCTGAATTGCGTGTTAAAACACCGTTGAAGCGCAATGCCTCTGGCTCATTCCAGGAAGTAAGCTGGGATGACGCACTTGCAGAAATCAGCACAGCTATCGCAAATATCGTCGAGCACGACGGAGCAAGCTCGCTTGCTTGTATTTATGACTCGCGACCTTCAGCTGCTTTTTACGCACCACGCTTCATGAAGGCACTCGGATCTGCAAATGCATACGACTTAGATGCCGCACATACCTTGCCACGTGTATCTGGTTTTACACAGGTTGTCGGCAGCGACGCAGTATCCGACTTCGAGCATGCACGCGCAGTGCTTCTTCTGGGAAACTGGGCACTTGAAACGCTTAGCCCTGCTGAAATCGCCGCACTGCAAACA
>JAZQRZ010000171.1:0-3953 GCA_045629845.1 Eggerthellaceae bacterium | reverse complement strand
AAGGCGCAAGTCGAAACAGAGCTGGGTAAATCTCTTGACGAGCTGTTTACCAGCTTCGACGAAAAACCGCTCGGGTCGGCTTCTATTGCCCAGGTGCATCGTGCCGAGTTGCCCACGGGAGAAGTCGTTGCCGTGAAGGTTCAGCGCCCGGGTATCGTTGAAACCGTGACAAACGACCTAGCCATTATGGAGCGCCTCGTAGAAATCTTGGACGCCGTTAATAAAGGCAAGGGCGGTTTGTCGCTTAAGGATTTGGTGGCCGAGCTTGTTAAGACTTCGATGGAAGAACTTGACTTCACTAACGAGGAAGCCAACCTTGACCGCTTCTACGCCAACAATGAAGCGCGTGAAAAGGTAACAAGTCCTAAGTGTTATCGCGAGTATTCGACAAGTGCTGTCCTGACCGAAGACTTCGTTTCTGCGCCAGCTGCAGAAAAGATTAATGAAATGGGTAAGACTGACGAGGAACGCGATGAAATCGCCTATCTCGTGGCTCATAACTATATGGAACAGGTTATGGCCGATGGCTTCTATCATGCTGATCCGCATGCTGGAAACGTTATGCTGACCGAAGATGGCGGCATCGAATGGATTGATTTTGGCATGATGGGCACCATGACTGGTTCCCAGCGTGACATGCTAAAAGAGCTAATTCTGGCGCTCGTAAAGGGCGATGCATATGGATTGAAGCGCTCAATCCTGAAGGTAGCTACCCCTATAGGACCAGTTGACCACGCAGCGCTTCTCGAGATGTGCGAAGACGTTACAGGTCAGTTTATTGATGTTGATCTTGACGAGTTCGATACCGGTGCGCTTATATCGTCGCTTACGACGTCATGCACTGACGTTGGCATGGATATTGATCCGTTCCTGACTAACCTTGGCCGTGGTCTGGTTACGCTGGAAGGAACGATTCATCACATCTCTCCACGTCTTAACATCATGGCGGTGCTTGTTGACTATCTGAAGTCGAGCTTCGATCCCAATAGCTTGCGTCGAGCAGCCGCAAGTTTAGCCAGCCAATCGATCGATAGTGCAGTAGCTTTGGCAGTGTTGCCCACACGTATCGATCAGACGCTTGATATGGTGCAAAAGGGCCATGTGAAACTAGGAATGGAGCTTTCATCGAACGAAAGGTTTTCCAAGGATATTCGCGCGGCAGCCGGTCTTATTGCAATAGCGCTTGTTGCTATGGGGCTCGTTATAGGTGCGTGCATCTTGGGCGCTAGTTCGAATGCAGTATCGCTTGGTGGCGTGCCGCTATTCGGTGGTATTGGGCTGATTGCCGGCGTTGCGCTGGCCATCTTTGTATTCCTAAAGATTCGGCCTTACCTAAGATAGGTACTGAAGGGGCATACGTAACCGCGACAGAAGGAGGCACCAATGCGCATGTTTGCCCGAAGAATGCTTGTTGCGTTATTGGTCTTTGTATGCGCAAGTTTCTCTGTTGCTTGTACAACGCAGTCGCCTTCAAGCGAATCCTCGGCATCTTCGCAGCAAACTCAGGTGGCGGGTGCGTATATTTCGGGAACCTCGTTTGCTCCTTCAACCGAAAAGGCAATTAACGATTTTATTGCTACATATGGAAAAGATTCTGCCGAGTGGAATGGGAATGCTTACGTTGTAAGTGATTTCGACAACACTACGGTAATCTTTGATATTGCATGTCAGTGCAATGTTTATCAGCTGCAGACGATGGCTTTTGCTTTGAACCCAGTTGAATTGCGCGCGGCCCTTGCTTCTGGCATCGACGAGAATGCTTACGACAACGCTCTTTGGCTTGATGATATAGAGACAGCTTATAGCTATCTATGGGAAGAATATGGGCCATTTACGCCAGCTGGTCTTGATGAGCAGAACCAAGCTTCCATCCAGCTTAATCCGCAGTGGATGGAATTCGCAACCAAGATGATGGCGCTTTACGAACACGTCGAGGAAACAATTGATGATCCGACGGCTTGTGCGTGGGTGCTGCATTGGAACAGTGGCATGACTGAGGACGAGGTGTACAGCCTGTTCAAGCGCTCGTGTGAGACATATCAAGATGTGGATACCAAATTTGTTACCTGGACATCACCCGAAAGCATTCAGTCAAAGATTGGTGTTGTATCGCGCGAGGTTCCTCTTGGTGTGTCGGCACCCGAAGATGTAAAGGCAATGCTGAAGGCTTATAGCGAAAACGGCATTGACGTGTGGATATGTTCGGCATCGCATGCCGATGGCGTGCGTGCTGCAGTTGATGCATATGGGTTAAGCGATTACGTTCATGGTGTTATTGGCATGACGCAGAAAGCCGAACAGGGCAAATATGTTCCTGAATACGATTGGGAGACGGGATGCGCATGGCTGAACGGCGGCGGTGGTGCATGGCAAAAGACCACCAGCGTCATTCGTGCGCTTCCGTCACGTGAAGGCAAGGTGCAAGCAATTGAAAATGCTCTTGTGCCAATGTATGGGTGCGGCCCCCTTGCGGGCTTCATGGATTCTTCGGGCGATTTCAATTTTTGCACTGAGTTTGATTCGATGAAGATGGTCATTTGTTATAACCGAGCCGATAGAAAGATTACTGAAGGCGCAGGCCTTGTCGGGGTTGTTGCTGTTTATCAGCAGGAATCGCTGGGCTACGATCTTGCGGCTGCCAACACAGCGGGCGATACCTACTACGTATTACAGGGGCGTGATGAAAACGGTAAAAGAACGTTGCGTCCATCAAGCGAAACCGTGAAATATGGGCAAACCGAACCAAAGCTGTTCGCAAATGCTGACAACGAAAAACTGCTTTCCTATTTAAAAGATCATGACCTTACGACAGCTCAGGCATTTGATATGTTTGCCGTGCGGTGCGAAGCGGACGATCCTAACAACGTGTTAGGAATAACCTATGGCTACCTAAATCAGTATGATGGCTACCATTCTCATCAGGGGGCAGTCAAGGTGCAAGATGCTCTTCCGAAGGCAGCATAAACGCCGTTCGTTCAATAATTATTATCCGAGCTGTTCTGGGAAATAGGCATAGTATCGTTTTTGTATATATTTGACAAAATAATATTTGAAGCAATATATAATGAACGCCCGTTAGTAAATCATGGGTAGGGGCTTCGTTATGCCACAAAACATTGAATATAGTTATCGCGAAGCAATGAAGTTAGATAACCAGCTGTGTTTTCCTTTATATGCTGCAGCTCGCAAAGTTACTGCTTTGTATACACCTTGGCTCAAAGAATTAGGGCTGACCTATACGCAATACGTTGCGTTTCTGGTTCTTTGGGAGCATAACGAGATTACAGTCGGTGAACTCTGCGAACGCCTGATGCTTGACAACGGGACGGTGTCTCCGATGCTCAAAAAGATGGAACAAGCTGGTTGGGTACGTCGTTCACGTGCGGTTCATGACGAACGAATTGTCCAAGTTGCGCTAACTGAACAAGGACGTGCCTTGCAGAAGAAGGCTCAGGATGTTCCGCTGCATGTTGCAAGCTGTTTTCCTCTTTCTGAAGACAAGGGTCGTGAGCTTTATGAACTGCTTTATGACCTGCTGGATAATCTTGATGACATTCAACAGCCCAAGGCTGAACAGTACTAGGCATGTATGAAAAGCCCTGTTGTTTTGGGTTTATAGAAGGAGAGTGCCGATGAGCGAAACGGCGTTCATATCAGGCGGAAGCGGTTTTCTAGGTACCTACATTGTGGAAGAACTGCTCGAAGCGGGCTGCAAGCAAGTGTTTGTTCTTATGCGTGGGGAATCTGATGAGGCGTGCACGCGTCGATTGAAATCACTGTGGTGGCATAAAGCCGAATTGTGTTCCCGTATCGGGCAAGAGGTTGTACCTGTTGTCGGTGATATTACCCGCGAGAATCTTGGTCTTGAACCCGAGGTGTATGCGAATCTTGCGGCTAAAACAACTCTTGTCATTCATGCTGCAGCTGAAATAGGGGTTAACGAGACAGCTGAG
>JAZQRZ010000170.1:0-2432 GCA_045629845.1 Eggerthellaceae bacterium | reverse complement strand
TCTTCTGCATAGTAAGCAGAATCCGATACACCTTGTTCGAAGTTGATGCGTGGATAGTCGGCAAGATCTATCGGCTTTACTTGTTTTCGTTGCGCAAGAGGATGCTCCTGTGAAACGAGCACATGTGGTTTCGTTTCGAAGAGCGACGTAAAGGTAGTATTAGCTGCTTCAATTTCGCGACTAATAATACGCTGGTTGAACGAGCTAAGATATAAGATTCCGATATGGCAGCGTTGGCAACGAACATCGTCAATAACCTCTTCGGTGCGCGTTTCTCGGAACTGAAAAGCAAACTTCTCAAGTTCAAGCTCGTTAATAAGCTTCGCAAACGCATCGGCTCCAACCGTATAATGTTGGCTTGATACAGCAAGCTGTTCGACGGGTGTTTGTTCTTTATCAAACCGACTGATGAAAAAGTCGTCTTCTTGAACAACGCGCCTCATTAAACTGAGAAGTTCGAGTCCTTCAGCTGTAGTTTCAATACCGCGATTAGACCTGGCAAATATTGTTACGCCAGTTTCGCGCTCTGCCTCTTTAAGTGCGCTTGAAAGGGCGGACTGCGAAATGAAAAGCCTGTGAGCCGCCGAACTAATTGAACCATGTTCAGCAATAGCTAAAAGATACCTCATTTGTTGCAAAGTGATAGACATATTAGTTCCCCGCTCGACGTGTTTGTAACCACTTTATTCCATGCCGAGCTGCTTGAGTCATACGTCCTTTGCATTTTGGGCCATCTGTTTTCTCGATAACTTGGCAGAAACGCGACAAGGGGTCAGGCTTTTTGTCGCATTTAGGGCGAATAACGTAACAAGCAGTTAACTTAATAGGCACTTGAGCAGGTGTACACTTCGCAGGAAACAATGGGGAAAAGAGTGGGGAAAGCGTTGCACGCGAAAGCACCAAACAAGCTCGATGTACTGGATGGGCTGCTCTGTTCACACGAGACGTACTTCGATGTATCTCGTGGCTACGAGTTCGCAGGAAGGTCTTTTGCGGGATACGCGGAGTTTCGGTCGCATAGCGAGCAATTCGTTCTTGTTAAACGCGCAAAGCTTTGGGAAGCAGATGCGTTCGAATATATCTTCTTCGACGTTGTTGATCACGCAGATGTCGCCTATGTCGACGAAGCGATTCATTTCATGACAACTGAAGCTTTAGCCAAGGTTGTTCCCGATGAAAACCATATGACCAGCTTTATCTCGCTGGTAGTGATTGCTGATTCAGCTGATAGCGAAGCTATTGCGCGTATCAAGAAGGCGCGCTTTCGCAAGAATTTCAAGCTGGGCTTAAGGGGATGGGCTGATCTGCGTGTAGCACTTACCGATCTGTCTTCTATGGAAGTAGTAACAAACAGCATGGGAAAGGAGATGAAGTCCACTTTGCTTTCATGTCTTAAGACCGCCACTTTTGCACATGATAGCAAGCTGGTCCCATCAACAGACTCGGCTGTAATGATGTCAGGCTCTGAAGATAAGAAGGGGGTTGTACTGGCGTGAATGCGATGATTGTGGTGCTCGTTGCGCTTGTCATCCTGGTGTGCGGGTACGTTTTTTATGGCGGATGGTTAGCGAAGCAGTGGGGAGTGGATCCAAAACATCCAACCCCTGCGCACGAGTGCGAGGATGGCGTCGACTATGTTCCCGCCCCGCCGTATGTGGTGCTTGGTCATCACTTTAGTTCTATTGCAGGTGCTGGTCCGATTAATGGTCCCATCCAGGCAGCTGTCTTTGGCTGGGTTCCTGTACTGCTGTGGGTGCTTATTGGCGGTATCTTCTTCGGTGCTACGCATGACTTCGGTGCACTGTTCGCATCAATCCGAAACAAGGGTGCTACGCTGGCTACTGTTGTTGCGAAGAATATCGATGACACAGCCAAAAAGATGTTCTGCGTGTTTGCGTATCTAACGCTTGTGCTGGTTGTTGCAGCATTTGCTTCTATCGTGGCCAACACATTCCAGGTAATGCCGACGCAGACTGACGCCGCAAATGCTGCAAACTCTCAGGTGGCCATGATTTCCATTCTGTTCATTGTTGTGGCTGTCATTTGGGGTTTTGTGACGCGCGGGCGAAAGCTTCCTTCGGTGGTTGCTATCGGTGGCGCCATCGTAATCATCATTGCCATTGTGGCTATTGGCTTTAACTTGCCCAATGTCATTACGCTTGATCACAACACATGGATGATTTTGCTGGGTGTTTATATTCTTATTGCTTCGGTAACGCCCGTGTGGATTCTGCTTCAGCCGCGCGACTATCTGTCGAGTTACCTGCTGTATGGCATGCTTATCCTGGCGGTGGTGGGTGTTGTTGGCGCTGGTGTTATTGGTGCTGCGGCCGACCTGCAGATTCCTGCGTTCACTGGCTTTGTTGCCAGCAATGCAGCGTTTGATGTGACTACGGGCGAAGCCATCATGAAGGATGGTGTCGCCGTGGTAA
>JAZQRZ010000169.1:0-24277 GCA_045629845.1 Eggerthellaceae bacterium | reverse complement strand
GCTTGCATTCAAGATTTCATAGGCGCTTTCGCGGTCGATGGTAACCTCATACTTCGTACGAAGTGAATCATTGGCCACGATGTAGTCTTTGGCGTCATCTGGTGCTGCATCCATCGAACAGGTTGGTGCAATAACCATTGCGCGCTGAACCACTGATGGTGTGCCATCTTCTTGAAGGAAACTGATAAGGGCTTCGCCAGTGCCAAGTTCTGTGATTGCTTGCGCAGTATCAAACTCTGGATTCTCACGGAAGCTTTCAGCAGCAGCTTTAATAGCTTTTTGTTCGGCTGGAGTGTAGGCTCGCAGCGCGTGCTGTACTTTGTTAGAAAGCTGAGCCAGTACTGTATCAGGAATATCGGACGGGCTTTGGGTGATGAAGTACACGCCCACGCCCTTAGAGCGAACAAGTTTTACAATCTGTTCGACTTTTTCAACAAGCGCTCGCGGTGCGTTGTTGAATAGAAGGTGCGCTTCATCGAAGAAGAAGCACACCTTTGGTTTGTCTAAATCGCCAACTTCAGGCATAGATTCATATAGCTCTGAAAGCATCCACAGTAAGAATGTGGAATACAAGAGGGGAGACTGCACTAGGCGTACGCAATGAAGCACGTTGATGTAGCCATTGCCTTCTGAATCTGTTTGCAGCCAGTCTGCGATGTCGAGTGCGGGCTCACCGAAGAAGATATCGCCACCTGCGTCTTCTAGCTGCAGAAGGGCTCGCTGAATCGCACCAATCGATTGAGATGCTATTTGACCATAGGACAAGGTGTAATCTTTGGCATGTTCGCCGACATAATTCACCATGCTGCGAAGGTCTTTTAAATCAAGCAGAAGCAAGCCTTCATCATCAGCAACATGGAAGACAATGTTTAGGACACCTTCCTGTACTTCAGTAAGATCGAGCAAACGAGCCAAGAGGATTGGGCCCATTTCTGAAATAGTGGTGCGGCAAGGCAACCCGCCTTCACCGTATACGTCCCAGAAGCGGGTAGGGCAACCATGGAAGTCATAGTCATGAATCCCAAGCTTAGCTAGGCGTTCAAGAAGCTTTTCGGTGCCTTCGCCAGGTACAGCAACGCCTGATACATCACCCTTCACATCGGCTAGGAAGACAGGAATGCCAGCATCACTCATTGACTGAGCAATAGTCTTTAACGTAACCGTTTTACCAGTACCTGTAGCACCTGTTATAAGTCCGTGCCTATTTGCCAGCTTAGGAAGCAGATAGACTGATTCGGTTCCCTGCGCGATTTTCAACTTCCCGTCGATGTACATATAAAGCTCCTTCGGATGACGATTTAAGGGTCGGGACTGATTTGAGTGGTTACAAGGTCAGTTTCCACAGACCGTGGAGGTTGCAGTATTCGAAGACCTCGATAGGTGTTTGACCACCAAGGTTGATTACAGCATGCGGTGCTTCACCTGGTTTTAAGCAACGAGCAAGTACGCCTTCTTCGGTGACAACATATATCCACTGGATGAAGTGGGCGTCTTCCATGGGGTGATCCACGCTGCCTACGTTCACGACTATGGTGTCTCCTTCAATTGTTGCAACAGGAACATGCTTTTCTTGAGCCGCATCAGTGGTGTTTGGTTCGATAATCGACATTGGCTGGCCGCAGCAGGAAAGTGTGCCACCACCTTCGGCCACTTTTACGACGATATTGCCGCATTTTTCACACCGGTAGAACGTTGACCTCTTCATAAGAAACCGCCTTTCGTTCTGTATAAAGCCGACATAGAAATCATAGCAATAAGACTGAGCAAAATGAGCGACTATATAAACAAAAACGGCCTCCGTGTTGGAGACCGTGAATTTAGCTGGTCGGGTGGACAGGATTAGGGCCGTATGCTCGCTTTGCTCGCATCCAGTGCCTTCGCTTCGCTCAGGCTTAAACAGCCCACTGGGCTGTTTAACTGTCCTACAGGTTCAAATCCTGTCCTGTAGTTGAGAGTTGCACGAACAAAAGCCGGCCTCGGTGTTGGAGACCGTGAATTTAGCTGGTCGGGTGGACAGGATTTGAACCTGCGACCCCTTGACCCCCAGTCAAGTGCGCTACCAAACTGCGCCACCACCCGAATCGCGCGAGAACGTATATTAAAACTATCTGAGAAGCTTTGCAAGAAGTGATTAGCGCTATCACAAATCACACACTGGGGTAGACGGTTCTCATAATTGGGTGGACGGCGAACGTTTTACCAGTTACCGAATGCGAGACGCTACCTATGCTGGCCAAACGTAATTCGGGATAGATTTCTCTAAAATTAAGGCATCGTTATTTGGGAAAAGGGGAGATTTCTGTGGAGATCATTTCATTCTTGATTTTGTTTCCCTTGGTCATTGCTGCATTACTCTTATTCGTCAAAGCAGATGGGCCGCGAAACATAATTGTGGCTGTCTCGGCTGCAGTAATTGCGGTTGGTTCAATAGCGCTAACCGTTCAATACTTTGGTGCACCTTGGGTTGGGTTTGATTTCTCTTCGGAAGTCATTGATTATCTATGTGCAGCTATAGATGTTGTAATTGCTGCTGCTGTTATTGCATTTGGTATTAAGTACAAAAACTACTTTGCAGTTGCGCTTGCTGTAATTCAGGTAATTGGTTCGCTTGTTTTCGAATTTGGTTTCGCACATACCGTTCATGTGCGTGTTGGCCTGTATGTCGATTCACTTTCGCTTGTTATGGCGCTAATCATCGGCATTATCGGTAGCGGCATTTGCGTGTATGCTCTTGGTTACATGAAAGACTTCCAAGACCATCTTGATGAGCATGGTGAAGGTCTTAACGAATTGCAGCGTGCGGATCGTCGTCCGCGTTTCTTCGCGCTCATGTTCCTTTTCCTTTCTGCCATGTTTGTCATTGTGTTTTCAAACAACATGGCTTGGATGTTTACCGGTTGGGAAATTACGACGGTGTGCTCGTTCTTGCTTATTGCTTACACGCGCACTGAAGAAGCCATTAATAATGCATTCCGCCAAATCATTATGAATATTGCTGGTGGAATTGGTTTCCTGGTGGCTTTATTCCTGGCTGTGTTGTTTGTCGGTACGCTTTCGTTCGAGCGCTTTATCTTGGTTGGTCTTGAATATCCAGAACTTGTGGCTGTTGCTGTTGGCGCCCTGGCCTTCGCGGGTCTTACAAAGGCTGCTCAGATGCCGTTCCATACATGGTTGCTGGGTGCCATGGTTGCGCCAACCCCAACTTCTGCTTTGCTACACTCGTCCACAATGGTTAAGGCTGGTGTCTTCTTGCTGATTAAGCTTGCGCCACTTTTCCTTGTTTGCGCAATTCCAGCTACTATGGTCGTTCTTGTTGGTGGTATCACCTTTATGCTGTGTTCGTTCATGGCTATTTCTCAGACAAATGCAAAGCGTGTGCTTGCATATTCGACTATCGCAAATCTGGGTCTCATTGTTGCTTGCGCTGGCGTTGGCAGCCCTGAAGCTATTTGGGCTGCAACTTTGCTCGTTATCTTCCATGCTGCCGCAAAGTCGTTGCTGTTCCTTTGTGTTGGTACAGCAGAGCATCATATTGGAAGCCGCGACATCGAAGACATGGATTTGCTTTTCGAACGTATGCCGCGCCTGGCACGTTTCATGATGCTGGGTATCATGTGCATGTTTATTGCGCCGTTTGGCATGCTTATCGCTAAGTGGGCTACGCTTGTTAGCTTTATTGAAGCCCGTCAGTTTGTGCTGGTTATTGTGCTTGCCTTTGGCTCTGCAGCTACGTTTATGTTCTGGGCTAAGTGGTTAGGTAAGCTGTCCGGAATTGCTGGTTCACCAGAAAATGTCGAGCTTTCAGTTCATCCTTCGGAATGGGTTTCAATGATTATCATGGCTGGCCTTGCAGTTGTGGCTTGCATCGGCTTACCCATAGTTTCTAATGCGTTTATCGAGCCCTACATTGTTAGTGTCTTTGGCTCTCTTGGGCGTGACATTACGGTTGATAACCTTTGGATATCATCGATTCTTGCCATCTTTGTCTTCGTTGTTATGTTTGGTGGCATTAATGCTTCGAAGAAGAAACGAGTTGGCGTGTACTTGTCTGGCGTTTCGCTTGATTCTGATTCGCGTATCTACCGAAACAGCCTTTCTGGCGAATCGATTGCAACATCGCGCAACCTTTATCTGACCGCTATATTTGGTGAGGATAAGATTCGCCTGATCGGCGAAGTCATCTGCGCAACAATCATTATCGTGTCGTTATTCGCAAGCGGCGTTGTTCCGCCTGTCTTGTTCCTGTAAAGCGAGGTGCCTAGTTTATGTGGTTGATTACTGAGTCGTTTCTGTATACGCTCATAGGCACCGTAGCCTTTGCGGTGCTCGCGCCCATTTTTGGTTGTTTACTTGCGGGGCTTGATCGTATTATTTCAGCTCGTATGCAGGGTCGCGTTGGGCCTCCGCTGTTGCAGCCTTATTACGATGTGCGCAAGTTAATTGAAAAAGACGATGTCACCGTTTCTGGTGTGGATGGTGTCTATATGACCTGCGCGCTTGTGTTCACAGCTTTTGCGGGTGGTATCTTTTTCAGTGGTGGCAACCTGCTGATGAGCGCTTTTATCATTACCATGGCTGCCTTGTTCTTCATCATGGCTGCTTATTCTTCGCGTAGCCCCTTTGCTGAAATTGGTGCTGGACGCGAAACCATGCAGGTGATGGCATACGAGCCTATGGTTTTGCTTATGGCTGTGTGCTTCTTTATGGCGGCTGGTTCTTTTAATGTCGGCGTTGTCTTTACTCAGGATATGCCGGTTATCTGCTACACCGTGCCCGCTTTTCTTGGCTTCCTGTTTATTCTTACGATTAAGCTGCGCAAGTCGCCGTTTGATTTGTCTACCTCTCATCATGCACATCAAGAACTTGTCCGTGGTACGACCACTGAAATGAGTGGCAAAACCCTTGCAAAAGTCGAAATCATGCATTGGTGCGAAACGGTGCTGTTCCTTGGTTGGACTGGTATGTTCTTCATTTGGGGTGGCCCGATTTCTCTTGTTTTAGGAATCGTCGTTGCACTTGCTGCTTGGTTCTTTGAAATCTGGATCGATAACAATTTTGCCCGCGTTAAATGGCAAGCCATGTTGAAGTGGTCTTGGGTAGTAGCGTTGGTTGCAGGCGGCATAAACATTGCCGTTTTAGCGTTCATGTAGAAAGGGGAAACTATGGGTTATGCATCGAAATCCCCCTGGGTAATTCATTACGACGCATCTAGCTGCAATGGCTGTGATATCGAAGTTCTTGCAGCGCTATGCCCTGGCTATGACGTCGAGCGTTTTGGCATCATTAATACTGGCAATCCCAAGCATGCAGATATTTTTCTGGTAACTGGTTCTGTAAACGAGCGTAATATTGCGGTTGTAAAGCAGATTTATGATCAGATGGTCGAACCTAAGGTGGTTGTGGCATGCGGAATCTGCGCATGCACAGGTGGTATCTTCCATGATTGCTACAACGTTATTGGTGGCGTTGATAAGGCTATTCCTGTTGATGTTTATGCGCCAGGTTGCGCTGTGCGCCCTGAAGCCATTATTGATGCTGTTGTTCAGGCAATAGGCATTCTCGACGAGAAGTCAAAGGCTCTCAAAGAGTCAAAGAAGGGGGCTTAGTATGTCGTTCGAGACTGAATTTAGAACTATTGAACTTGACCAGCTGCATCGTGAAGCTGGTCTTATGAAAGTGGATGGCTGGCGTTTTATGCAGACGCATGCAGTCAATACCGACAATGGTGTCGACTTGTATTATTCCTTTATGAAGGGTAGTCAGGTTGTTAATCTTCATATTGCAGGCGTCCAGAAGAATCAGACAGTTCCTTCTATCACTGATTTATTCCTTGCTGCTTTCGTGTTTGAAAATGAAGCACGTGAGCTCTTTGGTGTAGACATGCGTGATATTGCCATTGATTTCGCTGGCGCTATGTATGCACCTGCTGAATCTGAACCTATGACCTTTATTTCACCTGAGCAAAAAGCAGCTAAGGAAAAGGCTCGCAAGATTGCTGCAGCTAAGGCTGCGAAAGAAGCTGCTAAGTCTAAACAAGGCGGTGCTGATAAAGCTGCTTCATCGGCAGCAGGCTTTGTTATGACGCCCGAGCGTCAGGCTAAGCTTGATGCAAAGCTGGCTACGATGTCGCCCGAGAAAGTCGCTAAGGTTCAGGCTGCTTTGAAGGCTCGCGAAGCTGAACAGGCTGCAGGTGGCGATGTTCAAAAGACTGCTAGTTCGCCCGCTAAGACTGCTGAAAAGCAAGATAAAGAAACAAAGCAAGAAAAAGCCTCTAAGGTTGCCGAGGTTTCTCCGGCAACTCAATTCGCAGATGAACAGCTTGAATCGCTCGTTGGTCTGTTAGATGCCGACAAGGCGGCGGTTGTTCGTAAAGCGCTTTCTATGAAGGAAGGGGAATAGTATGAGCAAGAAAACAATAATTCCCTTTGGCCCTCAGCATCCTGTACTGCCCGAACCTTTACATCTCGACCTTGTGGTTGAAGATGAAGTCGTTCTTGAAGCAATGCCTCAAATCGGTTTTATTCACCGTGGCTTGGAAAGACTTGTTCAGACAAAGGATTACAATCAATTCATTTATGTAGCCGAACGTATTTGCGGTATTTGCGCTTTCGGTCACTCGATGGGCTATGCAGAAACTGTTGAACGCCTTATGGGCGTTGAAATTCCTAAACGCGCTGAATACCTGCGTGTAATATGGCACGAGCTTTCTCGTATTCATTCGCATATTCTTTGGCTTGGCCTTGCGGCTGATGCATTTGGCCATGAAGCGCTGTTTATGCATTGCTGGCGCTTGCGTGAACGTGTGCTTGACTTATTTGAAAAGACTACCGGAGGTCGCGTAATTTTCTCGGTAGTTAAGGTTGGTGGCGTTCAGCGTGATATCGATCGTTCGATGCTTGAAGAATTTATTCGAGTGCTTGAAGGCATCAAAGATGAATATGCGCAGATTTGTGACGCATTCTTAAAAGATCCTTCGGTTATCAATCGAACTGCTGGCGTGGGCGTTATTTCAACTGAAGATGCCTTAAACCTTAGCATGGTTGGTCCCTTTGCGCGCGCTTCCAATGTTACGTATGACGTACGTAGTTTGGGTAATGGCGCTTATGGCGATCTTTCGGACTTTCAGCCCATTACTTCTACGAATTGCGATTGCTATGCCCGTATGGAAGTGCGTGCAGCTGAAGTTTTACAGTCAATAGACATCATTAAAGAGCTTGCAGATAAGATTCCTAAGGGTGAAATTGCTGTTCCGGTAAAGGGTAATCCCGCTGAAGGCTCCGAGGCTTGCAATGTGGTCGAGCAGCCTCGTGGTGAATGCTATTACTACGCAAAAGGTAATGGCACTAAGTATCTTGATCGCATGCGTATGCGCACACCAACTTCGCAGAACCTTGCTGGCATGGCTCTTGCATTGAAGGGCTGTGACGTTGCCGATGTAAACATGATTGTTCTGACAATCGACCCTTGCATCAGCTGCACTGAAAGGTAAAGTCATGGGAGCATTCAAATTAGGAAAAATGACTTTCGGGTCGTTATTTAAGAAGCCCGAAACGGTTCTTTATCCCGTTGTTACAAAGCCGCAGCCGATGGGGTTGAAGGGTCATATCGAACTTGAAGCATCGGAATGCATCTTATGTGGCGCCTGCGAACGCGGGTGCCCTGCTGGTGCAATTACAGTTGATAAAGCAAATCGCACCTGGGCAAATAATCGCTTGCGCTGTGTTCAGTGCGGCTACTGTATTACCGTGTGCCCGAAAACTTGTTTAGATATGGATCCGAATTATGCACCTGCAGCTTTAGAACAAGGAGTTGACGTATATCAGGTTCCTGTTCAGGAAAAGGCAGCGAAGAAGACGGCGGTAAAAGAAACTGTGTCTTCAGAAAAGCAGCCTAAGGCATCATCTGAAGCTAAGGCTACACCTTCGAAACCAGCTGCTGATTCAGGTGTTGTTAAGGCTGCAGCAGACGAAGCTCCTGCTACTCGCATGCGCGACGAACAACTTGAAAGTCTTATAGGATTAATGCCTGAAGAAAAGGCAGATAAGGTGCGTGCTGCTCTTGGTGTTACAATTGATTAATGCAACAAGAACGCGACAATGAAACTAAGCCTGTTGATGAAGTAACAGACCGTATCTTTACGGCGGCAAACGTTATTACTTTTATTCGTTTGCTTATGATTCCAGTTGCTTTAGGTTTCTTGCTTTACGGAAACGATATTGTTGCTGCATTTCTTTTTGCGGCAACGGCAGCAACTGATTTTCTTGACGGGCAAGTAGCCAGACGAACTCATACGGTTTCAAGGCTTGGACAGCTGCTTGATCCAGTTGTAGACCGTCTTCTAATGATTTGCTCAGTTTTGGGGCTTCTTATTGTTGGTCGTTTGCCTCTTTGGATTGTTGTGCTTGTTTTAGCTCGCGATGTGTTGCTTATTGTTGGTGGCGGTTGGCTCCTGCGAAAATACAGCATTCGTGTACCGGTTATTTATCCAGGTAAGGTTGCTACGACGTTTTTGTTTGTAGGTCTTGCGGGGCTTATGTTGAATACTCCACTTGTCCCAGGATTGGGTCTTTGTGACTTTGCTTGGTTGCCCGGTTTCAATTCGGTTTCGTGTTCATGGGGTATCTGGTGTATTTACATTGGGTTGTGTATTGGGGCTGGCACAACCGTATATTATGTAGTAGTTGCATATAAACGCTTAAAGGAAGCATTGCGCGAAAGTCATATATGAGTCGAAACGAGAAAGATTATCGTGCTAGGAATAGTCGGTCCGCTCGGTCGGGCCGTCCGTCTGTTAGTGGCGGGAGTGCTGGCCGTCCTTCGCCTGCGTGTGCTAACAGGGAAGCGAAGCCAACAAAGAAGCCGGCTCCCGCTAAACGTACGACTACTAAGCGCTCAGGTACGTCAGGTGCTTCAAGGGGCACTAGTTCTTCTCGTAAGAATTCAACTAGCATACCAAGGGTTAATTCAAGCAGTGCTAGTGCGCGTAGTGCTGCTCGTATGAATGCTAGCGGCATGAACAAGCGTGGTAACGCTACTCAGGCTCATGCTGCTGGTGCTCAAGTCGGTGCTGCTGTTGCATCAGCGGCTGGTCGTGGTGTTTCAGCAATTCTGGCAAGTCGTGTTGCGACTATCATCGCAATTGTTCTCATCATTTTTGCCGTGGTTGGCATTGCTGATACGGTCCTTAATTGGAATAAAGCTTATGGCAACGTTACGGTTGCTGGTGTAGAAGTCGGCGGCATGACGCCCGAAGAAATTGACGCTACGTTGCGCGACTCTTTATCTACCGAAGTTTCTCATGCTCAAGTAAAGGTCTATGCTTCCGAAGATGCTCAGCGTATCGGCAGCGGCAATATGACTGAAGAAGAACGTATTGCACAAATTCAAAAGATTGCCCAGGCTGAACAAATATCAGTTGAACAGGCCACCGCTAATACACAGTCCTGGTCTACCGATGCGCTTGCCTTAAAGGCAAACGTGCCTTATGAATCTCTGGTAAAAGACGTCATGGCTGTTGGTCGCGAAGATGGTGGTCTTTTCACGCGTCTTGCGCTTATCTTTATGCCACATGATGTAACCGTCAATCTGGAATACGACGAGGCATCACTAGAAGCTTTGGCTTCTGAAATCGATCGGACAATTGGTGATATACGTGTCGATGCTACGGTTGTTATCGAAGATGGTGTTGCCCGACCTGTTGAAGGTCATGACGGCCGTATGATTGATCGCACTTGGTTTAAGCAGCAACTAAGCTCTGCTTTTGTATCGGGTCAGCAAACCCCTTCTTTTATAGCTATCGTTTCACCTGCTCCTTCGCGTATTTCGTTTTCTGATGCTCAAAAAGAAAGCGATGCAGTAAACAAGGCATTGCAAACAGGAGCTATCTTCTCGTACAAAGGAACCGACTGGTTAGCTGATGCTACGTCTATTGGTTCTTGGACGCGAGTCGAAACGGTAGACGCTGGTAACGGTGCTTACAAGCTGCAGGCTCGAATCGATGATGCAACAGCAATTCCTGTCGTGGTTCAGGGTGCTGGCGCTGCTGTTAAATCAGAAAACGTCAAGGTGAAGTTTGCAAAAGCTGACGATGGCTCTATTGTGGTTCGTACCTTTGGACCGGGTAATATCCCTGAAGTTACGCCCGCCATTCATCAGCTTAATAGTGAACTGTATGGCGAAAATGGCATAGCGTCGACGGGGGTTCTTTCCGCTGGGCCTGTTCGTATTGAAATCGAAGAGTCCAATGCTCCTGCTGCTCTTAGTTTAGAGCAAGCAATCGATGCGGGTATTGTTACGGTAATTGGTGAATACACCACTGAGTTCTCTAATGACGAGGGCACGGAAAACCGCAACCACAACATTAAGCTTGCCGCAGATCTTCTTGATAATGGCATCATCGAAGGCAATGGTGGCACCTGGCATTTTAATGATCGCACGGGTGATACCAATGAAGCGGCTGGCTTCTGGGCTGCGGGTTCAATTGTTGAAGGTGAATATGTCGATTCAATTGGTGGCGGTATCTGTCAGGTAGCTACTACGGTGTTTAATGCTGTATACGAATCTGGTCTGCCGATTGATATGCGTTTTCCGCATCAGTTATACATTGCAAGTTATCCAACGGGGCGCGACGCTGCAGTTAGCTATCCCGACCTTGATTTGTGGTGGACTAACGATTTACCAAGTGATGTCTTGCTGGATATGTCTTACACCGATTCTTCTGTTACTGCACGTCTTTACAGTGTTTATACGGGCTATACGGTCGAATCTGAAGAAGGCCAGTGGGCTGAAGGTGCAAAATATGGCACCAAGTTTGAAGAAGATCCCAGCTTAGGTAAAGACGTGTATTACACCAAGACTACCGGTGTTGATGGCAGCAGTATTTCGGTTACGCGCATTGTAAAGAACGAAGCTGGCGAAGTTATTATTGATCAGGTCTTTAACTCGGTATATGACAAGAAAGATGAAGTTATAGTTGTGGGACCCGGTACCGATACTTCCAAGTTGGTGCGTAAGACCGATGATCCTGCGAAGACAACGCAGGGGGGTACAAGTAATGCCGCGTAGGTTTTCGGCAGCGCTTCTTTCGCTGATTGTTATTTTTAGTCTTACCTTTTTACCTCAAAGTGCTTTAGCAGAAGTTCGTAAAGCAGATGTTATTGCTGGTACTAGCGTTGAGGATCGGGGTCTTACTGTTGCTGAGTGTCCGTCTATCGATGCAAAGTACGCCATTCTTGTAAGTTCTGACGGTACAGTGTATTTTTCGCGCGATGCTGATCAGCCTTCTCAAATTGCATCTATCACCAAGGTTATGACTGCAATTGTGGCTATCGATAATGCGCCTTCCAATACCTTTGTGGCGGTAAGCGAAGCTGCGGCCGAGGTGGGCGAATCAAGCGCTAACTTGCAGCAGGGCGATGTCATGGACTTAGAATCTGCCATAAAGGCCTTGCTGGTGCCTTCTGGTAATGATGCTGCGGTCGCCTTAGCCGAAACGGTTGGCGCTGCCATGATTGTTAAGGATCCATCTCTTGGTAACGACCCTGTTTCGGTGTTCGTTGATGCTATGAACAAAAAAGCGACCGAACTAGGTTGCACAGACACCCTGTATGAAAACCCTCACGGCCTTGATGATGGTCTTTATGCAGGTCAGTTGCATAGTACAGCCGCAGATCAGGCTAAAGTTGCTCAGTGTGCCATGAGCTACCCGCTTATACGTGAAATTGTTTCAGGGGGCTCTACAACTATTACTGTAGATCGCGGGGGAGTAAAGACTGATGTTGTGCTTGAAACCACTGACGAGTTGCTTGAAATGTACGAATACACCATCGGCATTAAGACTGGCGTAACCGATTTGGCAGGTCCTTCGTTCATGGGTGCGGCTTCGCAGGATGGGCGTGAGTTGTATTCGGTGGTTCTTGGCTCATCTGATGAAGCTCAGCGCTTTGCCGATACGAAGGCTCTGTTTACATGGGCATACGAGCACTGCGTCAATCTTTCTTTAGCTAATTCCGAAGAGTCAACAACGATGCGCGTTAACGGACAGAGTAAAGAAGTACCTGTTATTGCGCAGGTTTCGCATGCGGATTGGATTGACAGAACGGTTCCTGCTACGCTTGAAAACCCTGAAGCAACGATTGAAGTGTTTGACTTCGAGGGGAATGTTAGTCAATCAGTTTCCTTTAATGAATTGCATGGCACTATTAATGCAGGCGATAAAGTCGGCTCCATTGTATTTAAGCAACATAACCAGGTTGTAGCCGAAATGGATTTAGTGGCATGCGAAACGGTGCCAGCTCCGAATCCACTTGAAGTTGTCGCCATCTGGTGGCAACGTTTGACCGGTGGGTTCGGCGGTGCGCCCGCAGTTGCGGAATCTCAGGTATACAATGTAATGCCAGTAATCAATAATTATCGAGCAGCTGCTTAGCGCTCGTTGTCGTTGGGGGTGAAAGGGGTAAGACATGGCAAGTACGTGTCCAATTTGCAATCGCGAAATGAGCGAAGAAGCCCGCACCTGCCCTACGTGCGGTTACCATGTTCTGGATTCTACACTCAGCTTCACACCGCTGAAAATGGGTGGTGCTGGGGTAATAGAAAGCGAACCAGAACCAACTACTCATCATTACGATTTGAAGGTTGTACGCGGGCCTCAGACGGGTATCGATATTGCCCTTGAAGAAGGTACCATGTCTATCGGACGTGATCCGCGCTGCGATGTATTTCTTAACGATATGACCGTTTCAAGAATTCACGCATCTATTGCAGTTAGTCAAGACGGCTGCATTTTGCGCGATAACAACTCATTTAATGGCATCTGGGTTAATGACCGTTCTGTTGATACCTGTCTTTTAAAGTCGGGTGATCTTATTCAGATTGGTGCTTTCTGCCTTTTATATCGTGAACATACTCAATAGATGGTGGTTTGAGAGAGGAATACCATGCAATTGATGTCTGGCAACGAGGCTATAGCTCGTGGTGCGTGGGAAGCCGGAGCAACCATTGGTGTTGCTTATCCCGGAACCCCTTCAACCGAAACGATGGAATCATTTGCAACCTACGATGGTGTGTATGCCGAGTGGTGCACGAATGAAAAGGTTGCTGTTGAAGTAGGTGTTGGCGCTTCTGCTGCTGGCGCGCGCGTGTTGGCCACCATGAAACATGTTGGTGTTAACGTTGCTGCTGATCCTTTGCTTACAGCTGCTTATACGGGAGTTAACGGTGGTTTTGTCATCCTTGCAGCTGATGACCCAGGCATGTATTCGTCTCAGAACGAACAAGACTCTCATTTTTATGCCTTAGCTGCTCATATTCCATCGCTCGATCCGTCAGATTCCGAAGAGGCACTTGAGTTTTCACGTGATGCGTTCGAGCTTTCCGAGCGTTTTGATGTGCCGATTATTATCCGCTCAACCGTTCGCGTCTCTCATACTAAGACGCCTGTCGAGTTGGGGGAGCGCTGTGAATACGAGTTGAAGGCGTACGAAAAAGACCCTTCAAAGTGGGTAATGATGCCAGCTTTTGCAAAGCCGCGTCGCAAAGTTCAGCTGGCACGCGATAGAAAGCTGCGCGAATGGGTAGAAGAATGCTCTTTCAACCGCGTTGAAAAGCGGGGGAGTGCTGTTGGTGTTATTTGTGCTGGCGCGGTGTATCAGCATGTTGTGGAAGCACTGCCCGAAGCTTCTATTCTTAAACTTGGTGTTACCTGGCCTTTGCCGACTCAAATGATTCATCACTTTGCTGATTCAGTTGATAACCTTTATGTCATCGAGGAAGGTTCTGAATACTTAACAGACCAGGTTAAAGCGCTTGGCGTAACTCTTTCTGATTTCCCAGCTGCGCTTCCTAAGGATGGCGAGCTTAGTCCTGGTCTTATTAAGCGAGCCTTTGGTTTTGATGTTCCTAACCATAATGAAGCGCCTGAAGATGTTCCTGCACGCCCGCCAGCGTTATGTGCGGGCTGTCCGCATCGTTTGGTATTCAAAGAGCTTTCTCGCCTTAAGGCGATTGTTACAGGTGATATTGGTTGTTACACCTTGGGCGCTTTGCCGCCGCTTGCCGCGATGGATACCTGCATCGATATGGGTGCTTCGGTTTCCATGTCCCATGGTTTCGAACTTGCTTTGGCGGGTACCGATCATGCGCCTGTTGTGGCAGTAATCGGTGATTCGACGTTTGGGCATTCGGGGCTTTCTTCCTTGATTACAACGGTTTATAACCAGGGTGCTGGTACGGTTTGTATTCTGGATAATCGCACCACCGCTATGACGGGCCGTCAGGGCAATCCATTTAATGGTGTTACCCTTCAAAATCGTCCCAGCCGCGAACTTGATCTTATTGGCGTGCTTAAGGCGCTTGGTATTGAAAATGTTTCGTTGGTCAACCCACATGACATGAATGCAGTTCGTACGGCTTTAAAGACAGCAACGAAAGAACAAGCTGATCAGCTTTCGGTTATTGTGTTTAAGGCTCCTTGTGTATTGTTGCATCGCGAACGCAAGCCTTATTTCTTTGTGAATGCTAATTGCCGCGGGTGCGGTGTCTGCGCCTCGCTTGGTTGTCCTGCTATTTCCAAAGACTTAGCAACTAACCTTGCAGCAATTGACCCTGCTCAGTGTATCGGATGCGGTCAGTGTGCGCAGTATTGCGGCTTTGATGCAATAGAACAAATACCTGCTTCGTCGATGGGAGGTGCGCGATGAGCAAAGCTACTACAGTTTTGCTTTGCGGCGTAGGCGGTCAAGGCACTATTCTTGCTGCCGATTTGTTGGCTCGCGCTGCTCTTGCGGCTGGCTACCAGGTTAAAGTTTCCGAAATTCATGGCATGGCGCAGCGTGGTGGTGCTGTTACCACCGTTGTGCGCTTTGGCGAAGATGTTTCAACTATGGTTGCAGACTTAGGTGAAACCGATTGCATTGTTTCGTTCGAAACTACCGAAGCATTGCGAAATATTGCTTACCTTAAAGAAGGCGGTTACCTGCTTGTCGCTGATGAAACCATCAAGCCTCTCCCTGTTGCTTGTGGGCGCGCCAGTATGCCGCAAAATGCGAAGCAGAAGCTTGGTACGTGGGGCGCTGTTATTATTCCAGCGCACGATTTAGCAGTCGAAGCTGGTAACGCGAAGTGTGAAAACGTAGCCATTCTGGGGGCCTTAGAATCACAGCTTTCGTTTGGCGAAGACGTTTGGAAGCGCGTAATCGAAGGTCGAGTTCCTCCGAAAACCATTGATGCTAACTGTAAAGCATTTGAATTAGGTCTTTCGTTTGCAAACAAGCAGTAGTCAAAAACACGTTGTTGGTCGCTTCGCGCCAAGTCCTACAGGCCGCATGCATGCCGGCAATATATTTGCTGCTCTCGTTTCGTGGCTTGCTGTTAAATCGCAAGGTGGAAGCATTGTTCTTCGCATAGAAGACCTAGATGTAGAGCGCTCGAAAGCTTGTTTCATTGATCAAATTCAACGCGATTTTGAACTTTTGGGTCTAACCTGGGATGAAGGGCCTTACTTTCAAAGTAGTCGCAGCGAAGTATACGAGGAAGCCTTCAACCAGCTTGTTTGTGATGGTCTTGTTTATCCTTGTTTCTGTACGCGAGCAGATCTTCACGCTGCTTCTGCGCCACATCGGGGTGAAAAGCTTGTTTACGCAGGCACGTGCCGGCGTTTAAGCGAAGAGGATATTAAAGAAAAGTTACAGCAAAGAAAACCTGCCTATCGTTTGATGGTTGCTGATGATGTCTATACAGTTGACGACGCAATTCAGGGAAGGTATTCGCAAAACCTTGCGCAAGAATGCGGTGACTTCATCGTTCGTCGTTCAGATGGTTTGTTTGCTTATCAGCTTGCCGTCGTCATTGATGATGCAGAGCAAGGTGTTAACTACATTGTTCGTGGCACAGATTTGCTTTCTTCAACTCCGCAGCAACTGTACCTACAGAATTTATTAAGGTTTGATTCATGCAGTTATGCTCATGTACCGCTTTTAGTTGATGAGCAGAATCGTCGGCTTTCTAAAAGAAATCGCAACGCTGCGCTTGATGAACTGCTTGCAGTTTATAAAACGCCTGAGGGGATAATTGGACATATCGCTGGTATTGCAGGCCTTACAGAAACAACCAATCCTATTAGCTGCGAAGAGCTGCTAAAAGCATTCCAGATTGAAAAGCTAGCAAGCGTGTTTCCTGATAAAGCACAAATACGCTGGGCTTAGAGTACAAGCGTTATAGATGCGCAGCAAAGTATTGCGGCAGCGTAGAAGGCCCCTAATACGATATTTACGCTAAGTATTTGTGGCATTGCTTGCAAACGTCTTTCGGGCGTAAATGGGTTTGCAAAAAGTGCCTTCAGCAGCGGATATGAAGCAAGAACCATGAAGGGGATAAGGATTAATCCAGGCGTATACCAAAGAGCCACGTTAAGCACAATGAATACCATCCATACGATAAGAAGGATGCGATACCAAGCTACTGCATTCGAGCGGCCAAGCAAAACAGGAAGGGTTTTGCGGCCCGAGGGAATATCGCGTTCTATATCGCAGGTGTTATTGGTAAACATGATTAAGCCGACACCAATAATCGTTGGTATGCTAATGAGCAACAGCTTAAAATCAAGTATTCCTGTTAGTACTTGATACACAGCCAGGGGAATAAGACCACCCATAACAACGCCACTTACCAGTTCTCCTAGCGGCAGATATGAAATGGGGGACTTTCCCGCAGAGTAAAGCACCACGAAAAGAGCGCCAATTAAGGCAATGGCCAGTGGAATAAAGCCAGCTTTAACTATGGCGTATATGCCTAAAAGGAAAGCTACAGCAAGAAGGCCTATAGCCAAGAACAACGCAGATTTCGGGTTAACGTTGTTGTACACCAATACAGCATCGGAAGGATCAACGTTGTCTTCTTTTGAGTCAGAGCCTTTAACGTAGTCGTAGTAATCGTTAAAGGTGTTAACGGCTGCCTGCATAAGCACAACGATAACAAGCAGACAAAGTGTCATGGTAACTGAAATGGCGCCAGTAACAGTTGCGGCGCTAGCAGCAATAAGCGTAGGCATAATAGCAGCTGGCCATGTATGAGGAGCAGCTAAATTAAGAGCCATCTTTGCGGTAAAAGGACTGTACGAATTCGCGTTCGATTTCATGGTCTTTATAGTACACCTGATACTAGGAATAGAACAGTGATAGTTATTCAAATACGGTCATAAGCAATGCGGTCGACAAGATGCTTGCATATGGTGCGTATGACCCTGGTACCAGTTACTACCAGGATGTTGTGAATTATGCTAGGTCTGTTCTGATGCGATTGAGTTGACATAGTCACGCTGCATGACAAAAAAGCGTACTACAAGGTCTATAAAATTCGTTGGCAAGTTGCTATAAGGCGCATATGCTTCCCGAATGCGGTCTTCGAAACCTTCAAGCGATTGCGGGTTGTACCAGGACCAGTTCCACGATGGGTGAAGATACGAAAACTGCTGAACACAGAACAGCTCTGCTAAGAATGGGTTTTTGCAGAAGACTTCTAGTTCATTATTATTGAATGGAAATCCAAACGCGCCGTCATAGTCGTAAAGGGGAGCCGCACGCCATGCATCTGAGTCGATGTTATGAATGGCACCAAAGTTGCCTGCGTGGAAGTCTGCAAGAAGAGAAAGACACGAAAAACATGCCATCCTAGTTACGTGCGCAGTAGCGTCTTTTATTCCAATAGTTTCATAAGCTTTCATGCGGCTTTCGCATAGCTCTGAATTAATGGTGCCACCCTGGTCGTTGGCTTCCTGAATCCCTGCAAGGGTATTAAGACGATTCCCGTCAATTAGTTCTTCATTTGACGCTAACATGAGCGGACTGATTGAGCAGGGAAGACCATAGCGTTGTGTTGCTTTTACAGGAACGTAGCAATTCGTATCGAAGATGCGGGCGCATAGATCAACTGCAAGCTTGATCCCCGTAAGTTCGGCGCCTTCGTACCGATCGGAAACCTTGACGAAAAAAATTCCTTCCGCTGAGTGTTCCCATGTTTTAATGGCGTGACCGCGCGTTGTAACATCGGGCACATCGGGTGAGCAAGAGGCTAGTTTGGTATAGTTGCCTGTTAGTACAGCCTCGCCGAAGCTTAAATCCCATTCGTTATCGAAAAAATTGATGTCCTGCCAGCGTTCGGTAGCACCTTGCTTACGGTACCAATACTGGTCGAACAGGGAAAGACCATGCCCCATAAGCACAAGATCGATTGCTGATCTTGCATTGAAAGCCGCAATGATATTTTGTCGGTCTAAGCGCAGTCCTGAAATTGTGCGGTCGTACACGAGATTAAACAAAACTGAATCATCATTTTGCTGACCTATTTTCATGGAGGCTATAAGGCTAGCACCCGCTTCAGACATGTCAATAATGCGCACTTTACCTGAGGCGGGCTCTATTTCGAAGTCAATCAGTTCTTGGTCACGCTGCATCAACGTTCGTTTTATCAAAGCAACCTCTTCACAAAGGGTTAATACGCATGATAAGCGGATTAATCGGATTTGCGTTGTTGACTATTCTACGTGTAAAAGAACCAATCTGTCTTCGCGGCTTGAGTCCATAGCAGGATTGTTACGCGGTTGTATGATTAATTATTTGAAGTGCAATATACTTCGACTGCGGCTGAAGCGAATTCCGCTGCGCCTGGGCCAGCAAAATCGTTGATGTTGCGCGTGAAATCTCCGCCTGAGCAGTTGGCTGCCTTTCGCATAAGCGTGGATTACCTTCAGCACGGGCGAAGCTCATCAACTAGAACGTTAACCGTGCTCTCGAAGTCTGTGTCGATAAGAGAGACTTGCTCGCCGCATTGTGTGAAGGCTTCAATGTAGTGGGCGTTATCTTTCTTAAGCGCTTCGGGTGTGCAGTCTGAATCGTTGATCCGTGCTTCGATAGAGCAGGCGTTATCCCTAATCTCGCGGAAATGAGCATCGATATAGGCATCAGTCATAGCAAGGCAAACGAACTTAATCGAGCACAGGTATTCTTCCTCAAAGCTCTTTCGCCAATCGGGTGGGATGTAACAGCCCTCGACGATAAGGTTCTGCTTGTTTTCGATTGCGGTCTTAATCATTTCGCGCACGATAGGCCAGAGGTATTCAGTCAGCTTATCGTCGTCTTCTGGCGTGAGGATAGTGTTGCCGCTGCGGATGAGTCCCATCTTTAAATGGTCGATGGATAGGTAAGGATAGCTGTATTCCTCAAGTATTCGCTGTGCGAACAGGGTTTTCCCCGTGTGCGATGCGCCTGTTATCAGGATGACCATGAAGTAATCCTTTCAAAGACTCAGCTTCTCTCATATTTTAGAACAACACTTGAATCTCTATGTAAGCTATAACGTCTACTAATGCAAAATATTTCTTGCTGTCCCATTGTTAGTACTCATAATTCAGTAGCTTTGTTAAATAGTGAATAAGGACTTCTTTTGACCCATTACTGGAAAAGGGGAGTGGATCATGCATGCAACTTATAACGATGCGCTGATGGTAGCGAGGGTAAAGTACCCGCACAGAATCAACCATTTCGAGGAGTATCGTGATTACTTCGTCTTTGAGCACGTTGACGGCACGGAGCATTTTGGCGGAACGATGACTCCGATTGTTATTCGTAAGTCGGATCTGGCTGCGTTGAACTACAATCCGACTGTTTTCATGGGGCTTGATCCAGATGCTGAGGATATCGGTCCCATCATCGCGGAGGGTGTCGTTAATACCATTCAAGCTACCAGGTAACAAATCGGAAGAGGCGAAGAGATGAGTTTGAAATGGAAGATCGGCTTCCAGAAATTGCTTCTCAGGTATTCACCTTACCGATAAGGCGCCACAAGAGGCTATCGACTCGTATAACGAGTTCTACGGAATCGAGAAGCATGGTGGTACAAACTTCGATAGTTAAAGCAAATCAGATGAGATTAATAGACCTGATTCCATGATTGGATCCAAGCGAATGTGCTTGGATCGCTAATCATCACGTAATCAATTTCGCTTACCAACTTGCCGTCAGCGTATAGTGCTGTGATGTTGCCATTAGTGTCGCAATCTGCTGTATATTCGTTTCGCTGGACTTTAATTTTCCGTCGTTGTAATACTCAAACTCACTTGTCGTTCCATTGCGTGTCTTTAGTTTAGTGGCATGCCTGTTTTCAATAGTCCATTCGTACGTCGTTTTATTCCCGTTGGTAAGCTCTGTGAAAGAGTAATAGCCGTTTTCGTCAAAGCCGCCGTATTCGCAAGTAGTGAATTGCGAGCTCATGTCTCCATTTTTAGGACTAGTGGTAGTTGCTTTGGTTAAGTTCCCGTGTTCGTCATACTCATTCTCGTAGACAATGGAAGTAGCTCCATCCGCTTTTGAATACATGGTCTTTGTCTTGATCAAATAGATTGAGTTTGCTGAGCTGCCGCCAGTGCTACTAGTGGAACCACTGCATGCAACAAGGCTTACTGTTCCCAGTACTGCAATCAATACGACAACAAACGCAACGCTTAACCGCTTCACGAAACCCCTCCGTTAAGGTCCATTTACCATTTGGCGAATCCCAGCGTCAGAAACCTGGAAGGCGCGTAAAACCGAGGCTATTGAGCAACTAGCCAATGCAGAAGACATTGGTGTAAAGATGGTCTGTCTTGGTGACAAGCTATCTAACATCAGAGCAATCCAACGTGATTTTAAAGCTCTTGGCGATGCACTATGGGAGCGTTTTAATCAAAACGATCAAGCAGAGCATGCTTGGTATTATTCGTCCATCGCGAATAAATTGGAACACGACCTCAGTCATACGGATGCCTGGTGCGAATATCGCGAGCGCGTAGACGCTGTATTCGAGCGCTATCTCGGTTAGTAATCAGCTAGGGTTGTGATTTACGCATTTCCGTATGCAATATTATTTGCCCCACCTTGGTAACTGTCCGAACGTCAGCTTCAGAGCGTCCTTGTGGCAACTATCGCAGCATGCGGCACATTGAATGCATTCAGAATGGGTGATAGCGCCCGATTTTAGCAACTCGCTGACAGGAAGACTCATGGGGCAGCTCTTGTCGCAAAGCCCGCACGATATGCATTTAGAAGTGTCTGCGGCCACGTGCAGCTGCGGTGCATGAATAGCAGCTCCAAGCTTTTCGCCGATAATCATGAATGGCGCCATCCAGCAGATGCAGTGACACATCGCGCGGCGGCCCAAAAACAGGTTAGGCACGAAGAACAGCACGACAATTAGTAAGTAGATAACCATTGCACCGGGGGAGGATACCGAGATACCGCCTTCAATATGAAAGAGCGGGTCGACGTAGGAAATCCCGCCAGCCACGATGAATCCTGCAATAATCGAAGCAACCCACGGAACCCAAATAAACCATTTCACGTAATTGCGTTTGCCTGGTTTGCTGGCCTTGCTAACCGCTTGCGCTTCTAGCTCCTGCAAGCCGCCTGCGGGGCATATCCACCCACAACAGGACCGGCGCAGGAAGATGGCACTAATTAGCTGCAAGCCAAACGCAAGGGCGCTGCCTGCCACGACACCCTGAAACGCACCCCAAACGATTAGGTAGGGCGAGAAGTAGAAGATGGTGACGGGGAAAAGCGCAAACGATGCAAGCAGAATTCCTATGCGCACTCGTTGGCGTTTGGTTTGGTATTTCATCGGGACTCCTTAGGGTTGCCACCCACGGCGATAGCAAAGGCCTTAAATGCTGTAAAGATACGCTCGGTTAGCTCATCTTCCGAGAATTCCGAACCAGAGCACAGCAGTACGGCCAGCCCGTGCGTGTAGACAATCATGTTTAGGTAAAGCTCGTGTGCGGCCTTTGGGCTGAGGTGTCCAAGCTCTACGATGCATTCCTCAACGCCAGGCTGCGATACCGATTTATACAGCTCGTCCAGGTTGTGTATGTCGAAGTAGGGGGACAGATACAGGAAGGTAAACAGGTTTGATTCCTCGCGTGCAAGGCGCAAGTGCGTCAGACCGTTCGATTCGAACAGATTCCCGCCATCGTTTGCGTGCTTGTCGTTGAAAGCGGTAACCCACTCTTGCGCGTGCTTATAGAGTGTGTGCATTAGGCCTTCCATGTCGCCAAACAGGCTGTAGATGGGCTGCACCGAACAGCCTGCGCGTTCGGCGACGATGCGTGCGCTTAATGCGTCGTATCCGCGCTCCCGAACAAGGTCGAGTGCTGCGTCAAGCACGCTTTCTTTATCGAATTTAAGGTTTGCCATAGGTGCTCCTTTGAAATATGACACTTGTAATATAACGGCCGTTATAAATGGTGTCAAGAATTAGCTTGCATGCATGATTGATTACTTAGGACGCGCAGTTACGCGCCTCTAGTTGAAAGAAGTTTGCTATCTTTTCCTAGTTATAGGCTGTTGCGATATAGCGCGCCGTGCACCTGCGGATGCAGGCCGCAAATGTCCACAGATACTGTTGCAATCGATGGCCGATATCGCGCCCATCCACACACATCAAGAATACCGACAGCTTCAGCGTCTTCGAATCCTTCAGCCAGAAAAATAAGCACACGCTTTTCTGATAGTTCTCGAATGTCAGCAGGCTAATCCTGTTGTGTTCCACTGAGGTAGCGTTCGGTCACGGCGGCCTCGATTCATCGAAGGGCTCATGTTTGTTAGTCCTTCGTCCTTTAGTCTCTATTGAATCATATCAAAAAGTGAAAAGTTCCTGTTACCTGGGACGTTGTATCATATGCACTAGGGATTCGAGCGTAGGGAAGGTGGAATACCATGAAGAGTAAAACCCTTGCAATCGTAATCACATGTTGCGCGTTTGCGCTTTCGCTGGGGCTGGTCGCCTGCGGCGGCTCGTCTTCGGGAAGCGCTGCAGCTTCTGGGTCAGCGACTAGTGCTGGTAGTGCCTCAGCAAGTGCAAGTGCTAGCGCTAGTGGCGCCTCATCCGACGCCACAGCTAATGGCTATCTTGATGATCATGGGCTTATCACCGTTAAAGCACTCATTGAACTTGATGGCGCAAAACTGACAGACCTCGCCGATTCGGCGGGCTACAAATGGGACGAAAAGCATGCCTCGTGGACAAAGGTTGGCTCTGACGTTTCGCCCAGCAAGGCACTTACCCAGGAAGACTATAACAATTCAACAGATTTATCAGCGTTCAATTTCACTGCTGACGAGATTGCGGGTTTTGCAACTGGTGCCAAAGGCACGCCAGTCAAGTGGTACCACTCAAGCAAGGCGAAATACAACGATGTAGCCGATGTCTTGGCTTACCAGCAGGTCAAAGTTGTTGACCAGTGCGATGTCGAGCATAGAAACTATGGCAAGCAAACTTGGGCGATTGTCGAAAACAGTGCAGGCGATCGCTTTCTTCTGTGCGCGATGTACTACGACAATAAGGGCGTCGTTGAAGTGTTCACTCCTGAATACATTGCCACTGAATCTCGTGGCATTGCCAGCGAATTCAACCTTGGCGACTATCTGCTCGAAGACAAGCATACGATCGATGACGTGTGGGCCGTCCTCAAGAGCGGCGAAGTTTCCTAACAAGCTTTGCCTCAAGGAGGTGCTTCCGGATTGCTGGATTACGGCTTGAAGGACAAAGTTGCACTCGTTACTGGTGCTAACAACCCGCAAGGTATCGGGGCTGCAACTGTTCTTGCTTTCGCGCGTGAAGGTGCAAAAGTCGTCTTGGTGTACAAGAAAATCTTGCGCAATTACGACGAAACCAAGGCGGGGGAGAACGGCGTTGATCGTTATTACAAAGCTAACGCCGGTGATGCCTCTGAAGTTGCTGTAAAGCTTGATGAATTGAATGCAGAATACCTTGTGCTTGAGAAAGATATTTCTGATGAGGCGCAAGTGAAAGACATATTTGACCAGGTCATCAAGCGTTTTGGACGCGTGGATGTCCTTGTCAATAATGCGGCGACGGACGATGAGACTGGCAACGACACCATAGAGACGCTAACCCAGGAAGTAATTGACGATACCTTCGCAGTCAATGTCAGAGGCAGCTTGTTAATGACGAGGGAGTTCGTACAACGCCACAAGGATTACAGAAGCGATGCCTACGGAAGAGTAATCAATCTTTCGACGGATGCGGCACAGGTTTTTGCTGGACAGATTACGTACGGCGCCAGCAAAGCAACGCTTGAATCTCTTACTCGAAGCATTGCAGTGGAAGTAGGGAAATACGGCATCACAGTAAACAGTGTGGCACCTGGTCCCACTCAAACAGGTTGGATTGATAAGGAGCTTGAGCAAGCTGTCCTTCCGCTTATTCCAATGGGAAAGTTGATTCAGCC
>JAZQRZ010000168.1:0-2569 GCA_045629845.1 Eggerthellaceae bacterium | reverse complement strand
GGCCTCGGTAATGCCATTGATAACGCCCGGTACGTTGCGGTGAGCAACCGTGATGCGCTGACCAACAGGACGCTTCGGACCCAGATCAACAGCGGGGAAGTTCACCGAGTTGGTGATGTTGCCGTTGTCGATGAAGTCAACGATCTCGTTCACGGCCATAACAGCGCAGTTCTCTTCGGCTTCTTCAGTCGACGCGCCAAGATGCGGCAGCACGATGGCGTTCTTTGCCTGCATGATGGCCGGCGTTGCAAAGTCGGTAACGTAGCGGCCGACCTTGTCATTGTTCAGCGCATCAATCAGCGCCTCTTCGTTAACCAGCGTGTCGCGCGAGAAGTTCAGCAGTACTGCATCGGACTTCATCAGCGCAATTTGGTCAACACCAATCATGCCCTTGGTCGAATCAAGCGCGGGAACATGAATAGTGATGTAATCGCATTCGCGGCAAATATCATCAAGGTTGGTCGTGTGCTTTACGCGGTTAGAAATGCGCCATGCAGCAGCAACGGAAACGTAAGGGTCGTAACCGATAACTTCCATGCCCAGCTCAATAGCTGCATTTGCAACAAGAGCACCAATGGCGCCCAGGCCAACAACACCCAGCTTCTTGCCCAGGATTTCGCGACCGGCGAAAGCCTTCTTGGCTTTTTCAGCCGACTTGCCGATGTTGGGGTCGTCGGCGTTTTCGCGACACCAAGCAATGCCGTCCGCAATACCGCGGCTGCCCAGCAGCATGCCGCACAGAACAAGTTCCTTCACCGCGTTGGCGTTGGCGCCAGGCGTGTTAAACACAACGATGCCTTCGTCGGCACAACGATCCAGCGGAATATTGTTCACACCAGCGCCCGCACGAGCAATGGCCAGCAGACTTTCAGGGAATTCGGTTTCGTGCAGCTGAGCGCTACGAACCAGAATACCTTCGGCTTGCGCCAAGTCGTCAACGAGCTCGTAACCAGCAGGAAGCTGGTCGGTGCCCTTCTTCGAAATGTTGTTCAGGCAATGAATGCGGGGCATGATGATCCTTTCATCTGTGGCTATAATGCCGACCATTATAGTACGGAATACAAGTATGCAATTTAGAAGCCTGCTCAGCGGCAAATATGTGCGAAGACGGCTGCGGCAAAGCACAACAAGCGCTTAACCTGTGTCTGGTGCAACGAAAAGCGAAGCCAAAAAATGGTTGAACTAGCGGCAAAAGCGAAGGCCTGGTCACATCTGCAAGACATATGGAAAAGGGTCAGAGCCTTATACACATTATTTATAATGCGGGCATGACAGAACAACGCAGACGCATGACATACGAAGAGCAGCGAGCCGCGCGCGAGCGAATGGCTAATCGGCAGGCGACTTCAGGCCGCCCCCAAACTGCTCGAACGCCTCGAACAAGAACTTCGCAAAGATCAGCAGCTTCATCAGGCGAATCGGCCGCGAACACAATGAAGCAAATCCCTGTTTTCAAGATTGGCGTTGCCATTTTGCTGGTGATAGTTGTTGTTTTCGCTGTTCGCATGTGCACGTCAGCTACACCAATCAACGTCACGATTAACGGTACGCAATACGAGTTGCGCGGCGCTAAAACTATGCAGACAGCCATTAAGACGTGCGGCCTACCAATCAACCCTGGCGATCTAATCTCGCTGAAGGGCGCCATTCTTGAAAAGAGCGCTGGCGACCCCTTCGCCGCAAAGGTGAACAACACCGAAACCGCCGACCCGAACTACGGACTGCACGACGGCGACACCATCACTCTGACCGATGGCAAAGACATCGTGGAAGAATACGACATCACCGAGTCTTCCATTCCTTACAGCGCCACCATCTCGGGTGTTGGTGCAATTCATAAGTTCGAAGACGGCAAAGAAGGCGTTCTTGAAACAAAAACAGGGCGCCTATCGGGGGAAACCGTTGAGAAAGAAACGGTTGCGCCCACCGACGTTAACTGCAAGCAATACAACGCAAACCCTGGCAGCAAAAAAGTGATTGCATTCACGTTTGATGATGGCCCGTCGGAAGACTACACGGCCAGCATCCTGAACATCTTGAAAGAAAACGATGCCAAAGCAACGTTCTTCTGCATTGGCACAGAAGTGCAAGAACATCCTGACCTGCTGAAACGCGAAGCAAGCGAAGGCCATCAGGTGTGCACGCATAGCTACGACCACGCCGATCCTGTTGGCGGTACCGACGTTGGCCTGATGAGCGCCGAAGGTCAGATCGACGAAGTCGTGCACGGCATGAAAACCATCACTGACGTTTTGGGCGGCGAAGCCAGTCGCGTCGTGCGCATGCCGGGCGGCAACTTAAGCGTGGACATGGTGAAGAACCTGGAACCCTACGTTGATTACGAAATCGGCTGGAACATCGACACCGAAGACTGGACGCTGCCAGGTGCTGAAGCTATTTATCAGCAAATGATTTCTGCCGAGCCAGGTGACGTTATTCTGTGCCACGACGGTGGTGGTGATCGCTCTGAAACGGTTGAGGCTCTTAGCCGTGCGCTGCCCTACCTGAAATCGAAGGGCTACAGCTTCGTTACCATCGACGAACTGCTGGAATACCCTGCAAGGTCATA
>JAZQRZ010000167.1:0-1880 GCA_045629845.1 Eggerthellaceae bacterium | reverse complement strand
GGCAAATCGCTCGAAAGAACGCTACGTGTTCAACACCAACGCCCCCGTAAAACCAGGCGACTATCTTCGCAAACGTGTCGACTAATGAAGGTGGAAAAGAAACAATCCCTTTCCACCCTCTTTTGATACTGGGATGGGTTGAACGAACTATCTGAGGCTGTGACGAGCGAAGGCGAGGCGGGAGCGAGGACTGTTTGAGCCTGCGAAGCAGGCGAGTTCCGCAGCTGCCGAGCCGAGAGCGAGGAACGGTTAGCCGAGGCTTGTTCGGGCGACCCTTACCTACTACTGAACGCTAAATGTAGTTCGCAGGATTAACGGGCACGCCGTCGACTTCGACCTGGAAGTGAAGGTGTGCACCGAAGGAGTTGCCAGTGTTGCCAACAGCGCCAATGTTTTGGCCGCGTTCAACGTACTGACCGACTGAAACATAGACAGCAGAGGAATGCATGTACTTGGTAACGATGCCATTGCCATGTGCGATGACAATCCAGTTGCCGGCACCGCCATTCCACCCACCATCGTAGGTAGCATAAATAACCGTGCCGCTATCTGCTGCATAATAAGGTGTTCCTTCGCCAGCAGCTAAGTCCATTCCATTGTGGAACGAGTCGTCGAAGGTGCGATATCCAAAGCCACTGGAAACGTAAGCACCAGGGCAGGGATGTGTGAAGTAACCGCTACCAGAAAGAACACTTCCGCCTGCTTGTCCGCTTGCAATCATTTCTTCGCGCTGCTGGCTAGCGATTTGTGCCTGTCGAGCAGCTTCGGCTGCAAGTTCTTCTTGTTTGGCAAGTTCGGCTGCTTCTGAATCAAGTTTGGCAGCTTCGGCAGCAAGGGCAGCCTGGGTGGCTTCTACTTGTTCGCGCTTTTCATCGGCAATCTTCATTTCTTCTTCTGCGCGCGCACCTTGCTTTTCATAGGTCGCCTTTGCTTTTTCCAGCGTTTCGCGAGCTTGCTTAGATTCCTGGATTAAGGCACTACCGCGATTGGAAATAGTTGTCATGATGTCCCATGACGTAAGGAATTCTTCGAAACTCGTAGCTTGGAAAATAACGTCAAGGAAAGAACTGCCGCCGCCTTGCTTATACATAGCAACAGCAAAGCTATCCAGTTCTTCCTGCAGGGTTTCGATGCGCTCAGTTTCTTCTTCAATTTGTTTAGCTGCTTCGTCGCGCAAAGATTTCGCTTCGTCGTAAGCGCTCTTTGCTTCGTTATATTGCGCCATGATTTCGTTCAGGCTTGTTTGTAGTGAATCGATTTGCGCATATACCGCATCGGCTTCAGCCTGTTTTTCTGCAGCAGTAACTGCATAGGCAGGGGATGGGGAAGCGACAAAGATAAAAGAAACTATCAAGGCAGCGGCACATGCAGCTGCAATAACAGCATTACCAAGTCGTGGAGTTATGCCAATAGAATGGCTAGAAACCATGTTGTACCTCATTTAAGCGTCGTTTTACCTATATAGAGTATCAGTAAGCGGCTGCTTCTTAAGTGATACGCACAAACAATCTATGCCCCACAAGTTTTGGAACATTTGCGTGTTCCGTTACGAAGGGGAAATGAATGATTTTGGGATTTGCTGGGCATATCATAATTAGCAGCGCTCTCATCTGGGGAAACGTAGGAATCATGAAGACACTCCCGGGGGCGTGTAGGCTGTTGACAGAGGGTTTAGGGTAGCGTATTATTCTCCTGCTCACATGCGCTGCGGCGTGTGCGAGCAGGCAGCTTGACAAGTACACATGATTCAGAGCGAGCCAGAAATGGGCGTGTGCCCGAGTGGTTAAAGGGGACGGGCTGTAAACCCGTTGGCTATGCCTACCTAGGTTCGAATCCTAGCGCGCCCACCATTTCTCGCCCGTGTAGCTCAGTCGGTAGAG
>JAZQRZ010000166.1:0-1583 GCA_045629845.1 Eggerthellaceae bacterium | reverse complement strand
GGCATGAAGCCACAAAGTACGTTGCCGCTGCAGTATGCGAAGTGCTTTACGGTCGATTATTACGAAGGCGGCTACAAGCTGTTCTGTCTGTCTGATGGTAGCCGTTATCTTACGGTTCCTGAAGGAAAGAGTGCACCCGACGGTCTTGCAAACGACATCATAGTTATTCAGCAGCCGTTGGGCGACGTGTATTTGGTTGCTTCCGATACGATGTGTCTTATTGATGCGCTTGATGCACTTGATTGCATTACTGTATCAGGTATATCGCAAGATAATTGGTACATTCCTTCAGCAGTTGAGGCTATGAAATCGGGCGCCATAGTGTACGGCGGCAAGTACAATACGCCTGATTACGAGCTGCTGCTTAGCAAGGGTGTACGTTTGGCGCTGGAATCAACTATGATTAACCACACGCCTGCGGTACGTGAAAAGCTTATCGAGCTTGGCATTCCTGTGTTTACCGAAATGTCGAGCTATGAATCTGAACCGTTGGGGCGTACTGAATGGGTAAAGTGCTACGGCGCTATGCTTGACAAGGAAGAAGAAGCTCAGGCGTTGTTTAACGAGCAAATCGCGCAGGTCAATGCTGTCGATAGTGCGCAAACAGGCAAATCGGTAGCTTTCTTCTACATTAATTCGAATGGTAATGCGGTGGTTCGTAAGCCTGGCGATTATGTGACAAAGATGATTGAGCAAGCGGGTGGCACAACAGCATTTGAAGAGCTTGATGAAACAGAAGGTTCGATGTCAAGCGTTACCTTAGAAATGGAACGCTTTTATGCCATGGCAAAAGATGCAGATGTCATTATTTACAACGCTTCGATTGATGGCAGTGTAAAAAGTCTTGATGACTTGCTTAAGAAGAATGCCTTGTTGAAGGACTTTAAGGCGGTTCAATCAGGCAACGTGTGGGTGACCAATCAGAATATGTACCAGCAAATGATGCAAACTGGTCATATCATTGCCGATTTTAATGCGGCAATTACTGGTTCTGGCGCTGATACGACGTACGTCCATAAACTAGAATGATAGCTTGTACTAGGTAAATCGGCGGCGTGTTGCGCGAAAGGAGAGCGGTGCAAAGGCAAAGCGAAATAGATGACGACTTTGGCCGCAGCGTGCGACACAAACGTGTGACCATTGTCTTTTCTGTCCTTGCCGTTTTGCTTGTTGTGCTTTCGGCAGTCAACCTGTGTGTTGGTAGTTTTAACGTGCCAATCGAAGATGTGTGGGCAATTGTGTTCGGGCAACAGGCAGATAGTACAAACTACCAAGTCATTTGGAGTATTCGCCTTCCGCGTTTGATTTCAGCCATGCTTCTGGGCGGGGCGTTGGCGCTATCAGGTTTTTTGCTTCAAACATTCTTTAACAACCCCATTGCTGGTCCTTTTATCTTGGGCATTAGTTCGGGCGCAAAGTTGGTTGTTGCGCTGGTCATGATAGTTATCGTGGGTAGTTCAGGGGTTATGACCAGCGGCATGATGGTTATTTCTGCCTTTGCAGGCTCGCTTCTTGCCATGCTGTTTGTACTGCTGGTGTCACGACGCATTAATTCGATGTCGATGCTTATCGTGGCGGGTGTC
>JAZQRZ010000165.1:0-2805 GCA_045629845.1 Eggerthellaceae bacterium | reverse complement strand
GGCGTTGCGTCGGGATACATAACGCCCGACGGCATAAGGTGCAGCGCCAGCTTGGTGCCGCCATGGATAACCGTGTGACCTGCGTTATTGCCACCTTGATAGCGCACAACGTAATCGTAATCGCGCGCAATAAGGTCGGTGACCTTGCCTTTGCCTTCGTCGCCCCACTGGGCGCCGACGAGCACCGTATTCATGTTGCCTCCCTTGGTCTGTTTGCAGAGAAATTATAGTTGAGCACGCTGCGCTGAACGCGGGCAATAGGAATAAGCGCGAATAAGTCGGCGGAAAAACGGAATTGCTTTACAAGGCGCAAACAGACGTCGTTGATTTGCTAGAAATTGGGTAAGAAACTTGGCTCTGTTTCTTATTCTTCAAGCAGGCGCTGAGCCAAAAGAAGCTTAATGTAATCATGCTTGGCTACACGCAAACGCGCGCGAATTTGCTGGTAATCAAGCTTCAACTGATCGAATGAGCGATCTTGTTTTGCCTGTTCAAGGCTTTCTGTTAGCTCGGTAATGCGCGAACCAGCGCCTTCAAGCTTTTCTTCAATCTCTTCTTGCTCGGTAGTCTTGGCACGAAGCGTTGCTTCAAGCGTGCGAATAGGCGCGTCGGGCGCAAGGCCAGCTGCTTGCTCGATGGCCTTGCGCTGCACCTCAAGATCAGCAAGCGCATGGTTGGCAGAGGATTCATGCATTTCGTGCGCCATAGCGCGCTGGCGACGTTCGGCCATGCGGGCTCGGGCTTCTTGCGCGTCATCAAGCAGCAGAAGTGCCTGACGAATCGAACCATCCGCAGATTCCAAACCATAGCGCTTGAACAGGGCATTTAACTTGTTGTCGAGCTCTTCTTTTTCTTTTAGACGCCCCTCGAGCAGCTTCTTGTCTTGCAGCATGACCCAATGCGCATCTTTCTGGCGATTCTCAAGCGCGTTTTCATCCTTATTGGGACGGAACAGCATCACGATTGCTGCTGCCGCTAAGAAGAACGCCAACACCACCAGACCAATGCCGAAAACAGTAAAGGACAGGCTACCGATTTGGCGGCCATGCACAAATAGTGGGATGCCTGTTCCTATAAAGAGAATAGGCAGCAAAACCGATACGACGACCTGCACCGTTCGGTTGAAATACCGCCTGGGACGCGGATTGTTCTCATCGATTTCCAGAAGCGCTTCATAGGCAGCCTTGGAAGTTGCACTGCGCTCTTTCGCATCGTCAACGGCGCGCGCAACCTTTTCGCGCTCTTCCGAAAGCTCTTCCAGCTTGTCACGCAAAGCGCGATCATCCTGAGTGGTTAGACCCAGCAGGCGGGCATCAACAGCTGCTTCGTTTTCTGCCAAAACAGTAAGCTCAGCCGCAGATTCGCGCAAACGCGCCAATTCGCCACGGCGCAAAGCCAGGTCAGCATCGATAGTTTCAAGCTGGTCACGCCAAGCGGTTAGGTCTTCAATTTCATTGGCAACTTCGGCCGAACGCTCGACTAAATCCTTCTTACCTGCCGTTAGTTCATGCAGTTCACGGTCATCCTGACGACGCGCAGCTGCTACCTCAGTCGCATGACGAATATCGATATATTTTGCTTCCAGCCTGGTACCCAGCTGGTAAATCGAAGCCTCAGGAGCGCCTTTTCGGGCAGTGCGCTCGGCTATACGACGAGCAATTTCTTCCTGTGCCCCTTCGATTTCAAGGCCGTCGCCCCGCTCGTCCATTAAGTCATTTGCAAGCGTCTGTGCTGCTGTGCGGAACTCGCCAATGCGACGACTAAGAGCATCAGGAACAGCAATACCACGCTGGACCAGCGTGTTTTGCACGTAGTCGATAAGCTGTGCATCAGAATCCGTCAGGCGCTTTTCCTGTCCTGCATTGCTAGGAAAGCACGTTGCATCGATGATGGCGTCGCAGAAAAAGCCGGGGCACGTGTCGTTGATATGCTTGCGCATGCTTTGCACGACATCGGGCTGACGCAAGTAAGCATGCAAGTCAACCGTACCAACAAGGTTTATGCGCGCCACCATTTCGCTGCAGAAGTCATAGCCATTTTCGCGGAAAAGCTCGAGTTTGACCTTCTTTTCAACGTCAGAAAGCGTGCGACATTCGCTAACGTCAACATCAATCGCATGGAAGGCAACGCTGGCGGTAGGAACAAATTCAATGCGCGGCGACACGCCTTCTTCCATTTCCACCAGGTAGCAGCCACGCTCGCCTGACTCTTTGATGTCGCGACCCTGTATGCAACCAGGGAAGACAATGCGCGGGTCATCCGCGAGCGGACGCACCACATGGCGATGCAAATGCCCGCAAGCCCAGTAATCGATATCTTGCGCAAGCAGCGTGTCTTCACTGACAGCAGCCTTACTAGCGTCGATATCAAGACCAGTGTGAATGATGCCAATTGCAAACGGCGCATCGGCCGCATCAGGATAATCTTCAGAAAGCGCGCCAATAGCGTTTGCGCGCGTGATGCCATCGGCAATACCTTCATCGAGCGGCCAAGCCTGGGCGTAATAGCCACGCGCGCCAATAAGGCACAACGGTTCGCCATCGCGTTCAAACAGCTCGAAGGTAGGAACACCCACGCCCATCATGTACGCGGATTCGGGCAAGCGACCAATATTGCGCGCCCACGCCGTATAGGGGTCGTGATTGCCCGCGACCATGTACGTAGGAATACCAGCTTCGTGCAACTTGTTAAGACCTTCGAAAAAGCGCACATAATCGCAGTACGACGAATAGGACGAGTCGAACATATCGCCCGCTAGAATGACGAAGTCAACGTTGCGCGCAAGCGCTGTTTCGATTACGCGGT
>JAZQRZ010000164.1:0-7102 GCA_045629845.1 Eggerthellaceae bacterium | reverse complement strand
TTAACGTGTCCCGCGATGGCATTTTTGATGAAAAGGCTCTTGCTGACTTCATTGCCGCAGAGAAGATTCGCGCTGTTGGTTTTGATGTTCTTGAAAACGCACCGTGCAATTCATCTCCTTTGCACGAGTTTGGCAATGCTGTACTAACTCCGCATATTGGGGCAGTTACTGTTGAAGCTCAGCGTAGGGCTGGCGTGCAAATTGCCACGTTTGTCGCTCAGGGTTTAGCTGGTTCTATTGTTCCTACTGCGGTTAATATGTCGCATGTTCCGCCCGAGGTCATGGATAAGTTTGGTCCGTATTTAACAGCCGCAAACATGATGGGCCGCATTATTTCGCAACTCGAACCTGATATGCCGCGAAAGATTACCGTTACTGCGCGTGGTACTTTGGCAAGCGCTGACACGTCCGTTATTTTGGCTAGCACGTTAAAGGGTATTCTTGCGTATAAGAATATCGGTGCTGTCACGGGCTCTAATGCAGAAGCGGTTGCGCAGCGTCATGGTATCGAAGCTACCTGCTCTTCGCAGGTTAATGCCTTTGGCTACGATTCATCGTTAAGCTTGGAAACAGCTGATAATTCAATAGCTTGTACTCTTTATGGCACTGATAGGCCTGCTCGTATTATTAGCCTGTTTGGGTATAGCTTTGATATCGAGCCAGCCGCTCAGTCGATAATTCTAAAATACGTTGATGCACCTGGTCGAATGGGTGTTATTGGTACTATACTTGGTCAAGCAGGAATTAATATCACTACGATGCAAATTGGCAATCGTGAAGATTCCGATAGTGCTGTTGTGTACTTAAACATTGAAGGCGAAGTTAACGAAGAGGTGTGTAACAGGCTTAAAGAAAGCATCGATGGTTTAGAGGCTCTTTGGTACGTTAAGCTTTAAAGTTCGACAGGCTTGCGCTTATGGCGCGGGCCTAGGTTGTGTTGAAGTTGCGTTTGATAGCCCTATTACGACGTGATTGCTAGTATTTGCGCTGTTCGTATGCTATATTCTCAACTGTCAACAAACGTTGACATGAAGTGTATAGCTTTCTGCGAGAAAGTGGGCTCGTCCCGCTTTCTTTTGTTATGAGGCCAGAAAGGATAGCAAAAGGTGCTCACGCATAAGGAACAAAGCCTTCTTGAAGCACTCGAACCGCGCGCTGCGGCCGAGGGCATCGAGCTTGTTACCCTTGAAATAGTTGGTGCAAAGAAGGCACCAACTATTCGTGTGTACATTGATACCGAAAATGGTGTCAGTTTCGACGAGCTATCAGCTACACAAGCGTGGATGGGTGATCTTATGGATGAGATTGATCCATTTCCTGGTGCATACACCTTAGAAGTGTCTTCTCCAGGCATTGATCGACCTCTTCGTACGCTTGATCATTTTGCCCGTTTTGCTGGTGAACAATGCGTTGTTAAGACGAGTTCGCCGCTTGATGGGCGTAGCTCGTTTTCTGGTCTGTTGAAGGGTGTTCAGGAAGACATCGTTGTCGTTGAAATCGACGGTACTGATTATTCAATACCGTATGACGCTATCAAGAAGGCTAATGTAAAGGGAACTATCGACTTCAAATAGTCGAAAGTGATACGGGAAAGGAAGAGAAGTGGCAAGTTCGCAACTTATTGAGGCGCTGCAGGAATTGGCGCACGAACGCAAGATTGACGAATTCTATCTCATCGAGCGTTTGGAGGAATCGCTGGCTAACAGCTATCAGCGTATTCTTGATCTCGAATGGGATGCGCGCGTCACCATCGACCGTCAGACTGGCCGAATCTATGTCTATGAACTGGTGCCGGTTGGCGAGCCTCGTGAAATCGTTGACGAAGATACAGGCCTCATTTCATACGAGTATGACGAATTCGAAGAGCGCGATGTTACTCCAGATGATGTCAGCCGTATTGCGGCTCAAAACGCCAAGAGTGTTATCGCTGCTATCGTTCGCGATGCTGGCCGTCAGTCTATTTACGAAGAATTTGCTGGTCGCGTAGGCGACTTAGTTACTGGTACGGTGCTGCAGGGTACTCCCGATTTCACCATCATCAAGATTCGCGATGGTGTTGAAGCCGAGCTGCCTCATTATGATCAGAAGCGTTTCCCTAACGAACGCAACGAGCGCCCTGGTAACGAGCATTATCGTCATAACCAGCGTCTGAAGGTGCTCATCATTGACGTCCGTGACCCTTCAAGCGATGCTCCTCGTGCGCGTGGCGATCAGCAGCGTCCGTCTATCGTTGTTTCGCGTACTCATCCAGATTTGATTCGTCGCCTGTTTGAAATTGAAGTTCCCGAGATTTATGACGGGCTTGTTGAAGTGAAGTCCATTGCTCGCGAACCAGGCGTTCGTTCGAAGGTAGCTGTTGCTTCTCGTGAAGCCAACCTTGATCCCGTTGGTGCTTGCGTTGGTCCTAAGGGTAGCCGTGTTCGCATGGTTGTTGAAGAGCTTCGCAATGAACGAGTTGATGTTATTCAGTGGAGCGAAAACCCAGCCATTTACGTTGGTAATGCGCTTTCGCCCGCAAAGGTTAACTCGGTTACTATCGATGAAGAAAACCACTACGCAACCGTTGTTGTGTCTGATGATCAGCTTTCGCTTGCTATTGGCAAGGAAGGTCAGAATGCTCGCCTTGCAGCTCGTTTGACGGGTTGGCACATCGATATTAAGAGCGCTTCATTCGTTGGCGCTGCTCTTGACGAGGATGACTTGCTGGTCGAAGAAGTTGAAGAAGAGGAATCCGAGTTCTGCGCTTATACGAGCGAAGACGGCGTAAGGTGCCGTAATCATGCTCGTCCAGGCAGTCGTTACTGCGGTATTCACTCCGACCAGGAATAGCGGGGTATTAGTGGATACAGCGCCTAAAAGAGCACGCACGTGTGTCACTTGCGGAAAGCAGGCTGACAAAGTTGAATTGATGCGCGTTGTTCGTACAAGCAACGGTGTGCAGTTCGATGCTACTGGGCGTGTTGCTGGGCGTGGTGCTTATGCATGTTCTAGCGAATGCCTTTTAAAGGCTTTTGAGACCCGTAAGTTGCAGCGGGCATTGAGGTGTGGGATAGAGCGATCCGAAATGGATCAAGTCATCGCTGACATGGCAACGCTGTCAGCGCAGACGCGATAAGGAGTAAACATGGCGGGTATGCGAGTTTTACAACTTGCCAAAGAGTATGGTCTTTCTAACAAGGAAATGCTAGAAAAGGTCGTCGAGCTTGGCATATCGGCAAAGAGCCATGCAAGCCCCTTGTCTGACGACCAGGTAGCAATGGTTCGTGAAGCTTTGGGCAATCCTTCTGCAGCAAGCGATGAAGGTAAAACTACCGAACGTCCTTTGACTAAGGAAGAGCAAGAAGCCAAGGAACGCGAAGTTGAAGAAGAGCGTGCTCGTCGTGAAGCCGTCGAAAAGGAACGTGCTGCTCGTCAGGCAGAGCGTGCGGTTCGTGGCGTAGCTCCTGCATCTTCTGAACTTGAAGAAGAAAAGCCAGCAAAGCAGCGTCCGCGTCGCATTGTTGCTGAGCAGAATCCTTTCGCAGGCCTTGAAAACCAAATCGAAAGCGAACGTGAACGCGTGGCGCGCGAAGCCGAAGAGGCTCGTGCGCGTGAACACGCTGAAGAAGTCGCGCGTGATGTAGCTAAGAAGCAGGCGGTTGAAGAAGCGATTCGTCAACGTACAGAAGGCAAGAAGAGCGAAAGTGCTCCTGCTGAAACCTCCGAGCCCGAGCCTGCTAAGAAAAAGGCACCCACTTCGTCTTCCACTCGCCAGAATTTTGATTCGCTGCTTAGCCAAATCGAGGCAGAAAAGAAGCGTATTGAAGAACAGGGTCCCAAGAACGAAACACCTCGCAAGAACAAGAAGAAGTCTCGTAACGAGCAGTTTGTTCCCGAGCTGGAACAGCCTGAAGAAGGCGAAGATCGTTACGCAAAGATGGCAGTTCAAGTTGAAAAGCTGCAGCGTGACAAGGTTCTTGCTGATGCACGTGCTGCAGTTGCTGCTGCGTCTACTCACGAAGGTGAAGGCCGTCGTAAGAAGCGCAAAGAAAAGCGCCAGGCAGAAGCTCGTGAGCGCGCCGAGCTCGAAGCGATTGAAAAGGGTCTTGACCCCGAACTGGTTCTTGATGAATCAGTCGTCGAAGTACCTCAGGGCGCCTCAGTTGCTAAGCTTGCAGAACTGCTGACTGTTCAGCCGAATGACATCATTAAGCGTTTGTTCATGCTTGGTCAGGTGCTTACGCTTACCCAGTCGATGAGCGATGACTTGATTGAACTTGTGGCCGACGATATGGGACGCAAGGTACGCGTTGTATCACCTGAAGAGGAATATCAGGTGGTATATCACGATACTGATGATGATCTTAAACCGCGTCCTCCTGTTGTCACCGTCATGGGTCACGACGACCATGGTAAGACTTCTTTGCTCGATGCTATTCGTCATACGGGCGTTGTTGCTAGCGAAGCTGGCGGTATTACTCAGCATATTGGTGCATCGGTTGTTGAAATCGACGGCAAGCAAATTACGTTTATCGACACACCAGGTCACGAAGCGTTTACTGCTATGCGTGCTCGTGGTGCACAGGTTACCGACGTTATCGTTCTTGTTGTCGCAGCTGACGACGGTGTTATGCCGCAAACTATCGAAGCTATCAACCACGCTAAGGCGGCCGATGTGCCTATCGTTGTTGCGGTAAACAAGATTGATAAGGATGGCGCAAACCCCGACCGCGTACGTCAGGAACTCACTGAATACGGTGTTATCCCTGAAGAATGGGGCGGCTCGAACATGTTTGTCGAAGTTTCGGCGAAGAAGAAGCTTCATATCGATGACCTGCTCGAAACCATCATCCTTCAGGCTGACGTTCTTGAACTTCGCGCAAATCCCGACGCATTGGCTTCAGGCTTCGTCATTGAAGCAAATCTTGACAAGGGTCGCGGCCCTGTTGCAACCGTTCTGGTTCAGCGTGGTACGTTGCATCCAGGCGATTGTGTTGTTGCTGGTACGTCGTATGGTCGCGTCCGTGCGCTTATCAATCCGCATGGCGAACAAATCAAAGAAGCCTTCCCGGCTGATCCTGCTGAGATTCTTGGCCTTTCAAGCGTTCCTGTTGCAGGTGACGAATTCCGTGTCTTTGAAGACGAACGCGATGCTCGTAAGCTTGCTGAAGAACGCGCTTTACGTGAACGTCTGGCTGCTCAGGAAACTAAGAGCCATATGAATCTCGATGACCTGTTCAGCCGCATTGAAGAAGGCAAGCAGACCGACCTTAACCTTATTGTTAAGGCTGACGTACAAGGCTCAATCGAAGCTTTGCGCGATGCTTTCGAGAAGATGGATCAATCCGAGGTTCGTATTAATATCGTTCACTCTGCTGTTGGTGGCATTACAGAAACTGACGTCACCCTGGCTAGTGCATCTGACGCTATCATCATTGGTTTTAATGTTCGTCCTACAGGCAAATCCAAGCAGCAGGCTGAAAAGGAAAAGGTCGATATTCGCCTGTATCGTGTTATCTATCAGGCTATCGAAGAAATTAATGCCGCACGCGTCGGTCTGCTTTCACCTGATATCGTTGAGGAAGATACAGGTATCGCAGAAGTTCGCGAACTGTTTAAGGTTCCTAAGATTGGCACCATTGCTGGTTCCTATATGCTGGAAGGCGAAATGCACCGCGACGACAAGGTTCGTATTGTTCGCGATGGTACCGTTATCTACGAAGGTACGCTGGCAAGTATGCGTCGTTTCAAGGATGACGTTAAGTCGGTTAAGTCTGGTTATGAATGCGGCTTAGGTGTCGAAGGCTTCCAAGACTTGAAGGTTGGCGACACCATCGAAGGTTACATCATCAAGGAAGTCGAGCGCACGGAGTAATATGAAGCAGAATGCATCGAATAGGCGAGTAAACGAGCAAGCGCGTCAGGTAATTGCTGAAACGCTTATGTTCGAAATCTCTGACCCGCGTTTGTCGCTCGTTACGATTACGGGCTGCGAAGTTAGTTTCGATCGTAGTGTCTGTAATGTGTATTACACAGCGTCGCCTGACCGTTACGAACAAACTCAGGAAGCTCTTGAAAAGGCAGCGGGCCGTATTCGCTCGCTGCTCGCCAAGAAGCTTAGTTGGCGTACTTCGCCCGAGCTTCGCTTTTTCTTGGATAAAAGCGTTGATGAAGCCGAGCGTATCGCACGTGCGTTAGAAGCAGAACGCGATCGTATGCCGAATTCTGAATCAGACGACGAGGAATAGCGAATGACGATTACCCCTCAAACGAATGCCTCTCTTGCTGAAATTGCCGAGGTGCTTCGTGCTGGCAATGACTTTATTCTATGTGGTCATGTAAGTCCTGATGGGGATTGTCTTGGTAGTCAACTTGCTTTATTTCATACGCTTAAGGCTATGGGAAAGCATGTGACGTGCGTGCTTGTTAAAAACGAGCCTCTAAATAGCTCGCTTTCTTTTATGCCAGGCGCTGCTGATATGATTCCGGCTTTTGATTATCAGGGTTCATGTTCTGTGTTTGTTGCCCTTGATGTCCCTAATCGGGATCGTATTGGTCAGGCTGCTTGTAAATTGCTTGATCAGGCTTCGGTTTCAGTTACGGTTGACCATCATGCAAGCGAAACCACCATGTCTCAGCATGTCTATGTTGATCCTGATTGTGCATCAACAAGTATGTTGGTGTGGGAAATAGCAAACCTGCTTCTTGATAAACCGCCTGTTGAAACTGCGCTTTGTGCGTATGTGGGGTTAGTTACCGATACAGGTGGCTTCCGTTTCCAGAATTGTGATTCAGATGCTTTTGCAGTTGCTGCAGAATTGGTTGCTTACGGTGTTAATCCTGCAGTTGTGGCTACCAATTTGTTCCAGAATCGCTCAATTCCTTCGTTAAAGCTTGAAGCATTAGCTATCGATCGCTTGCAAGTAATTTGCGATGGGCAAGCTGCCATCAGCTGGATTTCGGAAGATGATCTTGCGAAATATAATGCAAACAAGTCTGATGTCGAGCCACTCATCGATACTGTGCGTGCAATTGAAGGGACACGTGTTGCTTGTATGCTCCGCGAACAAGATGGGGTGGTTCGTGGCAATTTGCGCTCTAAAGATTCCACTGATGTTTCAGC
>JAZQRZ010000163.1:0-8610 GCA_045629845.1 Eggerthellaceae bacterium | reverse complement strand
CATCGTTTGTGTCCTCCTCGTAACCCCAAGCTATGCCAGAGGGTGCGAAAAATGCTTCGAAGATTTTACCCCATGAACGCTACACAGTAGATTACTGCACCGATAATGCAGATGATAGCCGCAATGATGACAATCTTTTGCGCCATCGGCATTGAATTACCTTGCAGATCTTCAAGTGTTGTTTCGTGATAGGCGTCCTTCTTACGCGCTGCCTGCTTAGCAGGTTGCTTTGCTGGCTGCACTGGCTTCTTGACCTGCTCAGATGCTTGAGCAGGCTGCTCTTCCACACGTGGCGCCGAAGCTTCTGCAGCTGGTTCTTCTGCAGGTAATTCTTCTGCGATTGGCGCTTCATTAGGCAATTCTTCTGCAGGCGACTCTTCTATATTAGTAGCGCCCGCAACGATAACAACGTCATCTTCTTCCGGTGCTGTTACTGTTATGTGCTTGAAGCCTTCGCCTTGCGCCATTTCAACCTCCACATGCGTGATAAAGTGAAGCCGATTATACAAGAAGGTAGTAAGGGGCCTGGACGTTTGTTACCTTGCGCCTCGAAACACATGCGAACAGAAGGACGAAATAGTGAGTAACAAAGAACTAAACGCAGGAAGCACGTTGCACGGCTTTGTTATCGAATCGCAGGACGAACTGCCCGAAATCGACGGCAAAGCGTACGTCGGCAAGCATGAGGCATCGGGCGCACGCCTGCTGTATCTGGCCAACGACGACAACAATAAGTCGTTTGCCATTGGTTTCCGCACGCCGCCCAAAGACGATACGGGTGTGTTCCACATTTTGGAGCACTCGGTGCTGTGTGGATCGCGCCGTTTCCCTGTAAAGGAACCGTTCGTTGACCTACTGAAAGGCTCGATGCAAACCTTCCTGAACGCCATGACGTTCGGTGACAAAACGCTGTACCCAGTGGCATCAACGAACGAGCAAGACTTGTTTAACCTGATGGATGTGTACCTTGACGCGGTATTCCATCCGAATATTTACAACAAGCGTGCCATCTTTGAACAGGAAGGCTGGCACTACGAACTGCACGCAGCCGATGGCTCCAATACAAACCCAGCCGAACTGCCCGCCGACAAGACCATTCTGGTACACAACGGCGTGGTGTTTAACGAGATGAAGGGCGCGCTTTCGGATGCTTCATCGGTGCTGTACGACGAACTGCAGATGGCGCTTCTGCCAGGCACCTGCTATGCGTTTGAATCAGGCGGCACGCCGCAGGCAATTCCCGAGCTGACTTACGAGGAATACCTGGACGAACATCGCAGGCATTATCGTACCGACAACAGCTACATAATTTTGTACGGAAACATGGATATCGACCGTACGCTGGCATTCCTGGACGAGCGCTATTTGACGCCCGTTGTTCAGGAGCAACGTGAAAGCGACGCGCAACGCGAAGCAGCTGGTCTTGAGTCGCTGCGTCCGCGCGAGATTACCGTAGCTGAAGGCAGCATCGCTGGCGAAGTTACGCTGACCATGCCGCAGCTGTGCGAACGCTGTGGCGGTTCAAGCAAAGATACACTGACCATCCAGGTGCCTGCGGACTCGAAAATTGCGAGCGCTGCAGGCGCAGCTGCTGATACGGATGCTGCCGCACTCATGCCTTATGTGCGTAAAAACATGGATACCGCGCCTGAAAACGCATGCGCTGCCTGCGGATATGTTATTGGTGACAGCTCGAACCGTATGCGTGCCTTAGCAATCGAGATTCTGCTTGATGCGCTGTTTGGCAGCAACGAAGCGCCGCTGACGCGCGCCTTGCTTGATGCCAACATTGCTCATGACGTGAACGCTTTCCTTTCCGACGCCGTGCGCCAGCCCTTCGCGGTTGTGCAGGTGAACATGCCTATCGAAGATGGCGGCAAGCGCTTGGCTGGTGCAATCGCTGAAAACGTGCGTGCTTTGCTTGATGCGGGGCTCGACAAAAACCTAATCGAAGCCGCCCTTTCTCACGCAGAATTCCTGATGCGCGAACACGACATGGGCTACGCAGATGGTGTCATTTATTCCATGATGGCGCTTTCCAGCTGGCTTTACGACGAAAACGCACCGCTTGATTATCTGCGTTACGAAACAGCCTTTGCTCAGCTGCGCGAAAACCTGAAGGGTGATTACTTCGAGCGCCTGTGCGAAGAGTTGTTCTTGGAAAATGAACATGCCGCATCGGTTGAGATTGTCCCAACACCGGGACAGTCTGATGACGACACCCCTGCCCGCTTGGCAGCTATGAATCAGGCATTGAAGCCCGAAGAACGCCAGCAAATCGTGGACGAAGAGGCTTTGCTGCGCGAACTTCAGGAAGCACCTGACACGCCAGAAGCAATCGCTACCCTGCCGCGCCTTACCGTTGCTGACATCGACGACGTATGTGAAGAGCCTTCCTATGCGCTTGATCCCAATGCGCCGCTTAGCTGTCTGCGCCACACTATGTCAACGCGCGGCATTGCGTATGCGTACCGCTACTTCGACATGGACCAGCTGGATTTCGAAGATTTGCCCTACACCTCGGTGCTTGCGCTGACGCTGGGTAAGCTTGATACCGCACATCACACAGCTGCCGAAATCGACACCTTGACGCAGGGCAAGCTTGGCAACCTGTCATTCTTTACCAGCATTTTCGAGAACGAACACGACGTTGATAGTGTACGAACGCTGTTCACCGTAGGCTCTTCCAGCCTTGCCGAAAACATTACGTGGCTGGCCGAGCTGCCGCGCGAGATTTTGCTGGAAACCGATTTCTCGGACACGCAGCGCATTCTTGACCTACTGAAACAGCAAAAGATTGCGATGGAGCAAGGCTTTGCTAATTCGGGTCATTCGTGCGCCACAGCACGCGTGCGTTCGTATTGCGTGCCCGCCGGCGTTGTTAGGGAAAAGCTGAACAACGTAGGCTTTTATCAGTTCCTTTGTGACCTTATCGAGCACTTCGACGAGCGCCGCGACGATTTGGTTGCGCGCCTGACTGATGTTGCTCGCCACCTGTTTAGCGACGACAACTGCACGATTAGCTTTGCTGGTAGCGAAAAGGATTACGACCAATTCTGGGCAGCAAGCCCCGCCTTGGCACGCACGCGCACCACACGCAGCAAGCTTGTTATTCCGCAGCCCGTTGTGAAGCGCGAGGCATTCGTGGTACCAAGCGACGTGTGCTTTGCTTCGCTTGGCTGGGACCGTCGCTTGCTTGGCCAGCCGCATGTTGGTACGTGGAATGTTGCGTCGCGCGTTCTGTCGCTTGATTACTTGTGGAACGAAGTGCGCGTAAAGGGCGGCGCTTACGGCTGCGGCTTCAAGGAAATGGTGCCGGGCGAAATTCGCTTCCATTCGTATCGCGACCCGCATCTGGATGAAACGCTTGAGCGCTTTAAGCAGGCCAGCTCGTGGCTTGCTTCGTTTGATCCTTCGCCTGAAGATATGGAAGGCTACCTTGTTTCCTGCGTTGCCACTGTTGACGCACCCGTAAAGCCGCGCACCCTTATCCGCCGTCAGGCAGGCGATTACTTCCGAAAGCGCACGTTTGCAGAGCGCACCGTAAATCGCCAAGAGATTATCGACACCAAGGTTCAGGATGTACGCGCGTTGGCTGACACGTTGCAGCAGCTTATCGACCAGCGCGCCATGTGCGTATTTGGCAACCGCGAAATCCTGGAAGGCTCTGAGGCTGGCTTCGAACGAATCAATCTGGTTGGCTAATGTGACAAAGGGACAGTCCCTTTGTCACATCGGGCGCACGGAGTGCGCCCCTACCTGCAAGGTTCACAACTCTGATAGTTATTCTTGGTCGTAACGCATTCGGCCACAAAAAAGGGGCGAGCTAAGCTCGCCCCTTTTGCATGCCGTTATAAGTCAGCGGCTATTCCCCACCTTCGGTAGCTTCGCCACCTTCGCTAGGCTCGACAACAGAAACTTCGGGAACATCAGCTTCGGGCGCTGGTGCAGCAGCCGACGCATCAGCACTCGGCGAAGCAGCAGACGCAGAAGCAGAAGCGCTTGCAGCTGACTTGCTATCGGATGAAGAGGAAGATTTAACCACAGTTACGTTCTTCAAATCGATAGGAGCGCCAAGCCACTTGGACTCGATGATATCCATAACGCCACCCTTAACCAGCTGATCAATCGCGCTGGAAATGGCACCCTGCAACTCGGTGTTCTTTTCGGAAACAGCAGCGCAATAACCACTGGGATCCTGCAGCAGCGCCACAATCTTAGTGTCGTAGTTATTCGTATGCGAAACATACGTGCCAATAACAGCATCTGCAGCAACGTAACGTGCACTACCCTTCGACAGCGCATCAAAGGCCGACTTCAGATCGCTCTGCACGACCAGCGAATCATCGCCAAACAGATTGGTTACGCGCCAAGAGCTCTTCGAAGAAGCCTGAGCAGCAATCTTCGGCTTCGAATCGGTGGTAGGAATAGCGGTTTCCGACGAGGTGCCAAACAGTGCAACGCCCGACTGCAGGTACGACGTAGACTTCCAGTAGCCTGCATCTTCGCCCGACACGTCAACGCCCAAAACCACATCGACACGACCGTCGCTTAAAGCAGATTCGGGGTCGTTGCCCACATCAACGATTTCAACCTTGCAGCCAAGCTGGTCGGCAAGATAAGCTGCCACATCAACGTCGATGCCCACAATGCGCGACGACGAGGATGTTTGACCAGCCAACGGAGCTGATGAAGCGTTCACGCCTACGCGCAGGGTTCCATCGGTTCCCAGTGCAGAAGACGAGACTGCCTGAGCTTTACCTTCGGGCTTGTATTCCTGCCCCTGGCAACCAACAAGTGCCATGCTAAGGCAAGCGACGAGCACGCAAACAAGCGCACCGACCTTCCAACGTTTCATCCAATTCCCTCCATTCTTAGTACCACCCTTGTCACACACTTTACACCAGGGCGGCCTTTAAAGCACCTGCAAAGCGCTATAAAGAACCTGTTTGTTTCTTTGTGGTACTTCTTTACTACTTTTCTTCTTCGTTCTTTTGGTTCTTTCAAATGGTTCTTTGGCTGTTTCTTTCGGCTGACCTAGTTTTCGACCCCACACTCGCGCATCGGGGCTGAGCTTTCGCCATCACCCTCTCGCCCGCCGCGACGACATGCCGCGTATCAACGAGCGATGCGTCTTACATCTAGAATACGCCGTGCTCGCTAGCTGGCTAACCAGCCAGTTTACGTGGATCCTTTCGACCGCATCTGCCATGGACTAAGGACGCCCGCCGAAGCGTGCACCCCGCAACTACAGACCCGAAAGAAACGCCTAAATTATAGCTGATTCGCCTTAACCTTGATAGAAACGATGCTGTTCGTAGCGCGGTTCGCAGCAAACATTAATGCCAAGCGAACGATACAGCTGCTCATCATCGGACGAAATGATGACCGAGAAGTACGCATCGCAACCACGCAGCTGGCTTGCCGCATTAATGGCAGTAGCAGCCATGGGGCTTGTCAGCGAACTGGTTGAAAGCGCGATAAGCATCTCGCGCGGGTGCAGGCGCGGATTCTGATGGCCCAGCTGTTCAGTGCGCAAGCTGCAAATAGGCTCGAGTGCCGCGTCGCTGATAATCATCATGGCGTCATCGATACCAGCCTGTGCCTTCAGGGCGTTCAGCAGCACCGAAGAAGCAGCGCCAAGCAGTGTGGACGTCTTACCCGTAATCACGCGACCATCAGGCAATTCCATGGCACCAGCCGGACCGCCCGACTGTTCAGCCTTTTGCAAAGCAGCCGCACGAGCGGGCGAATAATCGGGGCCGATGCCTGCCTTCTTCATAAGCATTTCGGCCTTCGTTACGTTTTCTTCGCCCAGACCAGTACGCTTGGCCTGCATTGCCGTCTGGAAATAACGGCGCACGATTTCGCGATTTGCAGCATCGCGGCATGCTTCGTCGTCACAGATAGCCAGACCAGCCATGTTAACGCCCATGTCGGTGGGCGACTGATACGGGCTTTCACCCATAATCTTTTCCATCATGGACTTCAGCACGGGGAAGATTTCGATGTCGCGGTTGTAATTCACCGTGGTTTCGCCATAGGCTTCCAGATGGAAGGGATCGATGGCGTTCACATCGGAAAGGTCGATTGTTGCTGCTTCGTATGCAATGTTAACCGGGTGGTCAAGCGGCAAATTCCAAATGGGGAACGTTTCGAACTTTGCATAGCCCGCGTTCACGCCGCGCTGATGTTCCTGATACAGCTGCGAAAGGCAGGTTGCCATCTTGCCCGAACCAGGACCCGGGGCGGTAACCACAACAAGCGGACGCGAGGTTTCGATAAAGTCGTTCGCGCCGTAGCCTTCGTCGCTAACAATGTGATCGATGTCGTAAGGATAGCCTTCGATGGGATAATGCAGAAAGCTTTTCACACCAAGGGCTGCCAAGCGCTGACGGAATGCATCAGCCGCTGGCTGGTTGCGGTACTGCGTGATGCACACGCTGCCCACGAAAAAGCCCAAGCCCTGGAAGATATCCATCAGACGCAGCAGGTCTTCGTCGTACGTGATGCCTAAGTCGCCGCGCACCTTGGAATGTTCGATGTGATTAGCATTGATAACTAGGATGATTTCGATATCGTCGGCCAAGCTTTTCAGCATGCGCAGCTTCGTATCGGGTTCGAACCCTGGCAGCACGCGCGACGCATGATAGTCGTCAAACAGCTTGCCACCAAATTCCAAGTACAGCTTGCCACCAAATTTGTTTACGCGTTCGCGAATTCGTGACGTTTGAAGTTCGATGTACTTATCATTATCGAAACCGATGCGATTCGGCATATAGACCCACTTTCACTCTCGTTTAACCCGAAAATTATAACCCCACAACCCGTGCCAAATCGGCTCGTAACGGCGAGCGTCAAACGAAAGACACGGATATCTTTACCGCCTACACCTGGTCATACTCTGCTAACGCCAAGCCTTACTTTGCACGGCATACAGCAGCCAAACAAACGGCAAAAGCTGTGCTATCTCTTAAAACGCGCAGTCACTTTCCCAAGCAAGCCAGTAACCAAGTTCATCTCGGGAATGCGGAACAATGCGCACAACCCAAAAGCAACAAACAGACCAATGCCGCCTGCCACAATAAGGCGAATAAAGCCACCAAGCATGCCAGCACCTACTGGCAGCCAAATTGAAATCAGATATGAAAGCACCGTTGCGATTGCCGTTGCAACCAATGCACGAACAGCTAACCAAAGCACCGAACGTAGATCAAAGGCGCCAATCATGCGACGCAGCAATACGACAAGAATGACGCAGCACACCACGTAATAAATCAGATCAGCAATAGGAACACCAACAAGACCTAACGCAGTAGGCGTGCACAAAACGTAATACAACAAACACTGCACGACGACCATGATGCAGCTGACGACCGCAAATGTCATGAAACGCCGGATAGACGCGAATACGTTATATAGGAAGAACAAAACCGCATAAAACGGCAGACAATACAGCCAAGCAGCCAACACTGTTGATACGTAAGTTACGTCGTTCGCATTAAATGCGCCTGCCTGGAACAATTCCATAAGCGGAATAGCAAGAGCAATCATGATGCCCGACAAAGGAATAACCAACATCAAGTTGCCCGACAGGCCCGCACGCACAAGCTCGCGCAAAGCAGGCATGTCTTCTTTGGCCGAAGCTTCGCCCATTTCGGTGAATAGTGCGCGCGAAAGCGATACCGACACCACGCCATACGGCAGCTGGAACCACGTCCAAGCGTACAGCAGTGTAGCCGGGCCATTTTCACCGACCTGCAGCGAAAACGCGTTGCGACAGGAAAATGCCACCAGCGTGCCCACGATGTAAAGCATGGTCGGCAGCGCGATTTTCATTGCTTCAATAAGTGCAGGATCTTTCAGACGAATGAAAAAGCGATACTTAAAGCCCGTCTTCAGCAACGCCGGAATTTGAATAAGTGCTTGCACCGCCACGCCCAACGTTGTGCCAATACCCAGCACCAGGATGGCAAGCTCTTGATTGATTGCAGACAGCGGAATGTAAGCCAAAAACGACGCGATAACGCACACGTTGTTCAGCGCTGGCGCAATGGCCGGCAGGAAGTACACGCGATTGGCGTTAAGCACCGCCGTAAGGATGCCGCTAATGCCGTAGAACACAATTTGGAAGGCGAAAATGCGGAAGAACGCAACTGATAACTCGACGACCTCGTCAGTTTCGCCAACGGTAAAGGTTTGCGTGGCGATTAGCTGCGGCGCAAAGATGCTAGAAAGCAGCGTTAATGCGCCAAGCACCACAATGGTTAGGTTCAGCAAGTTGCACGCGAATTCATTGCCGCCCGCTTCGCCCTTGTGTTCCTTTTCCAACATGAACACAGGGATGAATGCAGCGCCCAAAAGACCGCCCGCAACCAGGTCGAACACCACATTGGGCATGTTGTTTGCAACCTGATAGGCACTGGTGATAAGCGTGTTGCCCAGCGCGAACGCCATGACCCACGTGCGTGCAAGACCAGTGATGCGCGAAATAAGCGTGGCCGCAGACATAAGCGCTGTAGACTTAGCAACCGATTCGTGTGTTGCGTTGTCGACCGCCTGCGCGTTTTCTTGCGCTGCGGATTGCGCAGTTTGCATATCTTGCGTGTT
>JAZQRZ010000162.1:0-1769 GCA_045629845.1 Eggerthellaceae bacterium | reverse complement strand
AGTGGGTTACGCTGGGTGTTACGGCTGACCAGGGCCGTTTCGGCATTATGGTGGGCCCCGACAGCAAAATCACGAAGCTCACTGACCTGGCTGGTGTTCCCATCGGCGTGGGCAGCAACACCATCCTAGAATACGTTATGGATAAGCTAATGGAAGCAGCGGGTGTGCCCGATGACCAGATTAAGGTCGAAGAACTGCAGAAGCTTCCTGTTCGCTATCAGGCCATGGCTTCAGGCGATGTGGCAGCAGCCGCTTTGCCTGGCACGCTGCTGGCGCTGGGCGAAGCCAATAACTGCAAGCTGATTGCTGACGACACGCAGGGTGAAAACCTTTCTCAGTCGGTCATGATTGTGCGCGCAGCTGTGCTTGATGAAGCAGGCCGCCAGGCACAAATCGAAAGCCTGAAGGAAGTTTGGAACGAAGCCGCCGAGCGCATCAACAAAGACCCTGAATCGTATCGCGAAGTGCTTATCGACAACGTGAATCTGCCGGTCGAAATCGCGGACACGTATCCTATCAGCACGTATCCGACGACGCAGCTGCCTACCTCTGCTATGGTCGACCCAGTGTTGGCTTGGATGCAGCAGAAGGGTTATCTGACTCAGCCGCTTACCTACAACGCGCAAAACGGCACCTTTGCTAAGTAAAATGTGCGAACGGGTCTAATCGCTGGCTTTTATTCGGTAAGATGCACCCATGCAAACTCAGGGTGCACATATTAGTTTTCAGCACGTAAGCGTCGAGTTCGATGACGGCGCCGAGCTACTTACAGCCTGTCACGATGTTAGCTTTACAGTGGAATCGGGGCAGGCTGTTGCGTTGATTGGCCCCAGTGGGAGCGGCAAATCTACAACGCTGCGCATGGCTAGCGGCCTGCTTAAGCCAAGCGAAGGCGAAGTGAAGGTTAACAACGAGCCTGTTGGTAAGCCTCGTCAAGCCACTGCTTTTATTCCGCAAGACCTGGGCTTGTTCCCATGGAAGACGGTTATTCAGAACGCTGCACTGGGCTTAACTATTCGCAAGGTGCCGAAGGCGGAAGCAATTGAACGCGCACGTCAGGCGCTTGCACAGGTTGATTTGGCTGACTTTGAGCGTGCGTATCCCAAAGAGCTTTCGGGTGGCATGCGCCAGCGTCTTGCGTTGGCTCGCGCGCTTGCTATGGATGCTGACCTTCTGCTTATGGACGAACCGCTTTCAGCTATCGACGCTCTGCTGCGCGAATCGCTGCAGGATACCCTGCTTGACCTGTGGGTTCAGCGTCGTCATACGCAAATGCTTGTTACGCATTCTATCGAGGAAGCGGTGTTTTTGGGTCAGCGCATCATTGTGTTCAGCTCGCGCCCGGGCACGGTTATTGCTGACATTGCCAACCCCGAAATGGGAGCTCATGACTGGCGCGACTCTTCAGCTTTCGCAGAAAAGTGCCACGAGGTGCGCCAAGCGCTTGCGAATCAGCCAGAGGAGGCCGCCCGATGAGTCCCCTCATGAAAAAAATCGGCGGCTACATTTTTGCAATCGTGTTCATCATTGCGGGTTGGTGGCTTACGGCCATCGCAGTGAATTCACCTGCGCTTCCTACGCCTGCTGCGGCCGTGCAAGTGCTGCTTGCTAACGTAAATCAGCTGATTCCATACTTCCTAACCAGTGCATGGCGCGTTGTTGTTTCGCTTATTATCGGTACGGCGCTGGCTGTTCCAATTGCTCATGTATGCGCACGTTCGCGCACGTTAGATACCTTGTTTGCGCCAGTACTGTACCTTTTATATCCC
>JAZQRZ010000161.1:0-53368 GCA_045629845.1 Eggerthellaceae bacterium | reverse complement strand
ACGATTCAGTCAGGCGACGAAGGTTCAGCTGCATTCGAAATGCAACTTCCTGACAGCGAAGCCTTTACAGAAGATTTGCAGTACTACCTGCTTGTAGTCCCGAAGGGTGCCACAGGTGTAAATGTCCAAGCTATGACCGAGAAAGGTGATTCCACACTCGACTTTATGCTTGGTGACCCACATCTAGCGCTTGAGACCGAACACCACCTTGTTGATGGTCAAGAATCAGTTGTGGCTACCATTAAGAACGAAGGCATGGTTACCTCAAAGCCAGCAACGCTTGTCTTCGAGCATTCCGAAAGCGGCATCGATCTTCAGCGTGTTGAAGTACCAGCGCTTGCAGAAAACGAAACGTTCACTTTCGAATACAATGCATCAAATGGCTACTTCCAAAACACAGGCGTTGAGAACATGACCATTACCCTTGAGGACCCGAACGATCCTGATGATGCCTACAGTTTGTACAACACCGACAGCATATTTACGTGGGAAATCAATGACGAAAGCACACCTACCACAAAGGCGGTTAGCGCACCTAAAACCAGCGATGAATTCCCACTTGTGGCCGTCTTGCTGGCATTGCTAGCCCTAGCCATCTTCACATCACCCTTTGTGGTCCGCAAGGTGAATGAGGTGCGCGAAGGACGTTCGCATGAAACTACCAGCTAAGGCGCTAACCTGCCTCGTAGCGTCAGTCCTTGCGTTGTTCCTAGCAGCTTGCGGGAACAACGCATCGCCTGATGCTGTTAATCCTGCATCGGATACCGCGTCTCAAACGACAACAGCCAATACTTCATCAACCATCAACGCGAAGATTGGTTCAGAACCTCTTGTGCTGATAGTCGTAGGTTTTGCAGGTGATGAAACAGGCAATGGCGCTGTAGCATACCGCGACGACTTCGATTGGCACAACATGGCCTTCGAAAGCGACCAAAGCGTTGCTGCCTTCTACAGTGACCAATCAGAAGGCGCCTTTACCTGGGTGTCAGCGCACGAAACAAGTGAGTTCGGCACAAACAACAACACCTGCACCTCCGATAGGAAAGATGACGGTATTATTCACATCACGCTACCACGTGCCCATGGCCATTGGTTCTCGCAAGAACTTGCTACGAATCCAGACGAATCGATTGATATTAATACCGTGTCGGACGAACAAGCCACCTTAGATGCTGATTTCGAGACATGTACCGTTGAAGCCTTGCGTGAAGCAGCAAAATACATCAACTTCTCGTTGTATGACAAAGACAACAGCTACACCATTGATGGCGATGAACTGGGCGTAGGCATTATTTTTGCAGGCTATGACAACAACGGCGACTGGATGAACATGTTGGATAAAGCCACGTATCCATGCATGCAGGCACAAGCATACGGCCCGTTTAATACAGGTATCAATCTGGGAAGCGACATTATTCCCAACCGAGTAATCACCATGGGTGAAATGATGACCCGCGTTCCCGAAGATCGAACAAGTGATGACAGCGTAGATGAAACTGTCATTGAAGTTGTTGCAAACCCGCTATCAACACTTGATCACGAATTAGGCCACTACCTTGACCTCCCCGACTATTACGACACAAGCTACGATGCTTCAGCCCCTTGGGCTCACTGGAATGCAGGTAGTTTGTCCACTATGGATATCGGTTCTGTTTTGCCTGTTTCAAAAGGTAACAATACGTACGAGTATTCTGCTTCGCGTCTTGATCCTTTCTCGCGAATCAAACTAGGATGGCTACAACCTCAGGTGATTGACACCGCAGGCACCTACGAAGTACGTGCCGATGGGACTAATACAGACAAAAATGTTCTTCTGATAAAAACGGAAAGAGAAAACGAATACTTTCTTATCGAAAACCGCCAACCCACCGGTTTTGACGCGGCTTTCCAAGACCAGACCACCCAAGAGAAAACTGGCGGCATCGTTGTTTGGCATGTGGACGAAAAGATGTATGACGATTACCTCGAAGCCAACCAGGTAAATCTTCCCACACACCACCCCGCACTAACGGTGCAATACCTTTTAAGCCTTAGTAGCATTCCTACCTCGGGCTTGCCCGAAACCGAAACAAAGCACACGTTAAGCTTTGCCGATAGCATAGCCCCCGATATTGCCTGTATGTTCTGGGATCGCACATCTGCGCAATCACGCTTTGCAGAGCTTGGTGTGGATGCACTTCAACTATGGACATACGGAACAGGCAATACTGCTGACGACCCAAAGGCTCGTGAATACTGCAACATCTACCTGAAATTTCCTGATGAATCGGCAGACGTCATGCACGTAGAGATAACGCTTTAGATAATTTGTGGAAGGTACAACCAAGGCATTACCATTTGTACCCGCTGGCTTCATCATACGTTACCCAGAGGGTCGTGAAGACAAAACAGTATTCCAGCCGAGCCATGGCATCTACGTTACGTCGGACGTGACGAGGCACTCGAGATACAAGAACACAACTGAATGCTCGAGGAATGGCACGCACATCACCTATGAAAGATCTACGTTTTACTCTTGCTACTGAATAAGGTCTAGCATCTCAAGGCCCGCACTAGCTGACTTACTAGCTGCAGGCATCAAGACCCTGTTGTAGTAGCCCTTATCAGCAGCAGACAGCTCGCCGTTGCTGTACTTCGTAGCCCACTCCTGAGCCTCACCGCTTAATTCTGAAAGCTCTGCCGAAACCGCTTTCCATTCTTCCTCGACAGCTTCGTAACTGCCAGCTGCCTTTGCCTTGTCAACAACAGCTACCATCTTGTCGCAAACAGCCACATACTTATCCGCAAACGCTTTGAATTCGGGGCTAACATCTTCAGAAGCCGCCGACGAAGCACTTGTACTGGCTGCAGAACTTGCAGCAGATGCGCTAGCTGCTGAAGCTGATGCGCTTTCAGATGCGGCAGATGCGCTGGCTGCCGAAGCGCTTGATGAGGCTGCGCTTCCCGAACCCGATCCGCCACAGGCAGCAAGCCCTAAGCAGCACACACATAACATAGCCGCCATTATTAAACCGAGATACTTCTTCATGATGTCCCCCTTTTCAATTGCACCTTTTTTCAGAACAATGAAAGGCTGATTCATAACAAAATGTTCATGCCGATCATTGGCTCTGTCGAAACAACTGTCAGCACGCGCTTAGAGTACTTGCCATGATGAATAAGTAATGGAACAAAGAAGCCGCTTATCTCCTTCCTGACAGCAAAAATGATACACGATTAATCAGTCGCGACGACCAAGGAAATTGACATTGTCAACAAGCGTTTTGCAAGCATCCAAGCCGAAAGTTGGCTTGACATATTCAGGCAAAATTTCAATTGCACGGGCATAGGCACGCGTATAAAGCTCGTCAAAGCTTTCGCTTATGAAGCCACTGGTTGCAAAGGGGGTTTTCCAAAGGGTGTGATCATTGTTAGCAAACGGAGTGTAAGGTAGCAGCTTCGCACGATGTGAAAGCGCCTGCACGTACGCCGAGGCCATTCCGGCAAACCCTAAGTAGTCATAGTGCTGTCGCAAACCGCCACTCTTTGAATCGAGCGCCCGTTGCGCAAACCTGTTAAGGCTAACAGCTATGTAGAAAACTGTTTCTGGCGCATTCATGTTGTAAGTTTCCCGAAGCACATTCGAATACTGTCGAGATATTTCTGAAAGCGCCGAAGCAGAACACGGGAGTACCATCTTATGAGGCGGAAGCGTGGCTGCAGTAGAACCAAGCTTGGTCGTAAGAACATATTCGTCAAGCGATGTTTCGATTGTGGCGTGCACCACACGATGCGACCAATCATCTGAAAGACCCTCTACCCCAGCGCTGCATATAGCGTACTCTTGCGCAAACACAAGCGGATGCACGGTAGAATCAAGCAGGTAGTGGCAAAGAAATCCCAGTGCATACGCCTTGCAAACTTCGCCTGAAGTCACATCCTGCGCATAAGCATCATCATGATTATCTGTTCTTGCCACGGCAGCATGTTTACCTTCTAAACAGCTGCAGCCATTAATTAAGTAGCGATGCATATTTGCAAGAAGCTCTACTGTCTTCTGCCTGTGCATTATCTGTCCGATACGCCGAAATTCATGCGTTGTCGGCGCTACCATCAGATAGAAAAACGGGTCAGGACCTTGATTACCCAGAAGGAAAGCATCACGAGCAGCCGCAGAGTCGCCTATAACCTTAGCAAGGCTTTTATGCACATCAATTCCGAACATGTGGTGCGTAACTATTCCCGGCATGCCGTTCCCGTCCTTGATAGCGTGACGACAAAATAATTATAGCGAACGAGGCAATTAATTCTGATAGTGAGACCGCGAGCGAAAGCCACTAGTTAAATACAAGCATGGCTCACTTCTCCTGACGGTGATTAAGGCTTTGACACTTTCTTGACAGTTTTCTTGCTGTTCGAAGGGGGATTCGAACAAGAGCTTCGAGCTACCCTTACCTCAAAGCTAAAAGACGAGGTAAGGAACAGCCATGCTAAGCACTCAATCAAAAAAGACAACGAACCGCCTAGCGTTAGGCCTAGCTTCTTTCGTAACGGCCATCGCTCTTATGTTCGCCATGGTCTTCGCCACGCCGACTGCAGCGTTGGCTGAAGAGAACCTGTTGCTTAATAATCTACAGGCAACTCAGGTAGCAACAGGTGAACACAAAGCGGCCACGGTGCTCATTTATCTGAACGGATCAAACCTGGAATCTGAGGGAGGAGCAGCTTCGGCAGACATCAACGAAATGCTTGCTTCAGGCATCGGAAAAAATGTGAACGTTGTCATCGAAACCTTGGGTACAAAGGAATGGCAGGAACACGGAATAGCGTCGGACCACACGCAACGCTACCTCGTAAACCAAGGCCAGCTTGAACTTGTCGATGATAGCTTAGGCCAACTTGATACGACATCCTCCGATACGCTTGCCGACTTTATCAGCTGGGGTGTTGAAAACTATCCGGCCGACCGTTACATGCTAATCATGTGGGATCACGGTGCGGGCCCCGTTTATGGTTTCGGTCAAGATGAATTCCAAAACGAAGACGAAGCTCTTACGCTAGATGAAATGCGCAATGCACTGGAAGCCAATAAAGACGTTCACTTTGATTTCATTGGTATGGATTGCTGCATTATGTCGAGCCTTGAAACGTACTACGTGTTTGCCCCCTATTGCGACTACGCAATTCTCTCCGAAGATTTCGAACCAGGTATCGGCTGGAGTTACGAGAACTGGATGTCTACACTTGAAAAGAACCCAACTGTACATACTGAAGACTTAGGCACGACCATCGTGCGCGACATGGTTGACACTTCTGAAGAAGATACTGAAAACGGCGGTGACGCCACCTTAGCACTTGTTGACGAATCTGCCGTACCGGCTTTGTACGAAGCTTGGATTGACTTCGCTTACGAGAACGAGAATACCCTACTTGGCACAAACTACAGCCAGGAGGTAACTCAGCATGGTCGCGACGGTTTTATTATTGAATCCAGTGAATCCGTGCGCCCTGGCGGACACGACAGCTGCGATTTTGACGACTGGAGCTTTACCACAATGTCTGACTACTACGTCACCGATATCATGGCTGCAGCTTCTTCCGCCAATAGTGAAAAGACAGCCGCTCTTGAGCAGGCCCTATCCGACGCCATTGTGTACTTCGACAGCACATCTGGCGAAACAGGTATGACTGGCATAGCCGTAACATTACCCTATGGCGACGCTGAATTTTACCATGAGCTTGCAGATGTATTCACCAACTGCGACATTGATGCTGATTACGTCGCATGGCTCGAGAATTTCGTAAACGCAGAAGGCGTTGACAACTACTACGACTTTAGCGACTTCGCAGATGAAATGGTATTCGACTTCTTCCGCATGCTCTAACCACTCTGTCTTGCATAGTAAAACGGAAGTGAATTGCGATTCACTTCCGTTAAGCCGTGCGAATTCAACGATTTACTGCTTAATGTATAGCTGCAAACCGTTATGTTATTCCGCTTTTTTCGCAGCCTGTTTCTCAAGTATGGAAGAAAGCAAGTACTCGCCTGTTACCTCGGCGCCGTGGCCCAGATTAAAGATGAACTCTGAACGGATGCGTTCAATTTCATCATGCCAGTCTGCCGTATGAGCCAGCATATCTGCAATCGTTTCACCAATCTGTGAAGCCTTCTCAGGTGCAAACGAAACACCCACCTGATTGCGTAGACTGATGTCCGTTGGCTCGATACCGACTTCACGCCAATAGGGGTTGCCTTCCTTCATGGGTGTATCTACAAAAATGCAAGGCTTAAGCGTGCTGAATGCAAACTCACAAAAGACACTAGACCAATCGGTAATAAGAATGTCAGAAGTAAAGATGGTTTCGTTAGACGAGAAGTCACGCTCGAAATACAACTCATCTTCGGGTATGTGCTCAAAACGATTTTGTAATGCTTCCCAACGCGGACGATAGCGTTTCGTATATTCGGGATGAGGGCGCACGATAATACGCCAACCACGGCCAAGCATGCTTTCAACCATATCATCGATGCAAAGATCCAAGATATTGTTTTCCTGCCACGACGGAGCGATAAGCACGGTGGGCTTCTGATTGGTTGCCTTACCCTGTTCAACCAGCTTCTTGTAAGCGGCAATTTCTTCATCTATCAGGTCGTAGCCTGCTTCGACGTGACGCTTTTTCCTGGTGCCGTGCAGTTCTTCCAAACGCTCGTCTTCGACAACCTGGTGCGGGCCTACGCACATGATGGTGTCGTAGTTTTCATATTCGCCCTTTGTTGCGGTCAGGTGCATCGAAGTCATGTGATGGGGCACGTAAATGTATTCGATATCCTTGCGCACATACGAGCGCTTGATATAGAAATTGTCCAAGTCTCCAAGCGAGGTTACTACGACATCGGCATCCATCTTCATCATCAGCGTAATGGCGCGCTTCTCGCCAATGTAGTACGGACGGATGCGCGGATTTTCTTCGGCTATACCGAAGATTTGGTCGTTAGGATCATTCGTCACATAGTGCACGATAACGTCGGAATTAGCCATCAGATAATCAATGGCGCCACGGAAGTACTTATAGAAGCCCGATCCTTCGGAGTAGAACACTATGTGCTTACCCACCACAGTAAAGAACTTCTTGTAATCAAGCTTTTCGCGCTTAGCCAACGGATCGCGCTGGTACCACTTCTTCTTGCGGTCAGCTTCGAGCGAATTAAGCTCGTCAAGTTCAACGCGACTGGCAGCTAAGTCTTCGTAGTCGATATGCTTCTTAGGCTTAATGATGATATTGCAGAGTGCTTGAACTGCAATAGCGCTTAAATTTGAACACACCCAGTAAAATGCCATGCCGGCAGCAACAAAAATACCCAAGAATAAAGACAGGCCAATGGACAGACCGTTGGTCATATTCTTTTCAGCCCTAGATTGTTCGCGCTGCAACGGGTTAATGCGGTTTTGAGCAAAGCCCATGGCTACAGCCGACAAGCCAGCCAGAATCGGCATAATCCAAGACAGTCCGCCATCTTCAATAGGAACCAACCCTAAGAATTCAGTACCAGGCGTACCTGAATCGGTAATCGAATGAATGACGTCGACCAAGCCGAACAGGATGATGATCTGAATAGCCAGTGGAATAAGCGAAAGTAAAGGGTGATAACCCTTTTCCTTGTTCAGTTCGTTTTGTTTTTCGCTGATAGTCTCGCGATCGCCAAAGTGTTTAACCTTCAGGCGATTAATCGCAGGCATAATCTGCACCATCTTGATAGAGTTCCACTGCACCCAAAGAGCCATCGGCATAAGGATGACCTTAGTAATGATGGTGAATAGGGCGATTGCGATCCACCAATTGCCCGTCAGGGCATAACACGGATCGACAATAAGTTGTAATACATCGGCTACTGCTGAAAACATTGTGTCCTTGCTGTTGATGGTATAAAAATGCCTGGTTTGCAAAACGTTAGCAAACCAGGCGTAATTCTATCAAACCATGTAGCAGAGATTAATCGTTCGCAAGGAAAACAAACAGCCCTAACCAAGCTTTTCAAGATTAACCTTTGCACGAGCAAAGCGTTCGTCGCCGTAACCCACAAGCGCGGGGTCGTACAACGCACGCTGTTCGCCCCATAAGCTCCAGAGGAAATCGATAAGCACCATGTTTACGATGATGCGTTCGACCTCTTCAGGGCGCGGATCGCGCCCGAAGTAGGCGCGTTCGAACTCGAGCTGCTGAGCTTCATCGTAATGTGCCTCGACTATTACGTCGGCTACATCCCAAAGCGGATCACACATACCAGAATATTCCCAGTCCAACAGATACATTCGCCCTGTTTCGGCATCTTTAACGAAGTTTTCGCAGAGCGGGTCACAGTGGCACATCGTGCGTTTCGCGTCGCCTACTTTTTCGACAACTTCCAACACGCGCTGCTTAATCTGTTCGTAGTCTTCCCAAAGCGTTCCGCCGCCCGCAAAGATAAGACGTTCATATTCGAAAACCTTTTCAACAGGGTCGAAGATTACGTCTACTTCGTTCGCCTCGGCATGAAGCTTCGCAAGGATGCGACCCATCGCCGAAAGATTATCGGGCTTAGCTGCAGTTTCAATATGCATCGTTTCTGCGTTCGGGACCCATCCAGAAATCTTGCGACCCGTTTCCGCATCAAAGTAGTGAAGCGGGGTATCAACACCGATGCGACTTGCTTCGGTGTTGATAATCTTTTCGCCTGCGCGATCAACAAGTTCTTCGGTTCCTTCGCCAGGAAAGCGAACTACTAAATCATAATCGGCTGATTGTGCGCGGAAGCTGAAGTTGGTTAAGCCACCAAGGCGCGTAAGCTTATCTGGAGCCGAAAAGCCCTGAGCAAGAAGCAGTTCGGTTACCTGGTTTTCGAGCGTCATTAAGCTTTCCCTTTCAAATGTGCTGGCTTACGCCTCGACCTTAGCTTTCTTCTCGGACTTAGCCTCGACCTTCACCTCGGCTGCTTCGGTATTATGACCGAACAGTTCCTTGACATCGGTAGCGGCCACAATGGCGCCGACGATAATCACAAGCGCGCAAGCGATGCCAAACGGCGTAGGAATCGAACCTAACAGCACCAGCGACACGGGAATAGCCCATCCAGAATACGAAATATTCAATGCCATGGACTTAGCAGCACCAATTCGGTCAATTGCCTTGTAATAGAACAGGTAAGACGACGTACCGATAATCGCAGCCAGAATAATGATAGGCATCGCATCGCTGAACATAGCATCAATCGCACAGCCCCATCCACCCAGAATCGGAAGAATGAGAACCATATAAACGACAGCCGAGGTGGTCTGGCGAATCTGCAGACAGCACTCGTCGTCGGCCTCGCCAAATCGGAGTGCATAAGAAATGATGCACGCTTCGGTACCCCAGCCGATTACACAAACCAAAGAACCTAACACGCCTAGGAACCAGTTGCCCGTCACGGTTTCGTCTGGGTTAAACGAAAGCGCAGCCACAGCAACAAGACACACAGCCAAACCCAGCCACTGGTAGCTCTTCATGCGCTCTTTCAAGAAGATATGAGCAATTACAGCGCCATAAGCAGGGAAGAATGCTGTGATGGCTGTCGTGTAAGCAGCACCAATCTGATTGATGGCAAACACATAGCCTGACATGCCCAAAGGCGCACCGATGACAGCAGCAACTACAACAAGCAAGCCTGTCTTTGTACGCAGCAAATCCCACGTCTTCTTGAGCTTATGACGGAATCCGTTATAGCCCAGCATGAGTAATGCGGACGTACCATCATGCAAGAATGTGCTGGTAAACGCTGCCAGAGCGATTGCCTGTTCGGTCGTAAAAAAGCACGTAGACATAAGCGCAATGCTTAAGATCACCGAATCGAACGCCCAAGTAATGGCCGCCCCAAGACCAAATTTCATTGGAAATTCCCCCTTCAACCTTTATTCATTCAGCTGCAACAGCATAGTGTTCAAAACTTTCATTTGCAAGCATTTTTTGAACAGGCAAAGGGTTAACTCTTAGCCTGACACCAGTTTTGAACATTCCAAAACCTTGGAGTCATGTCTAAGAAATAAGGTATGAACTATAAGAATAATTGGCAGCAAAAAACGAATCACTGCCACTATCAGCGAAATGGAACAAATCGAAAATGCCAGAAAGCGTTTGCTTGTAGCCTGAGATAAACAAGTGCTCTGCGACTTCACCTCTTGCTGGTCACCGTCGCGTTCGGGCAGTGATCGCGGATGTAGCCGAACACAAAATCGTAGTCCCCAGGCTCTACGTACACCTGGTTTTTTGCCAGAGGTTCGTTCACCTTTATCACGCGCAGCGCACGAGACCCCTTCACGGATCGCACGCTAGCGAAGTTGCTTGAAGTTGCATCATGCGTTGCTGTTAGTATGCCCATACCTGTCTGCGGCAAGTTTCCTGAAGCCAAACCAGCAAGCACGTTCAGAGCGCCGATAACCTGCGCCTTCTTAAATTCCTTGGGTAGCTGCTTGTGGGTGATGCCCTCGTCGTCCATTGTGAATACAACACAGTACTTCCCGCCATTCATGAATGCATAAATGACATAGCCAATAATTGATAACACGATGAACAGCAAAGCTATTGCGCCGCCACTCACGAACACACCCGCCACATCCTCGGCGCTGGCATAACCTTGCACAAGGTCAGGAACAAGGAGCACTATTCCAAACACAATGAGTGCAGCAATGATTCCCAGGAATATCTTGATGATGACAAGCAAGATGGTCGGGTTCGTAAACAAGTTGAATTCGTACACCCAGTGATAGACACCGTCGTCGTCGACGACGATAGAACTGCTTTGCGGCGGAGCGGGCTTTACGGATGTATCCATACGGCACATCCCCCTCTCGTTCGGGGCGCCAGCCAAGGGTGAACGCCAAGCGGAAATTGACGAGCACTATGCTTAGAGTATACCAGCAACCAGGTGTTTCACTTACCTCAATTGGCATTTGGATACCACCATGAAACGATAGAAAGCGGTGTTGTTAAATGTCGTAATCGCTAGACCCATACCCGAAGCGAAGACGCTTCAGCTCGAGCAGATAACCCGTCATTGAGGCATCTTGTAAGTGATTCACCGCATCGATAACCACGTTGATGTTCTCGGCATGAAGAAGCCCTAAGTTAGCCAGCGCGCCAAGCGTCTCACGGTCGTCGTGGCGCGCAATATCGACGCAAATCTCCTCGATGTTATCAATAATCAGCGTGCGGTAGCGCTTAGCATTATCCTCGGTAAGCAGCACTGCGTCCTGCAGACGCGCGCAAATCAACTTCACCTGCTCGTATGCGCTTGCATTGGAGCTGTCACCCGGGGCGCGGTAGTTACGCGAGCTAGCTATGCAGCTGTCATACTGAGCCATAATGTCGGGAAGATTGAGCGACCCGAACATTCCAAGCGCAAGCAGGAACCCATGAACGCTACGCGACGTATCGGGAAAGCGGAGCAGGAACGACGAGTGCCCCTCGATTGGCTCGGCGACGTCGATACGGACGGTTCTAATCGCGCATTCCACGCTAAGCCCGCACGCCCCAATCGAGCTTAAGCGTGCATTCAGGTGCAGCTCTTCGATATCGAATGCATTGTTAAAAGCGTAGTCTTCGACAGCCTCAATCGTATCGGGAAAGTTTACGCGAGCGCATGAGTTCGTGAACACGACAACACTCGCACCCGTCGCCGTACGGCGACAGAGCATACCCGTATGCATGAAAAAACGCGGGTTGTCCGCACTCACGGTGATTTCGCGCAAAGACGGAGGCCGGCCTTCATGGTGAGCTCCATCCGTGATGAGAGCGCGCGAACCGATATCGAGAAGTCTGGAAGGGATGTTGAAGCGTTCGAGCGCTGTATCGATGAATGCATCATCGCCAATCGATGTAACCGATGCAGGAAGGCCAACTTCCCGCAGATGACGGCAAAAGCGGAATGCACCATCACCAATGGACTTCAAGCCCTCGGGCATGGTCACCGACTCGAGTGCTGCAAGGTAGGCAAAAGCCTTCTCGTCGATAGCAACTGTTTCGGCAAGCACATCGTAAGAACGCACGTCGGTATCAAGCATTTCGATTAGGTGCACGCCGTCAGCACGGCGCGCGTACAGGCATCCGTACTCATCAACGAAATACGTTGCGTTGGCCGGATTAATCGAAAACGCGGCGTTAGCCCCCGCATGCTGCATACCAGTGCGCACAGTAATCGACCGCCCAATTTCTGCGGTCGATGCGGGAATGCTTAGCCGTTCGAGCGCAGAACCAGCAAACGCCTCCGCAGCGATGGAGCGCAGCCCCTCGTTCAAGTGTATTTCCTTTAGCGCTGGACAGCGCAGGAAGGCTTTGCGTCCAATTGCGATAAGCGTGCTCGGGCAGTCAAGTGACGTAATACCCGAATAGGCGAAAGCGAACGAACCAATCGATTCGAGCCCCTCTGGAAGTGAAACATGCGTAAGCCCCGTTGCGCCAGCAAACGCTTTCTCGCCGAGGTGGCGGCACTCCGCAGTAACAGCGTATTCCTCTGCCTTGCAGGCCATCGCAATTAACTCGGCACCATCAGCTGAATAAATACACGTACCATCGGTCATCAAGCGATTATTGCGCTGATCGACGCTCAGTTTGCGAATCTGACCCTTCTCGAAAGCGCCAGGCCTCACCGCATGCGTACCTGCCCCAATCTCGAGCACTTGCACGGTTGGATACGCAAGTACATCGGCTTCTATAACTTCCAAACCACCGGGCAACACAAGCTCTTCGATGTTGGGGCAACGCGCCACCCAACTAGAAGAGAAAGACGATGTAGCAAATGGCAAGACCAGCCGGCGTAGATTCGCACATCCGCGAAACGCATAAGGACCAATCGACTCGACGCTGTCACAACATGTGATTACGCGCGGCGTATCGAGGCCAGAAAGCGCCTCGGCGTCGATTTCGCGTACCGGATAGCCGTCAATCTGATCAGGCATCACAAGTGATAGGCATTCGGTATCGCAACCACACACACGTGCGAAGCTGTCGTCTACCACGATATAAGTCCAAGAGGTTCCTTCAGCATCAAAGAAGGTTCGCTCTTCCGAAAGGCGTGCGCGCTCGGCAGCGCGACGCAAGGCCGCAGCCTCCCGTTTGCGCGCGAACTCGCGTTCCATCTGAGCTAGCTGCTCTTTTGTTGCATTAGCGTCGAATTGCCCCATCGGACTAGCCTTTCACAGCTGCTCATTGCCCGTGCCAATCGGCTAGCCACGGGCAAAACGATTATATCCGAAATGGCGATGCGCGCACTTTATTTCGTGGGTTTCGCATTCGAGTCGGAATGGCCGATGCCTGCAGCGCCGCCCATGTCGAGAGCCTGCATCTCGAGGAACTGAGCACTCTGGATTTCCTCTTTGATTTCCGATAGCTCACGTACGCGCTGAGTCAGGCTCTTGCGCGCCTCGTCGACTTTCAGGTGATCGAGCCGTATTGGCAGAGAATGTTCCGCCTCGCGTCCGACGAAAATGCGAAGGTCAGGCTCGCCTTCGTCTGGGCATCGGAGAACATCGCCACGAACACGCCCGAGATCTATGAAGGCCGCATGCCAGTGTTCGATAAGCTCCTGCACGACGAGGATGGCAAGGTCAGGATGGAAGCGCCCGAGATGTTCCGCGTCCTTGGGAAGAGAAGGCCGGAGCTCGTTCGACCTTACATGGAAGAGTTGAGGAGGGTATCGGAGACCGACGCCAACCAAGTCGTGAGAATTCACTGCCGGGGCGCAATCAAGGCGACGGAATCGAAGTAGGAATCTTGTCACAAAATCGGGTTTTTACAAATTCCTCTTCCCCATTATTCCGACCTGCGTTATGTGTTTCCTGCGGTTACCGGCATAGACACCCTAAGGCACCTCCCCGCGCGGGGCGCTGACAGGCAAACAGGGCGCGAAACGCCCCGCACGGCTGCGGTCATTATTGCAAAAACCCGACTTTGTGACAGATTCTCCACCGATCCGCGTTTAGGCGCCGCCGACATGGCGCGTCGGTCGGGGCAAGCCGAGCGTCACCAGGAGCGAAGAACATGCGCCCGACGGACACAGGTGCTGAGCAATCCAGGTGGGAACGCTTTTCGAAACATGGCACCAGCCCAAGTCCCCAGAAAAAGAAACCCTACTTGCGCGGGGTGTTCATTAGCTCCACGAATCCCGCTCGGCCCTTCGGGCAACCTTGACCCGTGCCGCTAACCCTAACCCCCATTGTCCCCTCGGCACCGATTTTGGTGGGCCATGAAAACAAAAAGCCAACCCGCATAGCGGATTGGCCAGGAGTTTCGTGGCGGGATGTACGAGACTTGAACTCGCGACCTCCGACGTGACAGGCCGGCGCTCTAACCAACTGAGCTAACACCCCGTGTTTTCAGCGAGGGATATATTACTTGACATGACGCACGGACGCAATACCCATCTTGTGAAAAATCCACACTTCCAAACGCTACAATAAAGAAAGCGCTTATTTGTAATGCAAACAAACGGGAGGCATCATGCTGTTCATCGAATATCCCCCCTGCTCAACCTGCAAGAAAGCTAAAGCATGGCTCAGCGATCACAATATCGAATTCGATAGTCGGCATATTGTGGAGAACAACCCAACAGCTGCCGAGCTAAAGCTTTGGCACAAGATGAGCGATTTGCCGCTGCGACGCTTTTTTAACACCAGCGGCATGCTATATCGAGAACTAGGCCTGAAAGATAAGCTTCCCACCCTTTCGGAAGACGAAATGTACGACCTGCTTGCAACCAATGGCATGCTGGTAAAACGACCCTTGCTAATACTGGATGACACAGTGCTTGTCGGCTTCCGCGAAAAGGAATGGGAAAGCCTACTCGGCTAAGAATAATTCTTATCTCTACCAGGCGCTTCGTGAGTTCTCGTGAAGAACATAAGAAAGGCGCGCGTACGGGTTCAGTCCCAAACCAGCCGCTAGTATAATTCGTTTCCGATTGTGTGACTTGGGGAAGAGTTACTATATCGCGTAATAAGAGTTCACGAGGCTAGTCAAACTATAGAGTAATGCATATATATAGAAGTAATCAGGCGGGCCTTAATCCGCTTTCCGAATACCACCGCGCGCGCGTGTGTGCGCGCGCGATACTTGGCATTTTGTATGCCGCAACCCTAGCAAGTCTTATAACTGTTTGGTCGCTTGTCCCTACGAACAGTGCCTTTGCTTATGTCGACCCTTCGGTTATGACCTATACCATTCAGGCCGTAGCAGGTTTAGCAGTTGCACTGTCAGCAGTAATCGGCGTTGTTTTCCGCCGCACGCGACGCAAGTTGTACCAGCTGTTTAATATCGATGAAAACGCTCGTAAGATTTCAGAAAACGACGTGTCAACCATCGATCCAACATCGCCTGATGCCTCTTCACGTATGGCTCGCGCACGCGACGTTGCTGCATCGCTTAGAGATGCCTGCAACGCACAGGTCAGCGATGCACCGCACCGCATGGGTTGGCCGAAGCGTTTTGCCTTTGCTCTTGTCATGTGTATATTCATGGCTTTCATTATTTTTATTGCTCCCTCGCTTGAAATCTACGGTTCAAACGGCGATAGCCTCGTGTTTGGCCTAGGGGTTGTTTGGTGGATTCCAGTTGTATTCTGTCTAGCTTTCGCTCTTATTGCTGCCGCTTTGGTTTCGCTCCTTAAAGGACGCCCTTTCTATGTGGCGATCATCGTATTGTTCGCTTTAACTGTTGCCGCCTATGTGCAATCGCTTTTTATGAACCAAGGCATGATGCCAGCCGATGGCGGCTTCATCAATTGGAATGATTGGTTCTTTGTTGAAAAGAAAATTGTATCGGGCATTGTATGGCTTGCCATTATTGCCGCACTTGTTGTCGTATGTTGGCGCCGAGCACACACTACACTGAAAGTCGCCACTGCTGCAGCCTGTGTGATTATGATTATGCAGCTTGTCGGCGTTGTTAGCGTAGCAATCGATGCATCTAAAACAGCTATTGACGAACAAAACAAGCCCTATGTTACCCAAGGCTCATTGCTTACCGTTTCGCCAAAAAGCAATGTTGTTGTCTTTGTTTTGGACACGTACGACACCGCCATTCTGGAAGAAATCCGTAAAAAGAACGACCATTTCCTTGATGACTTCGAGGACTTCACGTACTTCCGCAATAGTGCGGGCACGATGATTCCTACTTCAAACGCCATTCCCAATATGCTGACAGCCCAAAAGCCTGCCCCTGGCGAAGACATTGCTGAATACCGTCGCACCAAATACGAACGCAGCACGTTCCTTAACGATGTGCATGACTTAGGCTATTCCATCGGCATTTATTCCGATTCGCTCATGATGGATTTCAACAACGAAGCCGACCGTGCTATTACCGAAGAAACCCTGAATGTGCACCCTATTAACCAAGCGCCGCTTAATGTATGGGACACCTTTATTGCTATGGAGCAGTGCGCGTTATACCGCGAAATGCCATGGGCGCTTAAGCCTGCTTTCTGGTATTACACAAGCGATTTAAACAACCGCATGATTGCTGATAGCAGCAACGGAGACCTTAACGATTCGCTTTACGAACTTGACGATGCCGCCATCTTAGACATGGTTAAAACGCGTGGCCTTGAAGCAACTGACAAAGGCGAAGCAGGTGCTTTCCGCTTCATTCATCTGTTTGGACCGCACTTCCCCTTCTCGGTTAATGAAGACGGTGAAAATGTTGGCACCAACCAGTCGAACCAACTTGCTCAGGCAAAAGGCTCGATGAAGGTTGTAACCGAATACATGGCCGAGCTAAAGCGTTTGGGTCTGTACGACGAAGCAACCATTATCGTGACGGCTGACCATGGCGTGTGGTATCTGACCGACGATCCTCCGCGTGATCCCATTAGCCCCATCATGTTGGTAAAGCCTTCGAAAAATGCTGCTGCTGGTGATGAACGCGAACCGGTTCGTATTTCAGATATGCCCGTCAGCCACGACGATATTCATCCCACGGTAATTAATGCCATGGGTGGAAATGGTGCTGCATATGGCGCCACGTTCTTCGAGATTAACGACCCGAATCGCATTCGCTACTTTGATGCCACAACCACTGCTGGCGATTTAGGCCAACGTTTCGTGGAATACGAAATCAAGGGTAACATCTTCAACATGGCCAACTGGCACAAGACTGGCAACGTCTGGCTTGGTGCTTAAATGTGACAAAGGGACTACCCCTTTGTCACATTAACGTTGGGCGATGCGAGTAATTGAAAGAACGGTTGCAGGCAAGTCGCAGTGTTGAAGCAACACATCAGGACGCAATGAACCAGTTGGTTTTGCTTCAAGCGTAAACGTTGCACAATTGCCTTCAATCGCGAAAGGCTCTGCCAAAAAATCGCTTACTACCAGCTGCTTTTCCTTACGCTTACGTACTACCGTAATCGACTCGGGAACTGTAATCGATTCAACTGGCGCATCAAAGCATACTTCGTACGTTGAAAACGGAAATGCAACGCTAGCAGCTGGCGCAGAAGGCTCGATATAGTGACATTCCTGAACCATAAGATCAGGCACGCTGGCCTGTTGTAAAGCAGCAAGCGCTTTATCAGCAGCAACATATTCACGTAGCTGCAAATCGAAGATTTCGCACGTCGAACCCACGCCCACTGGAAGCGCTGCACCAAAAGCAATCTTCATATGAGGCGAAAAACCTTGGCTAACAGCAAAGGGTAAGCCTGCACGACGCACCGTGCGTTCAAGCGCATGAGCTACTTCCAAATGAGAAAGCAGTGCCAAACGATCGCGCTCGATAAAAGTTGAACGCAGGCGAAATACGCGAGGTGCATTAGGATCAGTCATTGCGATCACCTGCCAATTGATTATCGGTTCCCAACTTCATACACACGCCGCAAGCCGAACAACGCCCAAAGGTGCAATCTGGTGTTGTTTCCTCGCGCACAGCAAGGTCGTATTCACGCGCAAGCCAGCGACGGTCAGCGCCACAACTAATATGTTCCCACGGCAGTATGTAATCGGTTGGATGACCCACCTGTGCAACCGCTTCAACATCAATACCTAATTCAGCTGCAGAATCACGCCACGCATCTTCACGGAAGCATTCAGACCAGGCATCAAAACGTGCACCGCGCTTCCATGCAGCTTCTACCAAGTCAGCCGCCTCGCGACCCGAGCGCGACATGACAGCTTCGACAAAGCTAGTTTTAGGATCATGCCAGCTAACCGTAATGGCGCGATACTTCACCGAATGGCGCAACAGATTTACACGACGCAAAGCTTCTTCAGGCGGAATTTGACCACACCACTGGAAAGGCGTGTGCGACTTTGGCACAAACAAAGCCACGGATGCAGAAATCTGAATCGAGCCCTTTTGCTCTTTGGGAACGATTGCCTTTGCGCGGTCGTACACCTGCTGTACCAAACGAGCAATGCCTTTGATATCGTCATCGGTTTCGGTAGGCAAGCCAATCATGAAATACAACTTGCAACGACGCCAGCCAGCAGCAAACGCTGCATCAACCGCACCGAACAAATCTTCTTCGGTCACGTTCTTGTTAATGACATCGCGCAGACGCTGTGTTCCTGCCTCGGGCGCAAAGGTAAGGCCACCTTTCTTTTGACCAGCCACCAAATCCGCCATACGTGCACCGAACGAATCCAGGCGCTGCGATGGAATAGAAATGCGCACACCCGTACCTTCAAACTGCTTATTCAAGCGTTCAAGAATCTGGGCAATTTGCGAGTGGTCTGTCGTAGAAAGCGAAGTCAGCGACACTTCGTCATATCCCGTTTCAGCTAAGCCACGCACCACTGCATCAACAACGTTATCGGCCGAACGTTCGCGCACAGGGCGATACATCATGCCTGCCTGACAAAAACGACAGCCACGCGCGCAACCACGCAGAACTTCGACGTTCAGGCGATCATGCACAGCTTCAGCAAAAGGAACAATGCAAGGCTCCCACGCCGAACTAGCTGCGAACCCATCGAAAAGCCGCTTCACAATAGTGGTTGGTAAGCCCTCTTCCAACGGTTCTATCCATGAACCAGCTACTTGCGCTTCCTCTTCTGTACGCCAGCGATACAAAGCTGGCACATACCAACCATCCAACTGTGCAAGCGCGTGCCAAATTTCTCGACGCGTTGCACCACGTTGCCTCATGGTGCGGATAAGCTGCAAACCTTCGGGAAGCGATTCCTCCCCTTCCCCGATGTTTATGGCATCAAAAAACGGTGCATATGGCTCGGGGTTATACGCGCAAGGGCCACCAGCAAGAACAAATGAATCGTCCTCGGCACGATCCTGCGCACGAAGTGGCAAACCTGCCAAGTCGATTGCTTCAAGCACATTCGTTGCTGCCAATTCATGCGGCAGAGTAATTCCAATAGCATCGAAGGCTGCCAAAGGCGCACAGCTTTCGATAGAAAACAGGGGAAGCTGCGCTTCGCGCAGGGCATCGCACATTTCTGGCGCTGGCAAAAAACCGCGCTCGGCTGCCATGCCTGGCTGCGCGTTTACTGCGTTTACCAAAATACGCAGCGCCTGATTAGCCTGACCAAGCTCGTAGGTATCGGGATACACCATACAAAAGCGAAAATCCGCGTCGGGCTTATAAACACACCCCCACTCGCGGTTGATATAACGCGACGGTCGTTCGGCACGCGTAACCAAAGGCGCAACTTGCGACCAAATACTTTCAAACGGAACCATTAACTATCCTTTATCGTTCATAAGCGCATGCCCACCACATTGCGCGCAAAGCTAGCGACGCACGCCGCACGCGCGCCGCAAAACCATATTGATTAACGTGAAGCAACAGCCTTAGACATAATGTCGGCTGCAGTATCAGCAATCTTTGGCACAAAATCGGTAACGGTATCACGCACGACAGGCACATACTTATCGACAGCCCCACGCACCTTAGGAGCATAATCTTGTACCTTGCCGACAACCTTAGCTGCCGACGGATCAGCTGCAAACTCTCGAGCTTTTGCAGCCAAACGCGCACCAGTTTCGGCTGCACGTGTTGCTACATTTGCTACGCCGTTAACGTTTTCGCCACCTTCGTAGTATTCGATAACAGCATGGCCTAAAGCAGCCGTGCCACCATACGCAATGCCCGTACGAACAGCGAAACCCAACACAGGAACAAATTCCACCAATTCGCGCGCTAACGTACGGCATAGATAAGCACTACCAACAACAGCTGCTAGTTCCTTAATGCGACTCTTATCCATCTCGTGCCCATAAGCAGCAGCGATCTGCAGCACCATCTTTGCCTGATTAAGCGTCATTACAGGCAAATCAGCGCCTGGAATCAGTGGAATTAAACCAATGCCAGCATTCTGAAGCGATGTTGCCTGCACTGCATCAAGTGCCAACGGACGACGCATAAAAGGAAAAGCGATAGCAAACGCCAAACGCTTTTCGCGAGCCACCGTTACTATCCAGCGACCCATACGATCATCCAGCGCTTTAGCAGTTTCTTCATCCAACACCACAGGCTCGGTGACCTGCGTTTCTTCTTCACCCACCTCGAACGGGGCAACGATATCGCCTTCAGGAATGGCAGCACCAGCTGCTGTAGCGCGTTCAGCAACCGCAACAGGCGAAGTAGTAACTACCATCGTTGGTACGCCAGCTGCACGCAATGCTTTCGCAGCGGCGCCAACCTTCAAAGATTCACCTGCCACAACAATGGCAATATCATCATCTGATTGCGGCACAAAGTTACGATCGAGATAAGAAATCGTCATGCGCACCGTTGGCTTCGTGCTAGCAAAGGCGCCACGTACATGAGCAACCACATCGGCAGGAGCCGTGTCGTCAACGTAAACGCTAACAGACAGCTGCGTTTCCTGAGCAGCATTAATGTTTGTTGCTTCATCAATCAGCGCTATAAAATCAACGGGTAGTTGCATACGACGTCCTTCTCGTATTTTCCTTACCATGAGCCCAAACGGACCCCATAAAACCGAGTAGCGCAAAGTTCATAATCATGAACGAAGTGCCATAGCTCATAAACGGCAAAGGAATGCCGGTAATGGGCATAAGTCCGCATGTCATGCCTATGTTTTCCAAAATATGGAACAGCCACATGCCTAGAATGCACATAACAATAAGCACCCCAAACATATCGCTTGACGCATTGGCTATGCGGAATCCTATTATAACCAGCGCGATATAAAGAAGCAGCAATACCACTACACCGAAAAACCCAAGCTCTTCAGCCAGAACGCAAAAGATAAAGTCAGTTGGTGCCTCGGGCAAAATGCCGAGTGCATGCTGCGAACCTTGCATGTAACCTTGCCCAAACAGACCACCCGAACCAATGGCAATCATTGCCTGTTGCAAGTTATAGCCTTCATCGGTTAAGTCTGAAGACCCTTGATTCATGAACACAAGTAAGCGGTCGCGCTGATACTGCTTCAACAACTTATATTCGCCACTGGCGCCTTTCAGCAACTCGTCAACAAGGAACACTGCCACAACAAGCGCAATACAAACCGCCAATGTAATAAGCAGATAGCGCGTATTCGCACCACCCACCACCAGAGCTACAGCCGCAATAAACAAATACACAAGGCCCGTGCCCAAGTCGGGCTGAGTCATGATGCAAACAAACGGAATGAGCATCATGCCGACAGCTTTTAGATACTCGGTAAAATCATCAAGACGGCCGTTATAGCGCGCCATGATTGACGCATCAAGCAAGATAACGGTGATCTTGGCAAACTCGCCTGGTTGTAGCTGAGGCAGCGGCCCTAACTTAATCCATGAAGTTGCACCCATGGTGTTTACACCGATGACGGGCAAGTGCGGGGATAGGATAAGCACGATATTAATGATAAGAAATACCACGGTGTAATCTGACAAGCGCCGATAATCAAAGGCCCAAATTATTGCCATGAGCACCGCGCCTATACCAACACCAATTAATTGACGTGAGAAATTGTAGTCTGGGTCAACACGGACAGCCGAATACACCACGACCAGCCCGTAAGCCACAAGCAGGAAAATGACCACAAGAAGCGGCCAATTAAGCGCCGACATAATGCCTTTACCTGTCGGGCGTTTTTCGCTGCGCTCGTTGCGGCTTCCAGTAGCTATGTTCGAAATCTCGGGCATTCAGCCTTCCTAGTCTGTACGAGCTTCGTTCGTCGTGTTTTCAAATGGCACTGATTTGCCTGTTGAAGCAGCAACAGGACCCACGCCTAACGGCTCACCGCGTTCCAGTGCAACCAGTGCGCCCAACGTACGAGCAGCTGGCGGGCCAGCAACTTCGCCACCGCCGCCACCCTGTTCGATGCAGCAGCCTACAACATAGCGCGGCTTATCCTTTGGATAGTAACAAATATACCAAGCGACATCGCGCTTACCAGCAACCTCGCCCGTACCAGTCTTAGCGCCTACGTCGTACACATCGATACCCCAGTCGGCAAGCGCATCAACAATAGGCGTTGAGTCAGCTGAAACAGTAGCCAACGCATCGCGCACGGTTTTGTAATTGGCTGCTTCAACTTCGGGCACCGAAACGACTTCGGATTCGAAGGTAATAGCAGGCGTATCAGATGTATTGCGCACTTCTTTCAACAGATGAGGACGCATAAGATTACCTGTCGCAACTGCGCCATATGCAACAGTGTTTTGTAGCGGCGTGACCAATACGTCACCCTGACCAATGACCAAGTTCGTTAAGTCACCGCCACGCCAGTAGCTTTCAGTCGGGACATCAACCCAGTGCTGAGCCTTCCATTCGGGTGTAGGAATACGACCAGCATCTTCGCCTGAAAGGTCGATTCCTGTCGCCTGACCAAAGCCAAACTTAGCAATTTCTTCCTGCAAGGCAGTATCGCTGATGTTGCCGCCCTGACTTTTACCCGCATAGTAGAAGTCTTTTGCAATCTCATAGAACACAACGTCGCAAGAAACACGAATGCCGTTATGCAAATCAAGCGTGCCATGACCATCCAGGTTCCAGCAGTTCTGCCAGTCGCCTGAATGGAAGCCATCCCAAGAACCCTCGCAGGTCCACGTTTTAGTAGCGCTTGCAAAGCCATACTTCAAGCCAGCCAAACTACTGAACGCCTTGTAAGTTGAAGCAGCAGGATACGTACCCGAAATGGCGCGATTCAAAAGCGGATGGAAGCTTTCTTCAGTGGAATACAAATCCCATACGTCCTGAGCAATACCACCCGTAAACACCGTGGGATCAAACGTTGGATAGCTAGCCATAACCAAGATGCTGCCATCGGTTACATCCATAGCAACAATAGCGCCACCAACACCACGACCGTGCCCAATCGTTCCATCAGGCGCAATCAGTGCTGCCAGCTCTGTATCGGCGACATACTGAGCAGGCGCCTTGATGGTCAAGTACAAATCAGAACCGCGTGTAGCAGGCGTTTCGCTTTCAACTTCAACAACGGTACCTTGAGAATCAACCACAACACGACGCTGACCATGTTCTCCGGCTAACACATTGTCGTAATAAGCTTCGATACCACTTTTACCAACGGTATCGCCCAGTTCAACCTGACGGTTGGAAGGAATCGTTTGCAGCTCCTCTTCAGAAACCGTGCCTGTGTAGCCCAGCACATGCGCTGCAAGTGCCGCATAAGGATATTCGCGAATGGTGCGCTCTTGTACCGTAACGCCCGAAAATGCATCGGAGTGCTCGGCGATGAACGCCACATCGCGCTGACGCGCATCCGAAGCCACTACGCGCTGACTTTGCGCGCCCGAGCTTTGATCCTGAATACGCAAACGTACGATGTTGTAAGGAATACCCAACACAGCCGAAAGACGCTGTAATACATCGTGATCATCAGCAACCGATGCATCAGCCAGCACGGTTAGCGCCGTGCGATTCTTTACAAGCAGAATGCCATCAGCGTCATACACCAAACCACGAGGAGCAGGCGTTGCCACGTTGGTGTACTTGTTCTGAACTGCCTTGTTCTTGTATTCGCTAGATGAAAGCACCTGCATGCTCCACAGCTTTGCAGACAAAGAACCAAACACTGCAGCAGCAAGAACGCCAACAGCCACAAAACGCGGATGCACTGTTTCACTTGGACGGCCTGTTGTTGAAACAGGAGCAGTTCGCACTGACGAATGTGCGCCATGCGAAGAGCGACGTTCGCGTTCAAGTGAACTTGAAACACCCACGCTTTCGATTGACTTCACCGCATCGCGCCCGTGCGAACGAGGCTTAGCTGAATAGCCAGCGCGACGCGAACGCACAAGGAAAAAGATGCCCACAGCAGCGGCTGCAACGACAAGCGTCACAATGGCGACGATGATTCCGAAAACCATGCGCGCCCCTTACCGCAGTTGCATAACGTCGAAGCGGCCCGTGCCGGACTGGCGGAAGAACCGCGAGGTGAAAAGATACAAAATGACGGCAATGACCAGGTCATACACAAAGCAGGGTGCAACGCGATAAGCAATTGCCTCGAAAAAGCCAGTGTTATAGCCAAACAGCATAAGGAACATGCCATACGAAAGCTCGATAACGAAGATGCCCAAGGCTAACATGGCTAACGGCATGAACAGCGTGTCGTTTTCAAGTGACGCAAACAAGCGCGCAATCAGGAAAGAAAACGCCGTCAGCGAAAACGCCATGATGCCCACAGGACCACCTGTGACCAAGTCGTAAAGCAAGCCCAAAACAAACGGCAGGAATGCACCATAGGAATGAGGGCGCGATACCGCCACAATAAGAGCGAACACCACAATGAAATTAGGCATAGCCGAAGCGATTGCGATATAAGGTGCCAAAGCAATTTGCAGTAAAACTGCCAAAGCTGCACCCACGATAATGGCAATGCGATCAGGTGTAAGTGTCATTACTCTTCACCTTCTTCGCTTTGGCTTTGGTTTTGGTTTTGACTTTCGGCTGCAGAGCGTTCAGCTTCAGCCTTAGCCGCCGCTTCTGCCGCTGCTACGTCAGGTGCCTTGAACACCACAATGACTTCCTCGAGTAAAGAGGCACTGTCATTAGGGCTAACGATGATGGTACCCGTGGGGTTGCTTGCCGTCTTATTCACGCTGACCACGGCGCCCACGATAAGACCGCGCTCGTAGCTGCCACCCAAACCAGACGTTACAACCACATCGCCAACTTCAGGAATAACATCTTCGTCCAAGTCTTCGAGGTACAACAGACCATTGATTGATCCGCGGACGATGCCGTTTTCCCTACTTGATTGAATCATGACGGCAGCGCCAGAATTTGGATCAGTCAGCAAACGCACCGTTGAAGTGTTGGTATCCGCATGCGACACCTGACCAATAACACCCGTAGCCCCCATAACGGTCATGCCACTTTCTACGCCATCGGCAGTACCCAAATCAATGGTGATGGATTGGTCCCAAGCATTAGCTGAACGACCAATGATGTGAGCAACAGGACCCGTTACACCACTTACCTGCTTCATATCAAGCAAAGCACGCAAGCGTTCAGCTTCTTGGCGATATTCCTCGGCGCTGGCAAGCATTTCTCTTAACTGCTCGTTCTGTTCGCGAAGAGCTGTAAGCGTGCCATCGTTTGCTGTTAAGTTCGCCAAGGAATCACCAGCTGTATCGGTTGCAGAGCCCAGGCGAGCACCTGCGCTACCAACAGCTGTTGAACCACCTGTAAACACATTTTGCACCGAATGAATAGGACCGCTTTCACCTTCGCGCGCATAAAGCGTCGCAAGAGCTAACGACAAGATAAGCAGCACAACAAGCACGACGTTGCGCGGTAATAACGATCCACTTTGTTTCATGTTTAACGGCATGGCGCGCGCCCTTGCCCCGCGACTAGCGCGACCTCATCAGGGTTTGGCGAAGTGCCGTGGGGGTCTCGAGTACCTTAAGGCAGCCGGTAACAACGTTAGTAAGTGCCGTTTCGCTAACCCAAACAGGGATTTCCAGCTTGTCGGTAAGATAACGGTCAAGGCCCGAAAGCAAGCCGCCACCACCCGTGAGCAAAATGCCGTTCTGGATAATGTCGCTGGCAAGGTCGGGATTGGTTTTCTTGAACGTTTCCTTAATGGAAAGCACCATGTCTTCGCACGGTTCCATAAGTGCCGCACGAACATCTTCGGACTGAATGGTAACTTCCTTAGGCTGTTCAGTGACCATGTCTTGACCAGAAATAATCATGTCACGTTCGCGACCGTCTTCAAACGGAAGAATGGAACCGATCTTGATTTTGATAACTTCGGCAGTACGTTCGCCAATCTTGATGCCCAGCAGGTTGCGCAGATGCATGGAAATGGCTTCGTCCATCTTGTTGCCTGCCAAACGCAGACTAGAAGAAGTAACGATGCCACCAAGCGAAATAACAGCAACTTCGGTCGTACCACCACCGATGTCGACAACCATGCTGCCCGTAGGCTCGGTAACTGGCAAGTCGGCGCCCATAGCAGCGGCCATAGGTTCTTCGATGAGATATGCCTGACGTGCACCAGCCTGAATAGCTGCTTCGAAGACAGCGCGCTTTTCGACTGACGTTGCACCGCAAGGAATACAGATAACGATGCGCGGTTTAGCCTGCCACGGATACTTACGCGGAGCAGCCTTGTTAATAAAAGCCGAAATCATAGCTTCGGTAACGTCGTAGTCTGCAATAACGCCATCTTTCAGCGGGTGTTCTGCAGAAAACGCATCAGGCGTGTGGTTAATCATGTTTTTCGCTTCATGACCAACGGCCAAAACGCGATGAGTTGACTTTTCGATAGCTACAACCGAAGGTTCGTTAATGACAATACCTTCGCCAGAAATTGCAATAAGAGTATTAGCAGTGCCCAGGTCAATAGCCATATCAGCAGACATATTGCCAGCAATACCGTTGGTCAAACCACCAGTCAGGCCCCCTGCAAAACCTGATATAGAATCCAATATGGACATATGGTAAACCCCTTTGGGTAATCGTCTCGTTGTACGCAGCACCCTTTTGCGCTGCATTTTGACACGTTTTCGTGTCCCTACCAGTAATTGCCTCTTAGCGTGCGACCTTGGATTTTACCATGCGTTAGTCAGCGAATGACAAACTTCACACCCGCCACAACCTTATGTACGAAAAATATGGAATTGAGGGCCAATGTGGAAAAGGGTTTAACCCTTTTCCACATTAATGAACGCTGCAGCTTAAGCAAGGATCGTAAGCGCGAACAAGCTTTTCAATTTCAAGACGAATGGTAGGCTCATCAGCGCCCTGAGCAAGAAGAAGCTCAGCAAGTTTTCGCATGTCATCTTCCATATTTGCAACGTTTTGCGACGTTGGCGTAATGATAGAAGCATGCACGACACGACCATCGTCATCAAGCTCGAGCTCGTGGAACACAACACCACGCGGAGCTTCGGTATAACCTACCCCACGACCTGCACGAACAGTAAAGGGCGCTGGTGTACTGGGGCCTTCAAATTCATTTGCAGCCAAGCGACGACACAGGATGGCACAGCGCTCAAGCGCGTCAACCAATTCGACAGCTTGCGCAACATTATTGCGGAACGGGTTACGCTCGGGCGGACGCAAACCAGCCTTTGCTGCTGCCACCTTTGCTTGCTTACAAAGGTGCGGCCAAGACAGGTTAATACGAGCCAAAGCACTGGTCATATACGGACGACCTGTTTCGCGCACACGTGCAAACAGTGCGCCTGAATGCGGCACCTGGTATTCCTCGATGTAATCAGTCCAATCATCTGCATCAAAGACACAGCCCGCATCGATGAACTTGGCATTTCGTGAATCGCATACCGCATATTTATCGGGCGAATACATAGCCAAAATGTCGCCGTCGGATTTCATATCAGGCACTTCAAAAGAGTTGAACAGGTCAACGGTAGTCAGCGCAAACGGAATCATGGCTTCCATGCGATCAGCAAACGTCAGATATTCGTCAGCTGAGATTTCATGCGTAAAGCCACCAACCACAGCCGTAATCGGATGAATCGAACGGCCGCCAACAGCAGTGCACAGCTCGTTACCAAGCTGCTTTAACGCCAATGCGCTATCAAACAGTTCGGGATTAATCTGCTCAACTGGAAAAACGCTTTTCTGACCCAAAAAGTCAGGAGCTGCCAGTACATACAAATGGGTGCCATGATTCTGCAGGTAGGAGCCATACACCAGCAATTCACGAATCGCATTCACGCGATCGGTAACCTGCACGCCAAAAATACGTTCTATAGCTAACAGGTCAGTCACTGTATGGCTTGCCGAACAAATACCGCAAATACGCGAAGAAATGTAGCTGACCTCGGAAAAGCTGCGACCACGAACCATACTTTCAAACAAGCGTGCTGGCTCGACAACTTCCATCTGGACAGTTTTTACTTCGTTGTCTTGAATAACCACATGCACATTGCCGTGACCTTCGATGCGAGCAATGTGATCAACGTTGATCGCAGCGCGCATTATTCATCACCACTTTCAGCCAAGACAGGATTCACCTGGTTGAACATCTCGAGCGCTTTGTCAAAATCAGCAACAGACACGCCATAGGTTTCGCAAGCTGCCCGCGCCGCTTCAACATTGGCATCAGGCGAAAGACCTGCACAGCCATTACAAGGACGACCTAGATTTACACAACGCGCACCGCAACCCGCGCGCGTAACCAAACCTAAGCACAAAACGCTTTGACCATAGAAGCACGATGTTTCGTTGCGCTTACAATCGCTGCATAGCGTGCGCGTATCGGGCAATCGATTGCTTCCGAACAGCGCTCGCTGCAAGGCTGCCACGAAATCCATGGGATCGATTGGGCAGCAACGAACTTCAGAATCAACTTCAATAACAGCACTAACTGGACGCGGCTCTATTAGTTCACCGCTGGATTCAGGGGAACCGCCGTTATACACTTCGCCGATGCGCCCATGCAAATTGGGTGCAGCCATGCCCGTTACACCCGCCGTTGTTGCACAGGAACCGATAGCCATGACATGGGCAGCTTTTTCGCGAACTGCACGTACAATCTCTTCCGATTCACGCGTAGTAACCGCACCTTCAATAATGGCTACATCATACTGGTCAGGCATTTCTTCCGACGTAACCAGCTGCCAATACTGCAAATCAATCTGACCCAGAATCTGCATGAGATACGGTTCAGCATTCGTAATCTGTAACTGGCAGCCAAAGCAGCTGGCAAGACCAACCACAACGACGCGAGGCACGCGACGTTCGGTATCGGTAATCAAGCTGAATGCGCCCATATTACATCGACCCCTGAATGTTCTTTGCTTCCCAATAATTGAAAACCGGCCCGTCAATACAGCAATACTGATGACCGATCTGGCAGTGACCGCATTTGCCCATGCCGCATTTCATGTGACGTTCGAAATCAAGATAAATGTGGTCGTAGTCGATATTCTTTTCACGCATGACCTGGACGACAAACTTGTACATAACAGGAGGACCGCATACCACTCCGTACGTGTTTGCAGGATTAAGGTCGAGCCGCTTCATGGGTTCGGTTACCACGCCAACTTCGCCATCCCAATCGTCATCGGGCTGGTCAACAGTCAAATACAACTCGAAGTCTTTGCGATGACGCCACATTTCGAACTGGTCGCGGAACATGATGTCAGCTGGTGTACGCGAACCATACACGATAGTAACTTTGCCAAAATCAGAACGATTATCGTGAATGTAATTAATCAACGAGCGAACAGGTGCAATACCCAAGCCACCTGCCACAATAAGCACGTCATTACCGCGGAACTTATCAACAGGAAAACCGCGCCCAAAAGGCCCGCGAATACCCACGATATCGCCCGCATGCATACTATGAAGTGCGCTGGTAACGGTGCCAGCACGGCGGATGCATAGCTCGACGAAGCCCTGTTTAGTTGGCGAACTGGTAATAGAAATTGGCGCTTCACCCACGCCAAAAAGAGACAGTTCAAGGAACTGACCCGGCTCATGCACAAACGCTTCGCGCACACGTTCGTCGATAAAGCGCATTTCAACCAGCTTTTCATGCGCCGTTAAATCACGCATCGACGTAATGCGCGCAGGCCACGGGCGATAAGCATTGCCAAGCAGCATGTCGGTACCCGACATAGTATGCGGAGCTTCACGCAATGCGTCGACCGCAATGCTACCGTGAGGCATATTACTTTGCATGGTCGGCCCCCTTTCGCTTAAAGAACTGCAGCACTTCGATGGGGTTAATGCCGGTCTTGCACGCCTTTACACAACGTCCGCACCCAACACACAGCATGCGGTCGTGTACAGCCATAAAGCCATTCAACTTGTGATACATACGATGGCGCACACGTTCGCGCCCAGTAGGACGGAAGTTATACCCACCAGTCACAGCCGCAAAACCAGGGCTGGTGCAGGCATCCCACGTGCGCTGACGCTCGCCTGTTTTACCATCGGGCGCTAGCACGTCTTGAATATCAAAGCAGAAGCACGTGGGGCAAACACTGGCGCACGCTGAGCACGACAAACATTTCGAGCCGAGCTCTTCCCAGAATGGATCGGAATGGAAAACATCCATGAGCATGGCAACGTCTTGTACATCAGGAATATCTTTATTGAAGGCAGCCTGACGTGCACGAGTAGCTTGGCGGAACGCGATACGATCATCGTCGGTTGCTTCCGACAATTCGCAGGCGGCTTCCAAAATATTGGTAGCTTCAACGTTTGACATGGAAATCAAATACTTATCGCCAATGTCATGCAGGAATAAGTCATAACCGAACTGTGCTTCGTCAGCGCCCCATAAGTGGCAGAAGCAATTGCTATTAGGCGTGCAGCTAATGCCAATAATCATCGTAGCGTCACGACGCGCTTGATAATACGGATCAACATACTTGCCTTGAATAAGAGCCACATCCAAACGATTCATCGCATTGATATCGCAGGTGTGAACACCAAAAACAACACGTGGTGTAACTTGTTCGGTATAGTCTTCAACCAAATTCATTTGTGCGTCGAACTTCATCAGTGTCTCGGTAGGAGGCATAAGGTATTTCTTCGGCGATGAATTGGTTTGTGAGTAATTAAGTTCGATTTCATCAGGAGAACTGATGACGTCGAACACATAGCCTTTGCCCCGTTTAACAGGTGCAACAACCTCATACGATTCCATAAAAGCACGAACGAGCGCTGGAAGCTCGCGCTTGTCCATGACTCGGTAAAGCATGGCAGCCCCTCTCTCGTCGAGCGCCTTCGCGTTACGACTACTCTACCATCCACCTTAGCTGATTTTCACACAAAAGAAAGGAACGGCCGACCAGTTTCGGTCGACCGTTCTCCTCTTGTAAAAGATTGGGTTCTTCTGCAAATCTTAGCCGAAGAAAACACCGATTTCGCGCTCAGCAGATTCGGGCGAGTCGGAACCATGAATGACATTTTCGTCCATGGTCAGGCCAAAGTCGCCACGGATGGTGCCAGGAGCAGCTTCTGCCGGGTTCGTAGCACCCATGAGAGAACGAACCTTTGCAACTGCACCTTCGCCAGACACGACCATCTTTACAACCGGGCCAGAGGTTACGTAAGCGATAAGGCCATCATAGAACGGCTTGCCCTCGTGCTCGGCATAGTTAGCCTTAGCCTGTTCAGGCGTAACCATTTCGAGACGCATCTGCTCGACCTTCAGGCCAGCGCGCTCGAAGCGGTTGACGATTTCGCCAATGTGACCATTGCGAACACCGTCGGGCTTGATCATCGTGTAAGTCTTCTGAATTGCCATGTAAATCTTCCTTTCAAAATCAATGTGACAGGCATAAGTCACCTGTCACATTTAACAACCTAACTTATTTATTTTGGCTTGCGAAGTACAACTCTACGTTTGAAACCTTCCAGCCAATCATATCGCGCACAAGCGATACTTCGTATTCAACTTCGCCACCCTGAGGAGTAGTAGCGGTGACATACGCCGTTGACGTGCTCATAGACTTGTTTACACCATCGACCGTTGCATCAGCACCAGTCGGAATGATGGCTGCCATATCCTGAATATCTTCGGACGTAAGCGTGTTGGAATACACCGATTCGGACGTAGGATCATTGAACAGCTGCTGCGTTACCGCTTCCTGCGTAGGCCAGCCAAAGCCCTGCGTATACAGGAACAGACCAGCACCCAAGATAAGCAGAATAACGATGATGATAGCAAGCAGTACCTTCAAACCCGTACCGCGGCGACGGCGTTCCATCTTTACAACGCCCTTTGACCACTGTTCAAGTTCTTCGTCGGTAGCATTAAAGAAACGATCTTCGTTGCGAGGAGCAAAGTCACCCTGCTTAGCGTATGCATCAGCAAAGTAGTAGTCTTCGGAAACAGCGGCTTCATCGATGACGTAGGGATCCTGTTCGGCGATAGCCGTACCATCGGAAGTGACATCGAGACCCGACATATCAGCAAGCGCCGGAAGCGCCTGCGTAGATTCAGCATTACCCTGAGCAACGGCTGCTACTGCGCGCTGATAGTCGACGCTTGCAGAATCAGACAAGAAATACGTCTTGTCGGCAATAGCCTTTTCGAACGCATCGACTGCCTGCTGCATTTGGCCAGATGCCGCATAAGCCTGACCCAAGCTGGCATACATTTTGTTGCGCGTTTCGGCTGGCATATCGAACTGCAGCGCACTTTCGTACGAAGCAACTGCGTCAGCCGGACGATTCAGCGCCATGAAGCATACGCCCAAGTTCAGCAATGCCTTAGTGGGATCGGGGTTAGCTTCATCAAGTGCTGCTTCACGGAAAGCTACACCTGCTTCAGCCGACTTGCCCTGCTTCATAAGCGCATTACCCATGCCCGTATATGCCTTGTACGGCGTGGGGTAATTGCGGTCAGACACAGCAATTTCGAAATGCTTTACCGCGTTGGTCCAGTCGCGCAAGGATGCATACGACATACCCAAATTACAGTTGACGGTACCCACCGCATCGTACGATGAGTCTGCCGCTGCCTGCGTATAGGCTTCGATTGCCTCGTAGTAGCTTTGCAGCTTCATCAGGCAGTTGCCAATCTGGTGATAAATCAGGCCAAGCTCGCCCACCTGCGGCGGATTTTCCGCATCTTGCAGGCAGCGGCCATACAGCTCGAGTGCCCGATTGTAGTCGGCCATGGCGGTTGCTGTCTTTGCTTGCTGGAATAGCTCGTTGTTCATGGGAACCTTCTTAAGCCTCGTTTTCTTAGTTCGTTTCTGTGCTTTAGTAACGTAAACCCTTAAGCGTTCTCAATTACGATGCTTTCGATAACATCGCCCGCACGCAGCTTACCGATAACGTCGAGACCTTCGATGGTCTGACCAAATACGGTGTAATTGAAGTCGAGTCCGTACTGCGGGCCCAGGCAGAAGTAAAACTGCGAACCAGCAGAATCGGGATCCTGAGAGCGAGCCATGGCCAATGCGCCGTCTTCGTGCGCATTGTTAGGATTGGTGCGCCATTCGCCCTTGATGCAGTAACCCGGACCACCCGTACCAGGACGACCCTGCGGACCACGTTCACCACGCGCCACTTCTTCTGGAGTCATATCGCGAGTGTAAGGGCAGCCACCTTGAATAACAAAGCCTGGCACATAGCGATGGAACTTCAGACCATCGTAGTAACCCTTCTGAGCCAGTTCAACAAAATTACCCACATGAATGGGTGCGTCCTTGCCAGCCAGCTGCACGCGAATGGTGCCCTGCGATGTATTAACAACCGCAATTTCGTCACCAGTCGGCTGATAGGCCGGAGTATAAAGTTCGGTCACGTTGTTCTCCTTCTCGTGTTCGCGAACACACATATATCGAAATTCTATCAGCATTACGACGCTACCAGCCAATAATCTTTCAATATTCACGGTGAAGTGGGGAAACTAAGAAGCCCACAGGCGTGGGGTATACTTGGGTCAAGAAGTATTGGAACCGAGAAGGGATGCGAATGGGTAACAACGACCAGGTGTTGGTCACTTTTGTTATGCCCTGCTATAACTCTGCAGCCTTCATGGACCGCGGGCTTAAATCACTGGTGCCCGTTGTCGAAGCTGCAGGTCATCCCTGTGAAATCCTGCTTATTAACGACGGTTCTTCCGATGATACAAGCACGATTGCCCACCACTGGGCCGAACAACATGAATGCGTTACAGCTATCGATCAAGAAAATACTAACTGGGGCGGCGTAGTAAATCACGGGTTAAGAATTGCTCGTGGCGCCTACTTCAAAGTTATCGATTCCGATGATTATTTTGATGAACTGGCCCTGCGCCGTGTGCTTGATACGCTGGCACTAACCGTTGAAGCCGAAAAAGCACCCGATCTGCTGGTTACCAACTACACGTACGACCACTTGGCCAGTCATTCGCAGCGTGTCATGCAATATCGCAAGTTCTTCCCACAGGGCCGCGTATTTGAATGGCACGAAATGGGCAAACAAGGCCAAGACAAGTTCATTATGATTCACGCTGCTTGGTACAAAACCGCCATCCTGCGCGAATCGGGCGTTCAGCTGCCTGAAGGTATTTCTTATACCGATGGCTTGCTGCTTTTGCACCCCATGCCTTACGTAAAAACGCTGTATTACCTTGATATTCAGCCGTACCACTACATTATTGGTCGCGAAGGTCAGTCGGTCGAGATTGAAGTCGTTAAAAAGCATATTGACGAGCAGCTTTACGTTACTCGCTTGGCTATCGACGATATCGACTACGCACCGCTGTATCAAAGCGAACCAAACTTAGCCATGCTGATGACGGGCTATGTTTCATGCATGATGAGTGTGTCCACGCTGCACCTATTCATGATAGGTACGCCTGAATCCCTCGAAAAAAACAGCGAATTGTGGGCCTATTTGATTGAGAAGAACCCTACACTGTACGGAAACGTGAAAAAGTCCTGGGCTGGGCGCGCAAACCGTAAAACGCGTCTGGGGCGCTTTTTGGCGCTGGGCGGCTACAAGCTAGGTCAAACAATTTATAAGTTCGCCTAGCATGTCTGTAAAAAACGAGAGGAATCTATGACCGAAGTCGACGACGAAATATACGCCGACGCTGACCATTGGATGCATTCCATCTCGGCCGATAGCACCAATTCAGACGAAGTCGAATCGGGTCTTAAAATCGATTTGACCGATATCGACCTGACTGCTTTGGCGGCAAACGAGGTTATTCCCGATAAGGGCACTGCCCATTCGCTGGGCCGCAAGGTTAACATTGCCTTGTGCGCTATTGCCTTTATCGTTATGTTTGGCTACCTGTTCATTGCAGGTGAAGGCGAACAAACACTGAACGCTTTTGCTTCGTTTAACTATGCATTCCTGCTTTTAGTTCTGGTTGGCATTGTTATTTATTGGTTGCTTGAAGCAACCTGTATGCAACTGATTTGCAACGAACTGTTCCGCGGTTTTTCGTTCTTTAAAACGTTTCTTGTAACCGTTATTGGCCAGTACTTTAACTGCATTACGCCGCTTTCAAGTGGTGGCCAGCCTATGCAAGCCTATTACTACCAACGGTTTGGTCTACCTGTAGAACACGCCATGCCTATGCTGCTATGCCGCTTTATCGTGTATCAGCTAACCATGACTATCTACGCCATCATCGTACTTATACTGCGCTTTACCTATTTCACCGAAGACTTGCGTGCCATCATGTATTTGGTTGCCATTGGCTTTTTGGGCGGTTTTGTTCTTATGGCCATGTTGCTGGCACTTGCGTTTGCAAAGAATGGCGTTATTCGCATAGTTACCTGGGTGATAAACCTTATTGGTCGTGTCGGCATTCTAAAAGACCCCACAAGCACCCTGAAAGCTGCTACAGCCTCACTTGAGGAATCATACACGGGTATGCAATTCTTACTGAAGCGCCCCTCACTTCTTGTAAAGGTATCGCTGGTAACCTTTATACAGCTCACCGTTTATTTCTCGCTGTCATGGGTTATCTTCGCTGGTTTCGGCATGGAAGCAAACGATTATTTCACCGTCGTTTCGTGCCAAGCGTTTGTATACCTGATTGCTTCATTCGTGCCGCTACCTGGCGCGATTGGCGCTTCAGAAGCCAGCTACATCACGTTCTTTAACTACGTATACGGCAATGCTTCAATCGTTGCGCTTTCAACCTTTATCTGGCGCTTCTTCACATTCTATTTGCCCATCGTTACAGGCATGATTCTTACCCTTATGGTAAACAACGAAAACTCGGCGCTTGCCCGTTGGATTCGCCGCGACGACGCCCGTATGGCTTTCACCGATCACGCGGTTGTTCGCAAAGAAAAGAAAGGGGGAAAGGATTAATCCTTTCCCACTTTTCAAGTGTTTCAGTTCTAATGAATGAACTAATTTAGCGGTGCTTACGCGAACGAGAGCGCTGCACTTCGGCGCGACGTGCGCGACCAGGACGGAAATCCCCTGTTTGCTGCGGCTTCTTGCGACGCTGGTTCTGAGCCTGACCACGATTACCCTGATTGTAACCAGCCTGATTCGAAGAGTTCTTCTTCGAAGTGGCTTTACCCTTCGCAGAACCCTTGCCTGCGCCCTGGCCCTTACCCTGCTGCGTGCGATTCTTCTTGTTACGCTTTTCCTGCTCGCGGCTTGCCTGACGCTCGGCTGCCAATTCAGCCTTTTTGCGGGCCTTATTTGCCAGTTCACGCTTGGCACGATTAACTTCAGGATCACGCTTTGCCTGAGCAGTAATCGACTTTTCAGCAGCTTCAGCTTCTGCTGCTGCCATATCGAAATCACGCAGCTTCATCTCGGGAATCTTCTGCTTGATAAGCTTTTCGATATCGCGAAGCTGCGATTCGGTTTCGGGAGTAACAAACGTTACTGCAAAGCCCTTCGAACCCGCACGGCCCGTACGACCAATGCGATGAATATAGTCTTCGGGCTGTTCAGGTACATCAAAGTTAACAACGTAATCAACATCGCTGACGTCGATACCACGTGCAAGAACATCGGTCGCCGTAATGATATTTACATCGCCATTGGCAAACTTCTCAAGCGCGCGCTTACGCTGATTTTGGCTACGATCAGAATGAATAGCCTCGACCGCATAACCAGCACGGCGTAAGCGACGACACGCCGTATCAGCGCGGCTGCGCGTGCGAGCAAACACGATAACGCGGAAGAAGCCCTTTTCTTCAAGAACCGCCTTCAGCAGTGCAGGTTTAACTGACTGCGGAACGCGAATGATGTAGTGATCGATAGTTGAAGCAACATCGCCCTTGCGTGCAATTTCTACCGTCGCAGGATCGCGCAGCATCTTGCCCGTAATGTCCTGAATGGACTTATCGATAGTTGCCGAGAACAGTAGCGTTTGGCGCGCCTTAGGCGTTGCAGCCACAATAGTCTTTACCGAAGGCAAAAAGCCCATGTCAAGCATACGGTCAGCTTCGTCAAGCACAAGTGCCTGCACGTTTTCTAAGCGCACTGCATTTTGATCCATAAGGTCGATAAGACGACCAGGCGTTGCAATAAGCACGTCAGTACCACGCGAAAGACGTGCGATTTGCGGCTTATACGACAGACCGCCAACAACCGTTGTAATACGATGATGCGTGGAAACTGCCATTTGATCGGCTACTTCACCAATCTGCTGAGCCAGTTCACGCGTAGGCGTGACAACCAGCATAAGCGGGCCCTGCCCCTTTTGCGCATGCCCCAGCTTGTCCATAAGCGGCAAGCAGAATGCCGCTGTCTTTCCTGTACCCGTTTGTGCAGCCGCAATAATGTCGCGACCACGCAGCGCCAAAGGAATGGCCTGTTCTTGTACGGGCGTGGGCTTTTCATAGCCAAGGCGATTAACCGCAGCTAACGCCTTATCTGAAAGCCCTAAGTCCTTAAAGCTTGTCACGTATACTCCGTTCTTCCAAGATAGTTCTAAATCTTGGGCCGATATCATGATTCAGAGGGCGTCTGTCATTTCTGCATTCGTAGAATTGCGCGAACATTGGATTCTTCAAGTACGCACGCCTACGGAATCATGAGAAGAGCACGTGCGACAAACGACCGCTAAACTAACAAAAAGGCCGTTCAAAGAACGGCCTTTGATTCCCTGGTGCCCCCAACGAGAATCGAACTCGTGTCTCAGCCTTGAAAGGGCCGCGTCCTAACCTCTAGACTATGGGGACGAAAACAGCTTGCATAGTATCGCAAAGCGGTTAAGTAAATGCAAGACATGATTTTTTGTCTCCACGGGATGCACAATGGTGAGTGAGTTAGTTCGAAAATATCACGCAAAAAAGGCACCTAAAAACAGCTGGCGTCCCCTGCGGGATTCGAACCCACGGCCTTCTGCTCCGGAGGCAGACGCTCTATCCAGCTGAGCTAAGGGGACGCGACCTGAGAGATTATACGCTATCATGAACAGGTTATTAAGCGTTGACGAAGGATTCATAGCTTCATGAAGCACACGGTTGAAATCGAAAGAATGGCCTACGGGGCCGACGCAATTGCACACCTTCCCGAAGGCAAAACTGTATTTGTTGAAGGGGGTGCGCCTGGCGATATTGCAGAAATCGAACTGACCGAAGATAAGGGGTCGTTCGCACGCGCAACCATTACTGAAGTAGTTACCGCATCGCCCAAGCGCGTACAGCCCGAATCGCCAATCGATAAGGTTTGTGGCACTGCCCCGTGGCAGCACCTTGCCTACGATGCTCAGCTTGAAGCTAAGCGCGCCAATGTAGTGGGTGCGCTGATTCACAACGCACACTTCGATTCTGAACGCGCTGAAAGCCTGGTGGCCGCCTGTGTAGGCAGCAAGCGTACTTGGAACTACCGCAACAAGCTTGAACTGAATACCGGTTATGACGCTAGTGGCAAATTCGTTTTGGGCTTTCATCGCGAAGGAACCAATGAACTAATTCCTGCCGAGTCATCGCACCTTGCGCATAAGCAAATCGAAAAGGCTCCTAAAGCTCTTGCAGGCGCTATTCGCTACGCCCAGGGTAACCAAGATCTAGGTATCTTCCGCGTCGGCGTTCGCCATAGCTTAGCAACAGGTGATTTGGAAATTGCACTGTGGACCAAACCTGGGGCATTTCCGCGCGGGCTGTTCGCAAAAACTCTGTCGTCATCATGCAAACCAAATAGCATCGTGCGCGTTCTCGCCGACCCTGGCAAAGCACGCAAGATTAAAGGTGTAGAAGTACTTGAAGGCAGGGGCTTTTGGCGTGAACGCATTGGCGAAGCCGAGTTTTCAACCCAAGCACCTTCGTTCTTCCAGGTAAACACCGCTCAGGCTGGCAAGCTTGTTGATATTGTTACCCAAGGTCTAGGCGATATCGACGGCGCTTACGTTGCCGACTTGTACGCTGGCGGCGGTACATTCTCGATTCCTCTTGCCTTGGCTGGCGCCGATGTTGTTGCTGTTGAATCCGCCGGCTCTTCCGTGCGTGACCTGCGCTACAACGCTGAAGCCAATGGTGTATATATCGATGTTGTCGGTGGCGATGCAGCACGCGAATTGGCAGACTTAGGCGAACTTGATGCCCTGGTTGTTGACCCACCACGCGCTGGCCTCGCAGAAAACGTTACGGGCGATATTGCAGAAGCTGGTCCTGCACGGGTAGCTTATGTTAGCTGCGACCCCATTACTTGGGCGCGTGACATCGCTCGCTTCGAACAACACGGTTATCACTTAGTTGCCGCCACACCAGTCGACATGTTCCCCCAAACCTATCACGTAGAAACCGTCAGTTTCTTGGAGCCTAGGTAATTTCATCCACTAAATTGCTCATTAATTGACGCCTATCTTTGAAGGAATTGTGGGCAAAATCGTTGCGTTTACGCGAAAACGTAAACGCGCTTTTACGTTTTCGGTTGTGACTGGAGTCAAATCAACTGTGAATGGCAAAGGCAATCTTGTGACCAATAAAATGCCTGGTCAACCATACAATTAGAACAGCGGGGAACGTTGGAGCACATCCGCAAACACCTCGAAAGCGGATCCCCAAGTTCTGTTCAAAGCCTGCGCAACGTTCCCCATTCCATGCTAGAGGCTTCTCGCAATCCTTAAACCAATACTTTAGGCAAAAAAAGAAAGCCCCCGAAGAGGCTTTCGAAGCAAATGTCTGTTTCGACGAATTATGCCAGAGCCTTGCGAGCAATCTCGACCAGCTGAGCAAAAGCAGCAGGATCGTTGATAGCCATGTCGGACAGAACCTTGCGGTCGAGTTCGACGCCAGCCTGCTTCAGGCCATTCATGAATACGGAATAGGACATACCGTTAGCACGAGCGCCAGCGTTGATGCGGGTAATCCAGAGCTTGCGGATTTCACGCTTCTTGGTGCGGCGATCACGATACTGGTACTGCAGCGAATGCTGAACCTGTTCCTTAGCCTTGGTATAAGTACGCGACTTTGCGCCATAGTAACCCTTTGCACGATCAAGTACAGTGCGGCGCTTTTTGCGGGCGTTAACAGAACGCTTTACACGAGCCATTTCATATCTCCTTCGAACGTAAGCTGCAAAACAGCAACTTCAGTGATTAACAATTAGCGAAGACCAAGATTACGAGCCACGACCTTGGTGTCAGCCTTGGCCATCTCGGTTTCCTTGCGGAAGTTGCGCTTACGCTTCTGGCTCTTCTTCGTAAGAATGTGGCTCTTGTAAGCCTTAGCGCGCATGATCTTGCCAGTTCCGGTGACGCGGAAACGCTTAGCGGAACCGCGATGCGTCTTCATCTTAGGCATTTATTCGTCCTTTCCTTCGTCGTCTTTCGACTCTGCTTCTTTCTTCTTCTTCGCGCTTGCCGGCAGAGGAGCGATCAGCATGTGCATGTTGCGTCCCTCCATCTTCGGCGCACTCTCGATAACTGCTACGTCCTTCAAGTCGTCAGCAAGTTTTTCGAGGATAGACAAACCCTGGTCGGGGTGCGACATTTCGCGGCCCCTGAACATAATGGTGATCTTGACCTTGTTACCCGCGTCGAGGAAGCGCAGTACGTGCTTCTTCTTCGTGTTGTAGTCGCCCACATCGATTTTCGGGCGGAACTTCATTTCCTTGGTTTCGATCTTGCTTTGGTTCTTGCGCGCTTGCTTAGCTTTGATCGCCTGATCGTACTTGTACTTGCCGTAGTCCATGATGCGGCACACGGGCGGTTCAGCGTGGGGGGCAATCTCGACCAGGTCGAGACCTTCGTCCTCGGCGATACGACGTGCTTGAACAGTGGGATAGATACCCATCTGAGTTCCATCATAGCCAATCAGCCGGCACTCACGCACGGTGATCTGTTCGTTGAGCCTGGGCTCCTGAGCTGCTATCGCGCTCACCTTCTTTCTACGTACTTCTTGCGCTTTCGCGCCCATTAAAAAACCCGCACGGCGGCGGGTAGCATACTGCATGAAACAAGCGTCAAGCGCATGATTCAGTTCGTATTCGCTAACCCATCAGCTGCCGTATCGGCGCCGAACCAGGTGGAAGGCATTGCCTTCACTTGTTTAACAGCTTGCCTATGATAGCACGTTGTTCGCTATCTGCAAGGTTTTTCCATTAGAACATACCGCCTACAAAAAGACTTCCATCACTTAAGCGCGGCATGGGCCAAATATTAGTGCCGACTGGCGGATGAACCAACAAACCATCGGCCAGCATGGTTCGCGCCACTTCGACGTACGCATCTGCTGCAATGGTAACCCATGCTTCGATTTCTTCGTCGGTAAGCGTGCGAACAGCGCGAGCAGGTGAGCCCATAATAAGAGAACGCGGCTCGAAAACCTTGCCCTGCGTAACAAGGGAGCCAGCACCTATAACGCAATCCCTGCCGATAATGGCGTCGTCCATGACGATAGAGCCCATGCCAACAAGCACGTTGTCTTCGATGGTGCAGCCATGAAGAATGGCACCATGACCGACTGTCACATGATTGCCAATGGTCAGCTTGCTACCCACACTAACATGCAGGCTACAGTTTTCCTGAATGCTTGTTTCGGCCCCAATATAAATAGGTTCGCAATCGCCACGAATTTGCGTACCTGCCAGCACGCACGTATCGTTAGCAATAAACACATCGCCACAAATGGTGGACTGCGGCGAAAGCATGGCGCCCGCTGAAGCCTTTACCATATGGTAATTGGTAATTGAAGCACCCATTTTGATTTGCGGTTTCGCCATTGCGACCCCCTTTATGTGATAAGAGCCCAGCCCTTTGTCACATTATTACGAACGCAGCCAGAGGCCCGTCTTGCCGCCATCCTTTTTCAGCAGGCGGACATCCATGATTTCCATGCCGCGATCAACCGCCTTGCACATGTCATACACGGTAAGACATGCCACACTAGCGGCAGTTAAAGCTTCCATTTCGATACCCGTCTTGCCCGTAACACCACAGGTGGTAGTGATATGAATACCCACACGACCATCTTCGCGTTCGCCAGCCTGAACAGGCTCGCATTCAACCTTGGCCTTGGTGATGTTCAGCGGATGACACATAGGAATAAGGCTTGATGTTTGCTTAGCAGCCATAACGCCTGCCACGCGCGCACAAGCCAGTACGTCGCCCTTTGCAGCCTTGCCTTCAACGATAAGGTCAAGCGTTTCCTGATGCATGGCAATAAAGCCTTCGGCAACAGCAATGCGCTCGGTATCGGGCTTAGCCGATACGTCGACCATGCGGACGTCGCCCTTTTCATCAATATGAGTAAGCTTCTGCTCGTCAGACATTATTAACCTCCAATTTGAGACATATTGCGTTCGGTGCCCACCTTATCGTGATGCTCATCGGGCTTTAAGTTCAGTGCTTCAAGGAAGCAGTTGTACACCGCTTCTTCCCCGCCATCACGCAAAGCAGCACGCACATCAATTTCGCGATCGCTAAACAAGCAAGGACGAAGCTTGCCGTCTGCCGTTAGACGTAAGCGGTTACATTCGCTGCAGAAGTGACGCGAAAGCGGCGAAATGAAGCCAACCGTGCCCTTAGCACCTGGGAACTCGAAATAACGTGCCGGGCCCCAACCGATAGGCGCATTATTGCCATCGGTTGACACCAATTCTGGAAGCCCTTCGGCCACCGCACGCTGATTAATGATTTCGAGCAACTCTTCGCTGGGAACCACGTCTTTCTTGCCCCAGCCCGAGCCATCAAAGCCCTTCGACGAGCCCACAGGCATGTATTCGATAAAGCGCACATGCAGTGGTCTATCAATCGAAAGCTTTGCGAAAGCCAAGAAATCCTGATTAAGACTGCGTACCGTAACCGCATTAATCTTTACTGGATTAAAACCTGCCTCGAGTGCTGCATCGATGCCCTTCAATGTGGATTCAATCTTACCCACGCGGGTAATGAATTCGAACTGCGAAGGATCAAGCGTATCAAGCGAAATGTTTACGCGGGAAAGCCCAGCTGCCTTCAAATCATTTGCCATTTCGGGCAGTAACACACCATTGGTGGTCATCGAAATGTTTTCGATGCCAGGTGTGTTTTTCAGAGACTCAATAAGCCCAACGACACCCTTGCGTACAAGAGGTTCGCCGCCAGTAAGACGCACACTGCGAATACCGATACGTGTAGCAACGCGGACGATTTCTTCGATTTCTTCGATGCGAAGAATCTCATCATGATCCAGCGCGCACACGCCTTCTTCCGGCATGCAATAAATGCAACGGAAATTGCAGCGATCTGTCAGGGAAATACGCAGGTAATCAATTACCCGCCCGTGACTGTCTTTCATAACTACCTCGCGCTCATAATTGTTGAGACCTCAGTGTAACGGCTTGATTCATTCTTGGCTAGATATAATCTTGCAAGCGCGAAAGATTTGTTCCGCTTTATCACTGTTCGCCCCTATTCGCTGCATATAAGCCTGTAAAGACTTACAAAACTGATGCGAAAACAGGAGCTGTATTTTGCATTTGGTAGAATGACTACACGATATCCCCTGTCATTGGAGCAATCCGTGAATTTCAATAAAGTCGAATATGAAAAGTCGTTTGGTATTTCGAAGCAACTTCCGCCTTCGACCGTACCAGAAATTGCTTTTGCTGGCCGCTCGAACGTTGGTAAGTCCTCATTGTTGAACACGCTGTTCAATCGAAAAGGCCTGGCAAAGGTTTCGCAAACACCAGGCAAAACAGCAACAATTAACTTCTTCCTTACCGATGACGCGCGTTTTGTCGATCTTCCTGGCTATGGCTACGCCAAAGTATCGAAGGATGAACGCGAACGCTGGGCCGAACTTATCGAAGGCTATTTCAATCAAGAACGAAACTTTGCACTGGTATGTTCGCTGATTGATATTCGTCATCCCGCAAGCGCTCTTGACGAAAACATGGTGTCATTCTTACAAGAAGCTGAATTGCCTTTCCTTATTGTGCTTACCAAAGGCGATAAACTTTCAAAATCAAAGTGTTTCCAGCAGCGTGCAGCCATTAAGCGCCAGCTGGGACTAAGCGACGATGTGCCCATGGTTATTACGTCATCGCAAAACAAAACTGGTCTCGACGAGCTTCGTCGCGAAATAGCTAAAAGCATTCAGTAGCACACCGACGTAATAGCAATAAGCCGCCACATTACCCGAAAGGGAAACAATGCCACGTGAATCGATGAAAACCAAACGCGAACGAGCGGTCATCGTATGCGAACGCATGGGCGAACACTATCCCAATGCGCAACCAGCGCTCGATTTTGGCGGCGACCCTTTTCGCTTAACAATCGCTGTACTGTTATCCGCACAAACCACTGATGCAGCAGTCAACAAAGTGACTCCCGTTCTATGGGAGCGCTACCCCACCATCGAAGATTTAGCAGCAGCAAATGTTAGCGATGTGGCAGAAATACTGCACTCCATTGGCTTTTTCCGTACCAAAGCAGCCAACTGCATCAAGTGCGCGCAAATGGTTCTTTCCGACTTTGGTGGTGAAGTTCCACGTACCTACGAAGAGCTGCAAAAACTACCAGGTGTTGGGCGCAAAACAGCCAATATTGTTATGAACGCAGGCTTCGGCATTGTTGAAGGCATCGCTGTTGATACGCATGTATTCCGTATTTCCCATAAACTAAAGCTTTCAAGCGCAAAAGAAGCAAGCAAAACTGAACAAGACTTACTGAAGCTTATTCCCCAAGAACTGTGGGAACCCGTTAATCATCAGTGGATTCTTTTCGGCCGTGAAATCTGCAGTGCCAAAAAGCCGCTCTGCAGCGATTGTTTCCTTGCCGATATTTGCCCTAGCTGCCAATAAGATAGAGCGGTTTTTCCGCACTACTTGTTAACGATATACAGCTTTTCGGGGCGAATATGCATCCATAGTTCGTCGCCTGGCTTAGGCAGCTCGTCCCAGCTTCTGTTGCCATCGCCAGCACTGATGCGCCAGAATACGCGCTGATGCAAGTAGTGAACCTCTTGCTCTGAAGCGCTAACAAGTGCACCAGCATCTGCTCGACGATCAAGAAATTCAAGCAAAGCCATGCGATCAAAGCGCGAATCACTAACACGATCGACGCGCATGTGATAAACATCTTCACCTGGTCCATCAACCTGATGAAGATTAAACGCACGCAAACCAATAGCTTTTACATCCTTGGGAACAACCTGGTTCGTATGTATTTCGACACCCCACTGCGGACAATACACGGTGTAGTCATCCACGTATTCAGCATCGGGCGCATTCTTACAACCACCCAACTTGATACCCGCTAGGCTTTTCGGGTTTTCAATTAGCTCGCGGCCTTTATCGATTTCCATTATCTTGCCCTGTTCCATGACGGCAATGGTGTCACAGAAACGCACGGCTTCATCGATGTCATGGCTTACATACAAAATGGTGCCATCAAACACATCAAACAAGCCCGTCAGACTTTGCTCCAGCACGCCTTTAAGATGTGCATCCAAAGCTGAAAACGGCTCGTCAAGCATCAAAATGCCTGGGCGCGCAGCCAACATACGTGCCAAAGCAACACGTTGCTGCTGGCCACCCGAAAGTTGAGCAGGATAACGCTTCGCGAAGGCGGATACATCAAAACGTTTAAGCTCTTCCGCAACAATAGCATCGCGTTCGTGAGCTGGCGTATTCTTAGGAATACCAGCCGCCACATTCTGTTCGACTGTCATGTTTGGGAACAGCATGTAGTTCTGGAACAGCAATGCCGTCTTTCGCTGTTGCGGCTTTAAGTTAATGCCGGCAGCGCTATCAAAAAACACCTGACCGTTCACGACAATACGACCCTCATCAGGCGTTTCAATACCTGCAATTGAACGCATTGTCAACGACTTACCACAGCCAGAAGCACCAAGTAACCCGAATACCTCGTCTTCGGCAGAGAAGCTGACGTCGAGCGTATACGAACCAAAAGTCTTGCGAATGTCTACTTCAAGACTCATTCCTCAACCGCCCCCTTCCGATAGCGCGTGGTATGTTGCGACCACAGATTGATAAACATGATGACTATGAAGCTGAAAATGACCAGGATTATCGTCCAGAACAAGGCGATATCTGTATTGCCATTCATCCATTCGAAGTAAATTGCAATGGGAATCGTGCGCGTAATACCAAGATAGTTGCCAGCCAAAAACAGCGTGGCGCCAAATTCGCCAAGCGCACGCGCAAAGGCAAGCACGGTAGATGCCGCAATCGATGACCACGAAAGCGGCAACATAATCTTGAAGAATATTTTGCTTTCAGACCAACCAAGCGTACGCGCCGCATCAAGCATGTTGGGGTCAAGGTTATCGAAGGCACCCAAAGCGCCGCGATACATTAAGGGGAAAGCAACAACAACCGCCGCAATAACCGTAGCAGGCCAACTAAAGATAAGTGGGAACCCAATGTCGATAAACCACTGGCCAATCGGCGTATTGCTACCCAAGGCCAGCAGAAGCAAAAAGCCGCAAACCGTTGGCGGTAACACCATAGGGATGGTAAAGATGGTATCGAAAATATTCCGGAACCTTGGGGAACGATGCAGGCAGAAATACGCCGCAGCCAAACCCAAAATGAAAATGATAACGATGGCTGTAAATGTCGTCCGCAAGGTAACCCATAACGGCGACCAATCAAGTGTGGATACAAATGCACCAAAGCTTTCAAGCCATCCAGGTTCTTCGACAATCACTGCCCCCGATGCAGGAATAAGCGCTGCATAGCAAGCAAAGGATGGATGAACGTAATTCACGTTTTCTGAATCCGTTACATCAGAACCATCAATGCCCACAATGCAATTGTAAAAGTCGATGTAATTCCCGTTGTCGAGCTCTTTGAGAAACTCGTACCTAACGCCATTGATATCGTTTGTCTTTTCCGTTGTAACGTACCAGGTGGCAGAAGCAGGAATCAAAGCATTCCCCCCACCTGCGTTTGTATCAAGCGCGACAACAAGCTGCTGCAATTCGGCTAGGTCATCAGAGGAAGTAACTGACAAACCAGCCGCCTGAGCCGCTTCGGGATCAACGTACACGATTACGATATCGTCAGTCACCATGTACATGAGCGTGTCGGACTTTTCGCCTAAAGCATAGGCATAACCATAATAAGCGTCACCAATGTTTCGATTAGACCCTTTGCTTGCACGCTGAAAATCGCTTAATGCAAACGCACATCCATCAATGACAGCTGTTCTATCTTCTGAGTCAGCCGACAAACTAATGCTGTCGGTATTCACATCAGCTTTGGTTGTTGTTAGAGCAGTTAAATCATCTGCATACGCTACAGACGATACAAAGGCAGCGCACACCAATGCAACCACTGCAACTAACACCAACATGCGTTTTCGCATCAAGCATTCCTTCATTCGACAAAAGAGGGACCGGTTACCCGGCCCCTCTCATTATACCAACCTTAGAATATTCGAATTCAAGATTGGCTCAATTACTTGTTAACTCGCGTTAAGCGGCAAGTTCGAAGCCCCACTTTTGCCAAATCTCAGCTGCACCCTTATCGGTCATGCACCAATCAAGGAAAGCCTTTGCAGCTTCTGCATTCTTCGACTGAGCACATACCGCACCAGGGTAAACGATGTTCTTATGAGTATCAGCAGGAACAGTGCCCACAACCTTCACCGGGCTCTTATCAGCAAAACGTTCAACATCAGAGGTGTACACGAAAGCAATGTCAACATCGCCAGTAGCAGCATGCTGGCAAACGTTACCAACGGAAGTGTCGGTAACAACCTTGCCCTCGAGCGGCGTGCCAGCATAAGCGTCGGTGCCATTAGCCTTACCAGCGCTGTCCTTGCCTGTCTTACCATCAGGATCATTGAAGCAACCAACGGTGCTCAGTGACTGATTAGCATAGTTACCAGCAGGCACAGAGTCGTCGCCAACGCACACGGTGTACTTGCCAGTTGCAACATCGTCAAGCGTAACGGAAGTAATATTGGCGTTATCAGCCTTAGTCACGATGACGAGATCATTCTTGAACATGGTGATGCGGGTATCCTTATCGATATAACCCTTTTCTTCAGCAGTATCCATAGTGCCCTTGGAAGCGGTAATCTCGATATCGGCGTAAGCGCCGCCTTCAAGCATGGAATTCAGTTCGCCAGAGCTCTTGTACTGAGTGTCAGCAAACGTTACGTTCGGATTGTCCTTCGTGTAAAGCTCTTGAGCCTCGGCCATAGCCTTAGTGAGTGAATTGGCTGCGAAGAGCTGCAACTCGACTTTTTCACCGGACGCAGCAGCGCTGCTGGCGCTAGCAGAACCACTAGCACTTGCAGAGGCGCTTGAGCCTGCAGCCGAGCTAGAACCACCCTGCGCACAGCCAACAAGTGCAAATGCCGCCACAAGAGCAACAGCACACATGGCCGCAAAGACCAACTTAACCTTCTTCATGCATGTTCCTTTCCTTGGCACATTCCCTCCCGACACACACCAAAACACCCCTGCGTCGGACGATGCCTAATACTATTCTAGAAACAGATTATGGTCAATCTTATATATATCAATATACGAATATTTCTCGTCGGAGTATATACTGGTACGAAACAGCATGAATCGAGTTATACGCACGGTTAGCTAACCTTCTAAACACACTAATATGAACTGCATTCTGTCCGATTAATGCAATTGAAGCTAAATAAAACAGGGGGTCGCATGTGCGACCCCCTGCCTGGTACAACTACTACGTTCAGTAATCTAGTGAATGCGACGCGAATGCTTGCGGCCCTTGCGATGATGCTTGCGACCCTTCTTCTTGCCATCAATGCCAGCGTCCTTACAAGAAACGATCAGCTTCTCACAGATAGCGTCGAGCTGAGCGATTTCTTCAGCAGAAAGCGTGCTGATGATTTCTTCAGCAATCTTGTCCTGAGCCTTTTCGCGCTTTTCAGCAAGCTTACGACCTTCGTCGGTCAGCTTTACGGTGTACAGCTTCTTTTCAGAGGTCTTTTCGATGACAACATAGCCGTTGCGAGCAGCCTTACGTACAACATCCTTTAAAGCAGCGCGGCTAAGACCCAACTTTGCTACGAGTTCGCGCTGGGTAGCGCCATCATTGTCAAGCAGGACACGCAGCAGCGCGCCCTGGCCACGCTTGTAGCTTTTCGGGCCATTTTTGCGCTGAGCAAGACGAACCAGCTTGTCAGCCTTCTTCATTTTCGCGAGTGTCTTTGCAGAGTTATTCATGATTTCTTCCTCTTTCCAACTTTTTTATCTAGCAAACGATATCGAATCGCTTATTCAGCACGGGGCGATACTATACCGCTTGACGTGGTTAAATGATTGTTTATTCATACAACATTCAAGAATAGCTTATTTTACCTGGTAGATGGCAAATTTGGATTATTCACGCTGGAAGAGAAAGGAGCCCGATTCATCATCTTTCATTTTATTCCGTCACTCATTTAGAGCTCTAAGTTCAGAAAATGAAGCAAATTCTTGCAAAATTATTTCCCCCGATAAAGAAGGCAAAAACGTGAGACTTGACACATTTTGCCTGGTTTCTGCTACTATTCGTTCTGCAGTGATAACCAACTGAAAAGGAGATCTGAAAATGGCATTGCCTCAGATGACTGAAGAACAGCGCGCACAGGCGCTGGAAAAGGCTAAGGAAACTCGTCGTAAGCGCGCCGAGGTTCGCGAAAAGATCAAGGCTGGCAAGCTCACCGCTAAGAAGGCTCTTGAAAAGCGCGACGATCCTATCTATGGCAAGATCAAGGTGACGCAGTTCATCGAGTCCTTCCCGGGCTATGGCAAGGCCAAGGCTGAGAAGCTCATGAACGAAATCGGCATCGCAGAAGGCCGCCGTCTGTCCGGCCTGGGCGACAAGCAGGTTGCTGCTCTGATCGAGGCTCTCGACTAATTTCAGAGTTCATATATGAAAAGCCCTCCCGTTTGGGAGGGCTTTTTTGTTTGCCCTAGTAGCAACTACTTACGTCTGCAAGTTACCCATTACGCAGTCTTAACCGAATAACTCCTTGCAAACAAAGCAGGGGCGGTAAAACCGCCCCTGCAAAAGGGAGAGGAAATGTTGAGAGTTAAGTAGCTGCGCTAAGCAACCTTTGAATTGCTCTGCGCTTGCTGATAGGTCAACCAGCCATCAGGAACCGGTGCCTCGGTGTGACACTGAGTGCAATAGTTCACCGACTGAGCATGACCCTTATGGCACTGACCGCACGAAACTTCACCATGCTGCGTCTTGTGCGGGTTGTACTTATCAGACAGACCCTTGGTCTTATCAAGCAGATCTTCACGCGTCATGACAGAGCCATCTTCATTGACATGGCAGCCAGCACGCAGGCAGAACTCGGTGCCAGATTCCAGGCCAATAGGCTCAGCTAATTCATCAAGCGTGCGCTCTGCAAGCAATGCCTGACCAAGCTTGTTTTCACCTTGAATTTCATAGTTGCCAGTAATCCATTCCGTAGCCTCACCAATCTGTTGGCTCAGAACAGGAAGATGGCAGCTCATGCACTTCAAATCAGCATTAACCTTGTGGTTATACGACATCATGGCAAGAGCCTGTTGTTCATTCAGGTCGTTACCATACTTGTCGACGTTACCTTCAAGATAAGTTGCACCATATGCATCCATTGGCGTATGGCAGATAGCGTTGCAGAACTCAGGCTGTTCATGCCAGACCCACAGGCCAGCACCAAGTACTACGATAACAGCAACAACGCCCGCAACAATACCGAGCTTCTTCTTGCTTTTCCTTTTTTTAGGGGCCAGGTCTGCCTCAATCGTTTCCTCAATGGCTTCCTGGTTCATCTCTTCAGTCATATCTCTTTTCATTTCTTGTCTTCTTGGCTAACTTGTAAAACTCTCAGCACTACAACAAAGTGCTTGTTATGCACCCAATTCGTTGGCACGCTTCAACGTTGTGGCAAAGCTTTCCTGGTACGTACGCAAGCGAGCAGTTTCGCTTTCAAGCACTTCAGGTTCAAGCAATGCCTCGCGCGCTTCATCAACCGACGCAAACCCCCCAGCTTCAAGCGCTTCCTTCAATTTGCGTCCTGCGTCTCGAAGCGCACCCTCGCGAATGGCAAGCATATTGCCACACTGCAAGGCCGCTTCACGTGCTGCACGTTCGGCTTCTTCATCGCCTGAAGCCTGTGCTGCCTCGCGCGCTTTCATGTAATCGTCGTAATACGAGCGAACACGCGCCTCCTGATTAACCTGACCAACGCGACGTGCTTCCGCGTCGATTACATCCTGCGCTGCACGCGCGGCGTCTAAACGAGCACCAAGCGCTTCCATTTCTGGAAGCTCGTCCATCAGCTCTTGCAAATGACCGAATACGATATCGCTTTCTTCCACGCGCGCCTCCTTCCTTCGCTGGAAAAGAGGGGCGAGCGCCTACCCCGCCCCTCTTAGAATTGAAACCTTATGCCTTCACCTTGTCATACACGCCAGCAAGCTGTTCGCCCAGGCACTTACCTTCAACCAGGCAGCGACCATGGCTGTTGCCCTGAACGTTGATCGGGTAGTCGTAAGCGTAGATATCGCCTGCGCAGTTACCGATAGCATACAGACCCTCGACCGGCTCGTCCTTGTCGTTCAGGACTTCGAAGTCGTCGGAAATGTGGATGCCACCAACAACAGCCAGCAGACCAACGCCAAGCTTCGTTGCATAGAAAGGACCCTGCTTGATCGGATACAGGAAGTGCGATTCCTTGTAGAAGTCGACGTCCTCGCCCTTTTCGCAGAGCTCGTTGTAGCGATCGATGGTCTTCTTGGCTTCTTCAGCGTCAACGTCGAGCTGCTTCAGCAGGTCTTCGATAGTTTCAGCAGTCTTGTAGTTGTCCGGGGTCTTTTCGACACCTTCCAGAACTTCCTTCTTGTGAGAAGCGGAAGCATCTTCAGGAGTCGTACCAACAGCACGGAAGCTATCCCAGAACATACCGCCGCCCCACTGCAGCGAATCGGTGTTGTCTGCTTCGAAGTTGGCGTCGAAGATGGACCAGCAGTGATCGTCGCCACCGTTAACCATGGTGCCAACGCACTTGCCCTGTACCCAGGTTGCTTCGTTCATGAAGCGCTTGCCCTTGGGGTTCACGAACAGGAACGGACCAGAGTACATAGCAGCAGCCTGCGGATGCATCATCGTAGGCCAAGGACCAGCCTGGAATGCACCGCCAGCCCATGCAGCCATGTTGTGGCCGTCACCAACGTTGCCCTGGTCAGCGCAAAGACGCGTCATAACCTTCTTGGCGATAGGAGCAAACTCTTCCAGGTATTCGTCGTTGTAGCTTACGTCGCCCGTAGCCAGTACAACACCCTTGCTTGCGTTGTACTGCACGTAACCATCCTTAGTCTTGCAGATAGCGCCCGTTACCTTGCCGGAGTTGTCCTGAACCAGCTGAACTGCGGGGCTTTCATACACAAATTCGCAGTTGCCCGTTGCCAGAGCTTCGGTTTCGAACATGTATTCCACGAAGTCAGCCATGGTATGCTGCTCGAAGATTGGGCCGCCCATAATCATGTGATAGCACGGAATCTCAGGGTGAACGGTGCTGTTGGAACCAACAGTGACCATGCACTTAGCGCCGTTCTTTTCAGCCATGTCGAGGAACCAGTTCATGCAGCGTTCGCTTTCGCGGAACCACTTACCAACAAGAGACTCACGGCAGCGGTTGCCACACGTAGATACCCAGCGTTCCATTTCGAGCGGCTTGTCGAAGGTGATACCCATGGAATCGAGTACCTTCGAGCCAACAGCACCCGTGCCGCCAACGCCATGACCATTCAGCACGGCATCCTTTTCAACCAGGATGACCTTTGCGCCATTCTGAGCAGCAGAAAGAGCGCAGCACGTGCCAGAGTAGCCACCACCAATAACCAGAACATCAGTGTCTACAGTCGACTTGATGTCCTTGATGGGATCAGGCTTGACCTCCCACGAGTGTGCACCAGATGCAGAGCCCGAAGCAGCCTTCGAGGATGCAGTCTTGGGGCTGCCGCACCCGAACATACCGAGTGCTGCAACACCTGCTGCGGAGATGCCCGCACCTTTCAGCAGGTTGCGTCGTGAAACATTCATTTCTGACATATTCCCTCCTATGTAGGATTTCCCTTGGCGCCCCTCCCTAGGCGCCGCCTGAAAAAA
>JAZQRZ010000160.1:0-6657 GCA_045629845.1 Eggerthellaceae bacterium | reverse complement strand
GCTGCACCCGCCGCTGCCGAAGCCCGCTTTGAAACGGTATCTTTCATCTTGTCTACGCTTGGGTTTGGCGGCGTGCTGCTGGGTCTTTCGCAGGCAAGCAGCTTTGGTTTCGCCAGCGCGTGGGTGTGGGTGCCAGTAGTAATTGGCACTGTGTGCTTGGTGCTGTTCGTTTGCCGTCAGCTGCGCATCGATCAACCGCTTATGGACATGCGTATTTTCAAATCAAGCACCTTTGTTAGCGGCCTGCTTGCGGCAGTTTTCCTGTTTGCGTGTTACATGGGTGTCACGTTAATCATTCCGCTGTTCGTGCAGGATGTCTGCGGCGGCACTTCGCTCGACGCAGGGCTTGTGACCTTGCCAACGGTGTTTACAGCCATTCTGGTGAATCCAATATCGGGTGTCCTGGCTGATAAAACTTCGCCGCGTTTGGCGTCGCTGATTTTCGGAACATTTCTGGTCACAGGTTCGGCGCTTAGTGTAACGGTGGATGAAACAACACCGTTGTGGCTGCTTTCTTTGTATCAGACGTTGCGCGCGATTGGTGTGTCGGGCCTGATTGGACCGCTGACTACCTTCGCGCTTTCGCGATTGGAAAGACCGCTTGTCCCGCATGGCAGTACCGCCACCGTTATTACGCGCCAGGTTTCGGCGACGTTTGGTACCGCCATCATGGTCTTCTGCGTTGCAGCACTGACGCCTTTGGCTGTTGCGGGTGGCATTCCTGTCGCCTTGCCCTATCAGGTCGCTTTCGCGTTTTCTGCCGTCATGGGTATCATTTCCTTGTTCCTTATCATCACTCGTGTGAAGTAGCTGGACAAGGTTGAGCTCCGTGGTTCAAGGAACAATCTTGATACCAAAATGTGACATAGGATTAGACGCCTGTCACATCATTTTGAAGTAGACTGAAATCAGTTAGTCGAAAGGGTTTCAGTGGCATCTTTGCGCACACACAACAATTCAGGGCGCCATGCGGCACGCCCAACAACAGCCGCAGCTCAGCCAAAGCGAAATAGGAATTACAGACAGCCAGGCAGTGGCTTCAATCAAGTCAATCAAGCTGGTCAACCAGGCCAATCGACTACGCATTTCCATCGCGATGACCAGCCGCACAAACCAGCGGCGGCCAAGCGTTACATTACATCAATCGATGGCCTGCGCGCCTTCGCGGTGCTTGCCGTTATTCTGTACCACCTGAATGTGCCGTTCGCGCAAGGTGGTCTGCTGGGCGTAACGGTGTTTTTCGTTATTTCTGGCTACCTAATTACTGGTTTGCTTACCGCTGAATGGAATGCCACCAGGTCAATCAACCTGCCGCAGTTCTGGCTGCGTCGTATTCGCCGTTTGTTCCCAGCTATCGTTACCGTTATCGCAGTTATGACTGCGGTGTTTGTACTGTTCTCGCCCGTGCTTCTAACTAAAATGCGCCCCGACATTATTCCGGGTCTGTTTTGGTTTGAAAACTGGTGGTACATCCTGCGCGACATCAGCTACTTCGATGCCATTGGCGCGCCCAGTCCGCTTACGCATTTCTGGTCGCTGGCCATCGAAGAGCAGTTCTATTTAGTGTGGCCTATTCTGCTGCTGGGCGTGTTTAAGATTGGCGTTAGCGAAACAGGTGTGCGCCGCGGCTGTTTGGTCCTTGCCATAATCAGCGCGCTTGCCATGGCGATAATGTACAACCCGATGGGCGATCCATCGCGCGTGTATTACGGCACCGATACGCGCGCGTTTTCGCTGCTTATTGGTGCGTGGTTGTCATTTATCTGGCCGGGCACGCAGCTGACCGAAGAAAACACGCGCGATGTATCGGCATCGTCGGTGCGCATTCTGGATATCGCGGGCCTCGTGTCGTTCGCAGGCATCCTAATCATGTGCATTTTTGTCAGTGGCTTTTCCGATTTCATGTATTACGGTGGCCTGCTTTTGTGCAGCGTTCTTACCGCGGTGGTTATCGCAGCGCTTTCGCATCCGCGCAGCCAATTGGCGCGTGTGGCGGCCTGGACTCCGTTCGTATGGATTGGCCAGCGTAGCTACGGTATGTACCTGTGGCATTACCCAATCATTCTGTTGTTTGCGCAGCTCTTTAATGTGAACGGTGTCTACCCCTGGTGGTTCGACTTGCTGGTTATTGCGCTGGTGTGTGGCGTGTCGGCGCTGTCGTACACCTTCATCGAAAACCCGATTCGTCGTGGCGCCATTGGGAATTGGGTGCGCGGCGTGCGCGCGGGTGCAATCGAGCCAGCGCGCTTTATTGGGCAGCATGTTGCACAGACTGCGGCTGTGGTTGCTGTGGTGGGCGTTGCCTTGATTGGGTGCGCTGTTGTGCCTGAAACCTATCTGGTGCCTAAGGATGCTATTCAAAGCACGGGCGAGGCGGCTGATTCGGCCATGAATGTGTCGGCTGCAACTTCGAACGCTACGTTTGCAGGCTACAGCCCCTTGCTGATTGGCGATAGTGTGCCGGGCGATACATCCGCCGAGTTTGCCGAGGCGTTCCCGAATGGCCTGAATGATAGCTACACAGGGCGTTTCCCCTTCCAAGCTGCTGAAGTGCTGCAAGGTTATGTTGATCAGAACGCTGCAGGTAAGGTTATTGTGCTGGCGTCGTTCTCGAACAGCACCGTACGCGATGGCGACCTGGATGCCATCTTGGCTGCCGCAGGTCCCGACCGTGAGCTGTTCCTGGTGAATTGCTATGTCACCGAAGGCTTCATGGACAATCAAAATACGGCGCTGAAGGAATTTGCCGATCAGCACGATAACGTGCACATTATCGATTGGGCGTCGCTGGCAACGCCGCATGCGTCGGAATGGATTTACCCCGATGGTACGCACCTTACGCCGGGCGCTTATCAAATCTATACCGGCATGATCTTGGATGCCATTTCGCCCTATTTGAAGGCTGAAGAAATTGGTGCGCCGCGCTCCGATAACCCGCTGCCTTCCGATTATGCGGGTGAAGTTACCAGCGTCAACAAGCTTCAGCAAGCATAGCGGGGAAGGGCTAGACCCTTCCGACATTTACACATTTCTTGTTGGTCAGGCTGTTTGGGCTTGTCAAGTGTCGATGTGCGCTACAATTACTCAGTTTGCATAACGTGTATCACAAGGAGCTGTATAACCGATGACGGAATTCACGAACGAATACTGCATGCACACCGCCACCTGCGGTGAGCTGCGTAAAGGCGATTGCGGCCGCGAGGTCACGCTGACCGGTTGGGCGTGGCACAATCGCGATCACGGCGGACTTATCTTCGTTGACCTGCGCGACCGCGCGGGCTACACGCAGGTGGTCGTCGACCCCGATTGCGTAAGCGCTGCCGAATTCGAGGCAGCTGAACACTTCAGCCGCGAAGACGTGCTGAAGATTGTCGGCACGGTGCGCGAGCGCGGCGCCGATGCTGTGAACCCCAACATGGAAACGGGTGAAATCGAAGTTCTGGCTAGCCAGATCGAAGTTCTGAACAAGTCGGTCACCCCGCCGTTCTCTATCGAAGATGGCATCGAAACCGACGAAACCACGCGTATGAAGTGGCGTTACCTGGATATCCGTCGTCCGGAAATGCTGGCTAACCTGCGTCTGCGTCATCAGGTTGTCACCGCTATGCGCAACGCACTGAACAAGCGTGACTTCCTTGAAATCGAAACGCCTATCCTGGCAAACTCCACGCCGGAAGGCGCACGCGACTACATCGTGCCCAGCCGTCCTAACCCTGGCAAGTTCTATGCACTGCCGCAGTCTCCGCAGCAGTTCAAGCAGATGCTCATGGTTGGCGGCGTCGAGCGCTACTATCAGATTGCTCGCTGTTTCCGCGACGAGGACCTGCGCGCTGATCGTCAGCCTGAATTTACACAGGTCGACATCGAAATGTCCTTCGTTCAGGGCGACGATGTCATCGACATGATGGAAGACGTCATGAAGGAAACGCTGGAAGCTGTGGGTGTTGAACATCCCTTCCCGCTGCAGCGTATGCAGTACGCCGAAGCTATGGAACGCTTCGGTTGCGACCGTCCCGACATCCGCTTCGGCATGGAACTTGTGAACCTTACCGAAATCGTTCGCGGCTGCGGCTTTGGCGTGTTTGCCAAGGCTGTTGAAGCAGGCGGCGTTGTAAAGGCTATCAACTGCAAGGGCGCTGGCAACTGGAGCCGCGGCGACGTTGAAAAGCTGGGCGACCTGGCTGCCGAAAACGGCGCAAAGGGCATGGCTTGGATTGCTTACACCTCCGAAGATACCGAGCTGGCTGGCAAGAGCCCCATCATCAAGTTCTTCGAAGACGATGTGTACGCTAAGCTGAAGGAAGCCATGGATGTCGAACCGGGCGACCTGCTGCTGTTTGCTGCTGATAAGGCTGAAATCGCTAACGCTGTTCTTTCGGCTCTGCGTCTGCACATGGCTGACCGCCTGGAAATCCCGCGCGATGGCCACGCACTGCTGTGGGTCGTTAACTTCCCGATGTTCAAGTATGACGAGGACGAAAAGAAGTACGCAGCCGAACATCATCCGTTCACGATGATTCGCGAGGAAGACCTCGACAAGATTGAAGATGCTCCGCTGGAATGTGGTTCTTACTCGTACGACCTGGTTATGGACGGCTTCGAGGCTGGTGGCGGCACCATCCGTATTCACACGCCCGAACTGCAGCGCCGCGTGCTGCGTCGTTGCGGCCTGACCGACGAGCAGATTGACGAGAAGTTTGGTCACCTGCTGCACGCACTCGAGCTTGGTGCTCCTCCGCATGGTGGTATCGCACTGGGTCTTGACCGTCTGGTCATGCTGCTGGCTGGCAAGGATTCTATCCGTGACGTCATTGCATTCCCGAAGACGTCCAGCGCAAGCGACCCCATGACCGGTGCTCCTTCCGTTGTCACGGGTCGTCAGCTCAAGGAAGTTTCTTTGCGCACGCTCTAAGACGCAGCTACATAGTTCTACTTCGAATGGGGAAAGGGTCTGCCTTTCCCCATTTCTTTTCCGCCGCCCCGCAAAAATAGGCCGGTCCTTCTGCGTATTTTCTATAGCAGCCGAGCTTACGAAGAATTCGCACTACAATATGCTGATTACTGATTTGTGGAAGGAGTCAGCATGGTGCAAGAGGCTGAAGAGCTGCGCGAAATTGGTAGGCGCATGCAGGGTCTGCGTGAGGCGTGCGACGTCACGGTCGAGGAAATGGCCGAAGATTTAGAAGTCGACGTCGAGCGCTACAAGCGTTGGGAAGCAACTGGCGCAGGCGTACCCATTTCGGCTGTCTATCATATGGCTCGCAAGTTTGGTGTCGAGTTTACCGAAATCTTGACTGGTACTGCTGCCAAGCTTGATACCTACCAGGTCGTACGCAAGGGTGAAGGCAAGGAAGTCGATCGTTATCCTGGCTATCACTACGATGACTTGGCGTGGCGTATGCGCGACAAAATCATGCAGCCGCTCGAGGTTGTTCTTGATCCTTCCGACGAGCCAGCAAAGCTCGTAAATCATGGCGGCCAGGAATTTAATCTGGTGCTTGAAGGAACAGTTATCGTCACCATCGAGGATGAAGACCTCGTGCTGAACGCAGGCGATAGTATCTACTTCAATCCGCGCCTCATGCATGGCCAGCGTTGTGGCGGCTCGGTACCCGCACGGTTTGTGACCGTTATTGCTGAATAGGGACCACCGTTACAAGCTGGATAAGGATTTTGAAATGGATTACATACTGAAGAAATATTGCCCGCAGATAGATTTTGATTCGTACGAGGACTTTTTTAACAACTTTCAAATAAACGTGCCCGAAGATTTCAACTTTGGCTACGACGTTGTGGACGAGTGGGCGCGTGTCGAGCCTGATAAGCGTGCGTTGCTGTGGTGCAACGACGCAGGTGAAGAGCGCGATTTTACGTTTACCGATATCAGCCGTCTGTCGAACAAGACAGCCAATGCTTTCAAGAAGCTGGGCATCGGCAAGGGCGATATCGTCATGTGCATCATGCGCCGCCGCTGGGAATACTGGGTGGTGGCCAGCGCGCTGTGTAAGCTGGGTGCGACCGTCATTCCTGCATCACTGCAGTTGACTACGCACGACATCGTTTATCGCGCCAACAAGTGCAACGTGAAGATGATGGTGTGTGTGAACGACGACTACGTGTGCACGCAGGTCGAAGGCGCGCTGCCTGATTCGCCGTCTATTCAGAATTGCATCTGCGTGGCAGGTGAACGCGAAGGCTGGAAGCCGTTTGACGTATTGATTGTCGACGAGCCCGAAACTTGGGAACGTCCGGCTGCTGGTTCGCCTGAAGCCGTGACCAGCAAAGATATCATGCTGATTTACTTTACCAGCGGCACGACGGGCCACCCCAAGCCGGTTATGCACAACTATGCGCATCCACTAGGCCACATTCTTACCGCCAAGTATTGGCAGCAGGTGCGCGAAAATTGCCTGCACATGAGCGTGACCGATAGCGGCTGGGCTAAGTTCGGCTGGGGCAAGATTTATGGCCAGTGGATTTGCGGTGCCAGCATCTTTGCCTACGACATGGATAAGTTCGTGCCTGCCAAGTTGCTGCAGCTCATGCAGGATTCCAAGCTGACCACGTCCTGCGCGCCTCCGACTATGTATCGCTTTATGCTGCAAGAAGATGTGGCGGCCTACGACTTGTCTAGCATTCAGAACTTCGCGACGGCTG
>JAZQRZ010000159.1:0-10795 GCA_045629845.1 Eggerthellaceae bacterium | reverse complement strand
ACCTCAGGCGGTAGTGTCATGTTGCGGATGCGCATGCGCGCGCCGGCCTCGTCGAGCACGTCAACGGCCTTGTCTGGCAGGAACCGATCTTGGATGTAGCGGCTTGACAGTTGTACGGCAGCCTGCAGCGCCTCGTCGGTGAAATGGACATGATGATGTTCTTCGTAGCGATCGCGCAGGCCTTCCATAATGCGCACAGCCTGCTCTTCATTAGGTTCACCAACCATAATGGGCTGGAAACGACGCTCGAGTGCGCTGTCCTTTTCAAGATGCTTGCGGAACTCTTCGATGGTTGTAGCACCAATGACCTGGATTTCACCACGCGACAGCGGCGGTTTCAAAATGGCAGCCGCATCAATTGAGCCTTCAGCCGAACCAGCACCAATAATGGTGTGAATCTCGTCGATGAACAGGATAATATCGCCTGCATCCATGACTTCCTTGATGCACTTCTTCAAACGCTCTTCGAATTCGCCACGATACTTCGAACCAGCAACCAGTGCCGACACATCAAGCGTAACAATGCGCTTGCCATGCAGAATATCGGGCACCTGGTTCGAAACAATAAGCTGCGCCAAGCCTTCAACCACAGCAGTTTTACCAACACCAGGTTCGCCAATAAGCATGGGGTTGTTCTTCTGACGACGCGAAAGAATCTGCATGATGCGTTCGATTTCGCCCGCACGGCCAATAACCGGGTCAAGCTTGCCTTCGCGTGCCTTCTTAGTAAGGTCGGTGCCAAATTCCTTCAGCATAGAATCTGACGGACCCGCCTGACCGCCAATAGCAGGTGTTCGACCCGCATACACTGGCGACTGACCAACCAGATCGTTCAAAGCACCACGAACATCGTCGCCCGTTTTACCCAAGCGAGCCAACACATCAAGCGCCGTGCCTTCGCCTTCGCGCACGATACCAAGCAGCAAATGTTCGGTCGAAATATAGCTTTGACCCATTTGCATGGCTTCGCGCAGGGCGTTTTCCAGCACGCGCTTTACGCGCGGAGTAAACGATAGATGCCCAGAAATATCAGCGTTCTCATCGATTACCACGATTTGACGAATGGCGCCAACCACATCGTCGTATTTGACTTCAAGACGCTCAAGCGCCTGAGCAGCCAAGCCTTCCTTTTCTTGGATAAGGCCAAGTAGCAAATGCTCGGTACCCACATAGGGTTGATGCAGGCCACGGGCCTCATCCTGTGCCAAGACGAGCACTTTGCGCGCCTTGTCGGTAAACTTTTCAAATGACATACGCGTCCTATCTCTTAAAGTATTGCTCGCGAAAATGTTAGCACTCAAAGACCCTGAGTGCTAACCTGACACCTACCTGTCAATAAAAACTTCAGGGTGTACAATACGTACATCATGAATAATCAGGCTGAAAAGCAACTGAACAAACCTGTTGGTGGCGTTCGAATTCGCACGTTAAACGCCATCTTGATTACGCTCGTCGCTTTTGCAGCATTTATGTTTGTGCAAACGGCCCAAGAAATCACAAGCCAGTACAGCAAGATACAAAAAACAAATGATAACTACATCGCTTGCGAAATTGCCACAAGTGATCTTATGACTGCATCAACATACCTTACTACCCAGTCGCGTTTATTTAGCGCAACACACAACGTTGGCTACCTGTACAACTATCTTGATGAAGTCAATAACAAACAACATCGCGAACAAGACGTTAAAACTATTGCAGAGCTCTACCCCAACTCTGAAGCCGCAGATAGCTTGCAGCTTGCCTATTCGTTTTCCAATACCTTGCAAGGTCGCGAGATGTATTCAATGAAACTTGTAGTTGAAGCACTTAATCTTGACATTAACGAAGACGCCCAAAAGGTTCTTGACGAGGTTTACTTCAAGCGCAACGACGAATACTTAAGCCCTGAAGTAATGCTTATCAAGGCACGTGATCTTGTTACCGACGAAGCTTACGAACATGAAGTAAGCTTGGTTACCTCGAACGTTGAAACATGTCAGGAATCGCTTGCGCAATCATTTGAGGATACTAAAGCCAGCGATGCAAAAACGCTCGAAGGTCTTTATTTACGCCAACAAGTTTTAACGTGGTTCTTACTTCTGGTGGTATTAGCTGCTGTCTTGTCCGTCACGATACTAGTTTTATACCCACTGAACGACTACATCAAGCGTATTTCCAGCAACGAACCCTTATCTGAGCAAGGCGCAAAAGAGCTGCGTATTCTAGCACGCGCCTATAACGTTATTTACAACGACAATCAGCACACCCGCAAGCGTCTGTTGCACGAAGCAGAACATGATCCTTTGACAGATCTGTTCAACCGTGGCGCCTTCGATAAGATTATTGCTGAAGAAATCGATGAACCACTAGCGTTGCTACTTGTTGATATCGATTATTTCAAGCTGGTCAACGACAAATATGGACACGATTGTGGCGACCGTGTTTTACAAAAAACCGCCACTAAGCTTGGATTAGCATTCCGCACAACCGACTATCCCTGTAGGTTAGGCGGCGACGAATTCGCCGTTATCATGACCAACATGAAAACCGACAGACGCTTTGTTATCACGCGAAAAATGAAGGAGCTCAGCACCGAACTGGGCATAGCTGATGAAAACACGCCTGCAATTACGATTAGTGTGGGTGTAGCTTTCAGCGATGGCAGCATACATTACGACGATCTGTACAAGTTCGCTGACGAGGCTTTGTACCGCGTAAAGGACGACGGACGCAATGGTATTGCATATTACGACGAAGCGTTTGAAACATCGTTTTCTAACTTAACACTTGAGAGCTCCGGTGCTACCTTTTCCGATGCCGAATAATCGGGATTGTAAAAGTTAATTCCCAAGGCAATCCAGGTAATCAAAACGACATAGGACTCGCCACCAAGATTTACGCCGAAGCCAGGTATCGGAATAAGGTACAGCGCAATAAAGGCCATCGAAAACACGATACCAATTGCCCCAAGCACTGCTTGCGCCTTCTTGCCGTGTTTTCGAGCTCGTTTATAAGCGGCAGCTGAAGTGTAAGCGAAAGCGACAACCACTCCCACTGGCGCAATGTCTAATGCCCAGGAAAGCGCTGTTCTTCCAACAAGAATTGCCAGAACTGCAATGAGAGCAACAAATAGAATGGAATATATGGGAACACCTGTCTTGGTTGCTCTGGCAAACCACGATGGAAGCTCTGCAGCTTTGGCCATCATGAAGAGAAGTCTACTTGCAAGCAAGGTAAAGCCGATAACGCTCATAATCGAGGCACAGATTGTTGCTGCTCGTAAGGCGTCATAACCAGCCGTCCCAAGCAGCTCGTGAGCCGCATAAAACGTTGGCATAGCCTCGAGGCCAGTCAAATTTGGATTTGCTTCCATGTAATCTGCCCATGTCGCAAAGCCGTCAGGTACTACCTGTGCAGTAATAAAGGTCATCCCGATGTAGGCAAACGCAGTAAATAGAATAGCCAAAATCATAATGCGACCTACTTTACGCGCAGGAAAACCCATTGATCCCATTGCTTGCGGCACCGCATCGAACCCTACAAACACCAGAGGAGATAACGAGAAGGCCATGACGATACCTATTACACCTGATTGACTGGAACCAAACAAAGCTTGTGAATCAAGCGTCCCAGAAGAAGCTTCAATCGAACCATACCCAACGACAACAAGGATTCCGATAACAAGCACCGTTCCTAGTACCATCTGAGTACACTTCGACAGCACTCTGCCACGCGCAACAATCAAAACCGCGAGCCCTACCACCGCAAGCTCAACGAATGTCTCAATGAGATAAACGTTATAGCCAAACAGCTCATACTGAGGACCAAACTGTAAAAAGCCACCTAGAAGCGCGCGTTCAATACGCGACAAAGCTACTGCGCTCGACGCGGCGTAGACGATGTAGAAGAACACAAGAGCCGTAGCACAAATGTAGCCATGGCGCTTGCCAAACATATGCAGGGTGTACGTATACGCACCGCCCTCAGCGGGTATTTCATTCACCATGTAACGATAGTTGAGAGCAATCACAATTATGACAACAGCACCCGCGACAAGCGCAATACTTGTGCCGAGAAAGCCTGCATTAGGAAGAAACACTGTTGTTGGAAGAGAAAACGCACCCCAGCTAATCATGCAACCGATGGTGAGCCACCAAGCATCAGGCGCAGTTAGCTTATCTTGCGCAGCAAGCTGAGGCGTATCAAAGCGATTTTGTTCGCTCGAATCTGACATGCCTTTATGGTACTGCTGTCTGACCTGCTAAAAAGTATCAGTACCTTTACAAAATAGCCTATCAATGGCCTAAACAAACCATGAAGGAGCCCAAAAAGGTTGGGCTCCCGAATTACTTCGGAAGCCCAAGTACTGTGAATTGGTTTAGTAAAGCTGTTCGTTAAGCTTCGTCACGCATAAGCGGGAACAACAGCACGTCACGGATGGAATCGCTGTTGGTAAGCAGCATGACCAAGCGGTCGATACCGATACCAATACCACCTGCAGGCGGCATGCCGTATTCAAGCGCGCGAATATAGTCGGCGTCGTAACCCATTGCTTCGTCGTCGTAATCCTTGGCAGCAACCTGCGCATGGAAGCGTTCGGACTGGTCAACAGGGTCGTTCAGCTCGTTAAATGCGTTTGCATATTCATGACCGCAAATGTACAGCTCGAAACGATCGGTAACATTAGGATCTTCCGGCTTCTTCTTTGCGAGCGGAGAAATCTCGAGCGGATGATCAGTAACAAAAATCGGCTGAATCAACTTGCTTTCGCAGGTTTCTTCGAAGATTTCGGAAATAAGCTTACCCTTACCCCACGGCTCTTCGACTTCGATGCCGACACGCTTTGCAATAGCACGAAGATCTTCCAAGCTGCGATCGAAGGAGATTTCTTCACCAGCACCTTCGCTTGCCAGTTCCATCATGGTCTTGCGCGGCCAAGGGCCTTCAAGGTTAATAACCTGATCCTGATACGGAACCTGCAGCGTGCCGCACGATGCCATAGCAGCTGCCTGAATAACACCTTCAGCAAGGTTCATCATGCCTTCAAGGTCGCTGAAAGCGCAGTATGCTTCCATCGTAGTGAATTCAGGGTTGTGCGTTTGATCCATGCCTTCGTTGCGGAAGATACGACCAAGTTCGTATACACGTTCGAAGCCACCAACCAGCAGACGCTTCAGCGGCAACTCGGTGGCAATACGCAGATAGTAATCACGATCGAGCGCATTCAGATGCGTAACAAAAGGACGAGCATTGGCACCGCCCATGATGGACTGCAAAAACGGGGTTTCGACTTCGTAGTAGCCCAGTTCGTCTTCCATGTACTTACGAATAGCCGAAATAATCTTAGAGCGCTTAACAAAAGTTTCGCGCACTTCAGGATTTGCAATAAGATCAACGTAGCGCTGACGATAACGAATTTCTTTATCTGCCAGGCCATGGAATTTTTCAGGCAGCGGACGCAGCGACTTGCTAAGCAGTTCGAAACGTTCAACAGCCACCGACAACTGGCCGCGGCGGGTCTTCATAATGGTGCCCCACACGCCAACCCAGTCGCCTACATCAAGGTCTTTCAGTTCTGCATAGGCTTCTTCGCCCAGCGTGTTAATGCGACAGAACAACTGAATTTCACCAGTCGTATCGCGCATAGTAAAGAAGCTAACTTTGCCCTGAACACGCTTAGCGATGATGCGGCCGCACATACGCACAGCATCTTCAGTGGATTCGCCATCTTCAAGTTCGGCATAGGCTTCATCGATATCAGCCGCATGATGCGAATAATCAAACGCATGACCATACGGATTGCCACCTGCATCAATGATTGCCTGACGCTTAGCGCGGCGCACCTCGATAGGGTCGTCTTCGATTTCCTGAGCCTCTTTGATATCTTCTGCCATAGTGCCTCGCAAATGAGCTATCGCTCGATCTTAACAATTTCCATTTCGATTTGACGGCCGGTAGGACCAACAGCTTCGATGTGGTCGCCCTTCTTGTGGCCGATAAGAGCAGCGCCAACCGGCGATTCGTTAGAAATCTTGCCTGCAGCCACATCGCTTTCGGCAGCGCCTACGATAGAAAAGACGCGTTCCTTGCCGCCCATGTTTACCGTAACCGTGCTGCCAATGCTTACCTTGTTAGAACGCTTCGGCGTAGTAACAACCGTCGCCTCAGAAAGGATACGGGTGATTTCAGCAATACGTGCCTCGACCATACCCTGCTCGTTCTTAGCGTCATCGTATTCCGAGTTCTCGGAAATGTCGCCGAACTCGCGCGCAACCTTGATGCGCTCGCCGATTTCAGCACGCTTTTCAGTTTCGAGGTAATGCAGTTCCTCTTCCAGCTTTTCGCGGCCTTCCGGCGTAAGGATGAAATTGTCGTTTGCCATGATGTCTTTCCTTACAAGTTGTTGGGGACAATACGATTACTCGTCGGCCTTTTCGGCAGACGCTGTTGCGTCAGCTGCTTCTTCAACCACTTCAGTGGTAGCTTCCTCGGCAGCCTTGGCGGCTTCAGCAGCAGCCTTTTCAGCAGCTTCATCAGCCTTCTCGGTTTCTACCTCTTCGAACTTCTGGTCAATTTTCTCTTTGCCAGTTTCGATACCTTCACGCAGGTTCTTAGCACCCTTGCCAAACAATTTGCCCAGCTTAGGCAGCTGTTTGGGGCCAAAGATGATAAGCACGATCACCAAAATGATGACGAGTTCTAAACCGCCCATACCGAATATCTTCATTCGTTGCCTCCTTTAAGGCCAGCTGGCTTGGCGACCAGCTAAAGAAAAAGGGATGGGTTCCGAAGAAATCATCCCTTTAAGCTGCAATGGTCGGCGCGACTGGATTTGAACCAGCGACCTCTGCGTCCCGGACGCAGCGCTCTACCAAGCTGAGCCACGCGCCGATGCTGTTTGACAGCGGGAGACATACTAACACAACTTTGCGCGTGTTTTAAGAGAAGTTTTCATGTTCTGTGTTTGGAACGTTCGTATAACCACAGGGCGTTCACATTGGTTGCGTAGTCTAGTAAGCCACCTCTTCTGCACAGACTTATGCACAGAAGAAGAAACAAGGAGGTTAACATGGCAAAAACTATGAGAAACGTTGTAATTGCCGCCATTCTAATGATTGTTATTGCTGGGGGCGCCTGTGCTCTTGTAGTTACAGGTGGCTGCAGTTCTGCTTTTAACTTTTTAGGTACTTCTAATCCTTTTTCAGGCGCACAAGTTGCCGCCCAAAATACCTTGATTGATCAACTGGGTGTAAAAGATCGCATTGAATCAGAACTGTATTCACATGTGAATGAAATATCTGAAGCCACAGGCATTCCTGCACCAGTTTTGAATGCAGGTATTGCACAGCTCGACATTCAAGACTGGGAAGCAGTCGAAAAGCCCGCGAACGCCAAAGAAACCTCGAACTTCACGGTTGATGCCGATGGAACCCCTGTCAGCGTTACCACCTATGACGACACCAGCATCGTTACCGTTGAAGCGTACGGCCAGGAAGTCACCTTGGGCATCCCTGAATCAGCCCAGACCTACAGCGACTTCCTCCCCTATCTCCAGTACCTACAATAACCCCTCGCAACATCTGACACTCGCCACTTCAGCTAAGCAAGAGTTGATTTCAATTAGTGCCTGAAGTGGCGATGGCCCGTAAACACCATGGCAATGCCGTACTCATCGCACGCCTGAATACTTTCTTCGTCACGAATTGAACCACCGGGCTGAATGATGGCAGTGATGCCATACTTAGCCAGTACGTCAATGTTGTCGCGGAACGGGAAGAAGGCGTCAGAGGCAACCACAGCACCCTTGCAGGCTTCGCCAGCACGCTTGCATGCAATTTCACAGGAATCCACGCGATTAGGCTGTCCGGGGCCCATACCAATGCCAGCGTGATCCTTCGCCACCAGAATAGCGTTCGACTTCACGCCCTTTACAACCTTCCAAGCGAACAGCAGGTCGTCCATTTCGGCTTCCGTGGGCTGGCGCTTCGTAGGTACGGTAAAGGTTGCGGGGTCTTCAGAAACCACGTCAACATCCTGGATAAGCACGCCACCGTCAACGGTGCGATATTCAGGTTCGGAACCTGGTGCATCAATGCCACCAGTTGCAAGAACACGCAGATTGGCCTTTTCCTTCAGAAGGGTAAGAGCACCTTCCTCGAAATCAGGGGCAATCAACACTTCAACGAACAGCTTGTTTTCGTTGATATGTTCAACCATTTCAGTTGTAACGGTGCGATTCGCTGCGATGATGCCGCCGAAAGCGCTTTTCGTATCGCAAGCAAAAGCGCGGTCGAAAGCTTCGGCAATCGTAGAAGCTTCGGCTGAACCACACGGATTCTGGTGCTTCAAGATTACAACGCCCGGCTTATCGAATTCGCGCACGATAGACCAGCAAGCATCGGTATCAAGCAAGTTGTTATACGAAAGCGGCTTACCATTCAGTTGCTTAGCATTAACCAGCGAATGTTCAGTAGCAGTGGAGCGACGATAGAACGCAGCTGTCTGATGAGGGTTTTCGCCATAACGCAAATCCTGCTGCTTCGTTAGCTGGAAGCACATCTTTTCTGGGTACTGCTCGGCACTAAGCTGATTAGCCAGCCATGAAGAAATAGCTGTGTCATAAGCACCTGTCATGCGGAAGACATCCAAAGCAAGCTTACGACGCGTTGCCAACGTGGTGGCACCACCATTGGCACGCATTTCAGCCAGAATATCGTTATAGGTGGAAGGATCGGTAACAACGGCAACCGATGCGTGATTCTTAGCAGCAGAACGCAGCATGGAAGGACCGCCGATGTCGATGTTTTCGATGCAGGTATCAAAGTCGGCGCCACCAGCAACCGTCTTTTCAAAGGCGTACAAATTCACGACCACCATGTCAATCATTTCGATGCCGTGTTCAGCAGCCTGTGCCATATGAGCTTCGCTATCACGCTTTGCAAGCAGACCACCATGAACAAGCGGATGCAGCGTTTTCACGCGGCCATCCATCATTTCAGGAAACTTAGTTACATCATCAATCGGCGTTACCGGTACGCCAGCTTCAGCAATAACACGTGCCGTACCACCCGTAGAAATAATCTGTGCGCCGAACTCTTCGGAAAGCGCCTTTGCAAACTCGACAACACCAGTCTTATCCGTAACAGAAATCAAAACACGCTTTACTTTGGGGTTATCCACCTTGTCGCCTTCCCTCGATTATCAATATTGAGACCACTTTACTACCCCAGCAGAAACGAATTGCTGGGGATGCATTTCTTAGACTAATTTCATAGGCGAATGGGACACCGAAGCGACCCAAAAATCGCTAGAGCCTTAACTAGTCGACGAACTTTCGCGACAAAGCATGTGCCACATGTGGCGGAACAAACTGGTCAACCGGACTGTGCAAGCTAGCAAGTTCGCGCACGATAGAAGACGACAGATACATGTACTGCGGCGGTGACATGATGAACACAGTTTCGAGTTCGTTAGCCAACTGATAGTTAAGGGCCGCCATTTGGAATTCGTATTCGAAGTCGGTAATAGCGCGCAAGCCTTTTACAAGCACCTGGGCATTTTGTTCGCGAGCAAAATCAACAAGCAAGCCTTCGAAAGGCATAACACGCACGTTTTCCAGGTGTGCCGTTGCTTCGCTTGCAAGCGCCGCGCGCTCTTCCAAACTAAAGAGCGGCTTCTTTCCTGGCGAAGACGCAACCGCAACCACAACTTCATCCATTAACTGTGCAGCACGCGTAATAACGTCAAGATGCCCATAGGTAATGGGATCAAACGTACCTGGTGTGACTGCTCGTTTCATAGTTGCCTCGTTTCGATTAAAACTTGTTACGGCCTAAGTGTTGTAACGCCTGTTTTGCCATACTTCTTACTAGCAATTACTTCAAAGCTTGCCTGCTCGGCTGCTTGCGCAACTTCAATCTTCGTATTAATGGCATGTTCGTACACGATGATAGCATCTTCCGAAAGCGTACCCGCGTCCGACATACCACGCACCATTGCAAGAACTTCGGCAGGATCATATGCATAAGGCGGGTCAAGGAAGACTAGATCGAAAGGTGCGGTATGACCTGCAGGAGGTGCCTGCATAATATCGCGCTGAACAACCCGTGCACGCGTTGAATCTAGCTTACAATCCTGCAAATTCTTACGAACGATGGAAGCAGCCTTTGCATCGCGTTCATAAAACACCGCACTAGCTGCCCCACGCGAAAGAGATTCAATACCTAGCGCACCAGAACCAGCAAAAGCATCCAGCACGATAGCATCTTCAAAACCACCACGAAGACTAAACAGCGAACTGAACAAAGCTTCGCGCACGCGATCAGTGGTGGGGCGTGTACCCTCACCTTCTGGCGCAGCGATGATTCTGCCACCTAATGTTCCTGCAACGATGCGCATGCTTCCTCCGATACTAACAACCTAAACAACAAGCGATTACAGGATTTTCACCCTTTGTCGCTATGGTTTAACCACCCGACAAATCTTCAGCTCGTTTGTACACGACCCGAGCTTCACGTGCAAGCGCCTTGTACTGCGCCGATTCCAGATTTGGATCTTCATCAAGAATAGCTTCGGCATCAGCATGGGCGGCCTCAATAAGCCCGCCATCGCGCACCACATTCACCAGCTTAAGCAACGACGCACCATGCTGACGATTACCCAAAATGTCGCCTTCTCGACGTAATGAAAGGTCATACGATGCAAGCTCGAAGCCATCATCGGTTTGTTCCATAGCCGCCAAGCGTTCAAGTGCATTGGGCGCCTTTGTTCCTGAAATAAGATGCACTTCGCCGGGCTTATCACCACGGCCAAC
>JAZQRZ010000158.1:0-18092 GCA_045629845.1 Eggerthellaceae bacterium | reverse complement strand
TATGGTCGAAATGCTTAAAGCACGTAGGGAGTCCTTGCAACAAAGAGGTGTCAAGGGTTTTACTCTGATGGAGATGCTCATCGTCATCGCCATCATCGCTGTTTTAGTAGCAATCGCAATTCCGGTTCTTAGCGCACAATTAGGTCGCGCTAACGCTGCAACTGACGAAGCGAACATCCGCGACGGTTATGCTGCGTTCCAGGTTATGCAGCTGCAAGAAGCTGTTGGCAGCGATGAATATATCCTTCAGAAGGATGGTACCGTTTCCAAGACTGGCGGCAATAATTACGTTACCAAGGGCACAAGTACTGATTTAGTCTCTGGTGGCAAGGTTGATATTGGCGGCGTTGAGGCTCAGTGGACAAGCGGTAAGACTATTCAATACACTTACGATGCCACCAATAATAAGGTGGTTATCAGTCCAAGTGAATAGTATTAGTCTTTGATCTTCCAAGTAATCACCTCCCCGCAGAGCAATCTGCGGGGAGTTTCTTTTATAGGCTAGCTGAAAGAGTACAATGTTCACATGCTGTTTATCAGTCCAGTCATAGCCGTGTTTGTCCTCGTGGTCACTGCCCTCGTGGGGCTGGTCATGGGCAGCTTTATTAATTGCTGGGCCTGGCGCGCCATGCATGGCGAATCTATTCTTACTGGTCGTTCGCATTGTACGAACTGCGAACACGAACTTGAAGCCCGCGATCTTATTCCCATTGTTAGCTGGTTGGCTTCGGGCGGCGCTTGTCGCTATTGCGGCGAAAAGGTTAGCGCGCGGTATCCCTTAACCGAAGCAATTTGCGCTATAGTATTCGTTCTTATTGTTGCGGTGTATGGGTTGTCGCTCGAAACGTTGGAACTGCTTATCTTTGCAGGCATTCTTTTGTTCTTATCGCTAACCGATCTGGATGAACGCATTATTCCTAATGCTTGCATCATCGCGGCCATTGCCGTGCGTCTTGTGTATTTAGCTATTGCCTGTGCATCGGGTATCGCCAAGGTTGATGCCTTTGTCTATTACCTAGGAAGTGCGTTCGGTGTTGGTATTGTTCTGCTGATTCTGGTTGTTGTTGCCGACAAAATCTTTGGTCGCGAATCAATGGGTGGCGGCGACTTAAAACTGTTCTTCGTTGCTGGCTTGTATTTCGGGTGGCAGCAATGCGTACTGCTCGTAATTATGGCGTGCATTATTGGCATTCTTGTTGCTGTTGTTACTTCTAAACCTTCGCTCGATTCCGAAAAGAAAGGCATCATGGGTCGCACCATGCCTTTCGGTCCTTCCATTGCTGCTGCTTGCGTCATTACTATGCTTGTCGGCACTCCCATTCTTACTTGGTATCTCGGCTTCTTTAGTTTCTAGCGTAAGGTCCATTCCTTAGGGGTAGGTTTTGGTTTGTCTACCAAGTATGGTTGCTAATCCTGCAGGCAGGTCGTTCCGTAGGGGCGCGCTCCGTGCGCACACCTAACAAAGATGAGGAATCTGCTCATTAACTGATAGGTGACATTAGTGTATTGCATTCATGAACAGGGCATAAAAGGGTACAATAAGCCTATCTATGCTAGTTCAGGGTGCGAAAGGGCATTAACGTGTCAATAGTCGGGCTCGACATCGGCAACACCAATTGCAAGATGGCCATACGTGAAGGCGATAGTATTCGCCTTATCTCTACGCGTATGCCCGATAACATGGTTAACGAAGACGGCGTTGCTTCCCCCGAAACTATGAGCCGCTTCCTTAAAACGGTTCGTCAAGAACAGCATGTTCGCGAACGCAACTGTGCGCTGGTGCTAAACACAACGCAGGTGTACTTCCGCCACGTTACGCTTCCGCCCATGACAGTATCCGAACTTATGCTGAACTTGCCGTACGAATTCCGCGACTTTATTCACGACGATCCCGAAGAATACGTGTATGACTACGCGGTCGACCGGCTTGAACATGATGAAGAAGGCGCCATTACGCGCATGGAATTGTATGCCGCTGCAGTACGCAAGCCTTTGGTTGAAGAATACAATCAAATGCTGAAAAAGGCGGGCTTCAAGCTAAAGATGATTACTACAGCCCCCATGGTGTACATGCGCCTGCTGCGTTCTTTTGTCGAATCAAATGACCTGTTCATGGAAGACGACATGGATATCGTGCTGGTTGATATTGGCCATGGCGATGTTACGGTGTCGCTGTTCCGTGGTCTGAATTTCGACTCGGCGCGTACGATTGAATTTGGCTGCGATGAATTCGACCGCATTATCGCCGACCTAAAGGGTATCGATCCTTATACGGCTGGCAGCTACAAGTTTACTAACTTCGAAGGCGTGCTCGACGACCCCGAGTGCTTGGCGCTGTGCGACCGCTTTGCGCTTGAAGTGCAGAAGGTCGTTAATTTCTACAACTTTAGCAACCCCGAACGCGAAATCGGGCAGTTGTTTTTCTTGGGCGGCGGTGCGCGTATTCCGCAGCTTACTAAGGCTATTTCCGAATCAATTTCGGTGCCAACAGCCTCTATCGATGAAATACTGCCTAAGGGTGCTCATGGGGATGAAAACGCCCCTGTGTGTGCGCTAGCTGTTGCAGGTGTCCTTGAGGGAGAGTCGATGTAAATGGCGCTCGATTGGCACAAGGACATATCATTCAGCGGCCTGAAAAAGGGCCGCTCAAAGACGAAAACTGTCTATCCGTCAAAGACGTATATGAATCTTGTCGCGGAAGACCTTCGCGCACCTGAATTGCGCAAGGCTATTCCGCTTATCATTCTGGTTCTGGTTCTGGTGGCGGCTTTTGTAAAGTTTGGTGTGTACGATTTCTTCGACCGTGTTAATCAGAAGCAGGCCGAATTAAGCCATCAGCAGCAAACGTTGTCTTCACTTGAAGCGCAGCTTACCAATTACGACAAGGTGCTTGCCGAATACGAATCGTACGAGACTTCGCGTCTTTCGGCTGATGAAGACCAAGTCAGTGTTTCCGATGCTCTTACGCTGATTGATCGCTTTGTTGCACCTTCGGCTCGCATTGCTTCTGTTGACCTGCAGGGTAATACCATGACGCTCAGCTTGGCAGACATTACGTTAAGCGGTGTGGGTGCGCTTGTCAGCACGCTTGATTCGCAGCCTATGGTGGCTAACGTTGCGGTGGCCACTGCGGCAACTGATCAAACAACGGCAACGGATGTTGTTGTCACTATGACCGTTACGCTGCAAAAGGTTGGTGATGCGTAATGGTTTCTTATAAGTTGTCTAAGCGCGAAAAAGTATTGCTGATAATCTTGGCCATTGTGGTCGTGGCTATTGCTTGGTTCATGTTAGTGTTCCAGGGCACCACAAATGATATCGCTCGCCTTGAATCAGAAATTGCTTCAACTGATGCTTCAATCGATGTTGCCACTTCGCGTGTTACCCAGATGGAAGCAATGGAAGAAGCTATCGCTGAACACAAGGCCGAAGGCTCTGAAAGTACCGCAATTCCTAATTACGATAACCTGCAGCCGCTTATGGCTGAACTGAATACAATTATGAGCGCTACCAGCACCTATACGCTTACGTTTGACGAAGTTGATCGTAACAGCAGTCCTGATTTTGTGTATCGCGGTGTACGTATTAACTTCAGCTGCGGTTCGTTTGCTGCTGCCGAAGCGGTTATCAAGGCACTAGCAACTGGTACGTTCCCTTGTGCTATTGATTCTATTTCCATTGTTGATAACGGTGCTCGCAATAGCGCGTCTTTGCGTTCTGATTCAACAGCATCGTCGGTTTCAGCTTACGCGCACGTTACTTTCTTTGAGAAGTATGGTTCAAACACCACATCGACAACGCAATCTAGCACTTCAGGTACGGAAAGCGCCTCAGCTGCTTCTGCATCCGCTTCTTCTGCAGCGGCTCCTCCAAGTCAGGAACCAGCACCCGAACCAAATCAGGATGCAGAAGAAGTTCCATCTGAAGAAGATCCTTCCGAGGGCGAGTAATTTTACAAACAAACGTTCGTATTTCATGCTATAATCAACACCAGAAAAAGCCAAGTTTATATCGAAAAGGAGGAACCCATGGGGTCTATCGAATTGCGCACTTTATCTGGTGTTGAAGGTCTTGTTTCTGCAGCGCACGATACTGATGAACCTGTCATTGTCTACGACGGTGAAGATGAATGTCTGGTAGCAATGCGTCCTGCCGTATTCGAACGAATTCTGTTTGATTCTGGCTTGCTTAATAGTGCTCAGCGTGAAACCTTACATCTCTAATCAGCGCCCAACTCCTGCCGTTCCCCGTTTCAAATGGGTTAACCAATAGGTTAATCCAGTGAATTTCTTGCAAATGACGTGGCGGTTTCTTAGGATGGAATCTCACATCAGACAAGATTGGGGCGAAGTCTCATGAGCATACGAGCAGGTGTAGTCGGGGCGGCCGGGTTCGCGGGAATCGAGGCCGCGCGTTGCATATTAGGCCATCCAGAATTTGAATTGGTGGCAGCTACGTCTAACGAACTGGCAGGGAAGCGTCTTGCTGACCTGTATCCAGGTTTTGAAGGCGTCACCGACTTGCAGTTTTCTGCTCATACGGATGCGCCGTTAAGCTCCTGCGATGTTGTGTTTCTGGCAGTGCCGCATACGGCGGCTATTGCGCAGGCACCATCGTTGGTCGAAGCAGGCGTGGCCGTCATCGATCTTTCTGCAGACTTCCGTCTGAAGGATCCTGCAGTTTACGAGCAGTGGTACCAGGTTAAACATACGGCTACCGATCTATTGGCCGAAGCAGCGTTTGGTTTACCCGAACTGTTCCGCGGCGATTTAGAAAAGCTTGTTGCAAAGCGCGCGGCTGGCGAAGGCGTGCTTGTGGGTTGTGCTGGTTGCTATCCCACAGCGACGTCACTTGCGGCTGCTCCAGCCCTCCGTGCTGGTTTGGCTGGCGCTGGTCCTATCGTGGCAGATGCGGTCTCAGGCGTTTCTGGCGCAGGTAAAAAGGCAAGCGAACGCACTCATTTCTGCTTTGCTAACGAAAATGTTGAAGCCTACGGTGTGGCCAACCATCGTCATACGCCCGAAATCGAACAGATTTTGGGTATCGAAGGGCGCCTGGTATTCACGCCGCATCTGGCTCCGCTTGATCGTGGCTTGCTTTCTACGGTAACTATTCCACTGGGAAGCACGCCCGTCGATCAAGATACACTTGATGCTTTGTACTGCGATTTCTATAAGGACGCACCGCTTGTTAGCGTTCTTACTGGCGGCAAGCAACCTAAAACTTCTTCGGTTGCGGGCACGTGCCGCGCGCATGTGGCAGCTGTATACAACCAGCACGCTAACGTTATTGTGGCAACGTGCGCAATCGATAATGTTGGCAAGGGTGCTGCTGGTCAGGCAGTTCAGTGCGCTAACATCGTATTTGGATTACCAGAAACTACAGGTCTTAACCTTATTGCTATTCCGGCCTAGATTTTTGAACAGGGAATAACGTGACAGAAGTAAGCAACATACCAGCGCTCAACCTTGAAGGTGGCGCTCCTGATTATTCAAATCTTACCGTCATCGAAGGCGGTGGCGTTACCAGTGCCCAGGGCTTTAAGGCCGCTGGCGTTCATGCGGGTTTTCGTAAGAACCCCGAACGCTTCGACTTAGCTTTGCTTGTTGCTGATGAGCCTGCTGCTTGCGCAGCTACCTTTACGCAGAATGTTTTTTGTGCGGCTCCTGTTACGGTTTCTCGAGAACACTTAGATGGCGTGTCGTATGGTACCGCCCGTGCTTTGGTAATTAATTCAGGCACGGCAAATGCTGCTACTGGTTCGGTTGGTATCGAATCCGCCCGTCAAACTGCTGAATTGGTTTCTCAGGCAGTTGGTTGCCCCGCAACAGAAGTCATGGTTGCTTCAACAGGCGTTATTGGTGTGCAGCTTAATATGGAAACGTTTGAATCGGGTGTGCCGCTGGCGTTTGCTGCTCTTTCCGAACAGGGTGGGGCAAATGCAGCGCGCGCCATTATTACTACCGACACGCATCCCAAAGAATGCGCTGTTACGTTTGCAGGCGATGCTATTGGTTATCCAGGCACCACCTTTACGATTGGCGGCATGGCAAAGGGCTCGGGCATGATCATGCCCAACATGGCCACCATGATTTCTGCTATAACTACCGATGCTCCCGTTGCTTCTAATTTGCTGCATAAAGCGCTTAAGAGCGCAGTTGCAACCAGCTTTAACAAGGTTACGGTTGATTCCGATACCTCTACAAACGATTGCTGCTTCCTGTTTGCCAGTGGGGCAGCTGCACCGAACGCGCAGCCTTTCGCTGAAGGCTCTGCTGCTTTTGATTTGTTCCAGCATGCTCTTCAGGCGGTGTGCGATACGCTTGCTCGAGCAATGGCTGCCGACGGCGAAGGTGCCACAAGGCTTATCACCGTACGTGTAGCGGGTGCTGCTAACGACGAACAAGCCGATATGGCTGCTCGTGCTATTGCTAATTCGCCTCTCGTTAAAACAGCAATCTTTGGTCACGATGCTAATTGGGGCCGTATTGCTGGCGCAGCGGGCAGGTCAGGTGCGCAGTTCCGTCAAGAAGATGTATCTATAGACATTATGGGCTTGCCCGTATTGCGTAACGGTCTCCCTGTGCCTTTCAGCGAGGAAGAGGCTCTACGACGATTCGAGCGCCCAGAAATCGACATCGATGTCGATTTGGGCGCTGGCTCCTCACGCACGGTCATGTGGACCTGCGATTTCTCGCATGAATACGTCACGATTAACGGAGATTACCGAACATGAAGCTTTCAAAAGATACTCGCCCTAACGGCGTAACCGACCAGGAAACCGCTCAACTTCTTGCCGAAGCGCTTCCTTGGATTAAAAACATTACTGGCAAAACTATTGTTATTAAGTATGGTGGCGCAGCCATGGTCGATCCTAAGCTGCGTGCCGATGTTATGAGCGACATTGTCTTGCTCAAAACGGTTGGCGTTAATCCCATCATTGTTCACGGTGGCGGCAAAGATATTACGCGCGCCATGGAACAGGCGGGCGTTCCTGTTCAGTTTAAGGAAGGTCAGCGCGTAACCACCGATGAAGGCATGGATATCGTGCGCACCATTTTGGCGGGCAAGGTTAACCAAGAACTTGTGCGCGCCCTGAACGAACACGGCAATATTGCTGTGGGCGTTAATGGTGTCGACGGCGGTACGGTTATTGCCGAGCCAGTATCTGCCGATCTGGGTCGAGTAGGCAGAATCAAGCGCATAAATGGTGCCCTGCTAAAAGATCTTGTCGCAGCTGATTACATTCCCGTTATTGCATCTGTTGCCATTGGTAACGACGGCGGCTATTGCAATGTTAATGCCGATGTCATGGCAGGTGAAATTGCTGCAGCTACAGGTGCTGCCAAGATCTTGTTCCTTACCGATGTCGATGGCTTGTACTTAGATTTCGAAGACAAAGACACGCTGGTGTCGCAACTTTCGCTTGAAGAAGCGCACGATCTTATCGAAGGCGGAACCTTGTCGTCAGGCATGATTCCTAAGCTTCGCTCATGTGTCGATGCTATCGAAGGCGGCGTATCCAGCGCCTACATCGTAAATGGCACTATTCCTCATGCCATCCTGCTCGAAATGCTTACCTTAACCGGTGTAGGCACGGCAGTTTATGCCAACAGTGCCGATGCTGTTAAGGCAGTAAGTGGGCCCCTTGGCAATTTCGCATCCAAACTTCTCGAGAACAAATAGGGGGTCCGTATGTCTTTGGAACAACAGCAACAACTTGAAGAAACCTACGTCATGCATACCTTTGGCCGCAAGCCCGTGCAGTTTGTGGAAGGCAAGGGCATGCGCTTGTTCGACGACGAAGGCAATGAATACCTCGACTTTATTGGCGGCATTGGTGTTATCAGCTTAGGTCATTGCCATCCTGCGCTGGTTAAGGCACTTGCCAATCAAACCGCCAAGCTTATGCATGTTAGTAACTACTATTACATTGAAGGGCGCGGCGAGCTTTCCAAAAAGCTTTCCGATTTGCTGAATCTTAATGCCGCAGGAGCTCATACCGAATCATGGCAAACGTTCTATGCTAATTCGGGTGCCGAAGCCAACGAATGCGCTATTAAGTTGGCGCGTCTTTTTGCGCGCCGTCAAAAAGAAGCGGCTGGTTCTGACAAAAGGCCGCAAATTATCATTACGCTTGAACGCAGTTTCCATGGCCGTACGACAGAAACGCTTACTGCAACAGCCCAGCCGGTGAAGCAAGAAGCATTTCAGCCGCTGCCCAGCGAAAAGCTTTATGTATCGGTGCCTGCTAACGATGTTGCAGCACTTGAAAAGGTCTTTACTGATCTTGAAGGCCAGATTGCAGGCATGCTTCTCGAACCAGTTCAGGGTGAATGCGGTGTGTATCCTTGTACAGAAGAGTATCTGCAGGCTGCACGTCGTCTTACGCGCCAGCATGATGCTGTGCTTATCTTTGATGAAGTGCAGTGTGGCATGTTCCGTTGTGGTACGCCGTTTGGTTATCAGCATGCCGATGTCCAGCCTGATATCGTTACTATGGCTAAGGGTATCGCAGGTGGCGTACCCATGGGTGCTTGTGCTGCGCGTGCTCATGTTGCCAGTGTCTTCGAGCCTGGTTTACATGGCTCTACGTTTGGCGGAAGCAACTTGGCCATTACAGCTGCAAACACAGTGCTCGATACAGTCGAAGCTGAAGGCATTGCAGAAAACGTCGAAGAGGTTGGTGCTTATCTGCGCGAACAATTGGCAACTTTGCCGAATATCGTAGAAGTACGTGGTCTTGGACTTATGGTGGCTGCCGAATTCGACGACAGTGTTGATGCACCTGCGCTCGTACTAAACGCACTGAAGGTCGGCTTGGTACTGAACGCTACAGGTCCGCATACCTTGCGTTTCCTGCCGCCGCTGGTGTGCGCTAAGGAAGATGTTGATACCCTCATCGAGCGCTTGCGTGACCTGCTGTAGAATGACCCGAGTTAATAAATGCTTGCAGGGTTAGGCGAAAGCCGCCCTGCAAAGATGAAGATACCGATTGATTGGAAGGAACAAAACAATGACTGAACGCGAAAAGGTAGTGCTTGCATATTCCGGCGGGCTCGACACGTCTATCTGCATCAAGTGGCTCATCGACGAGCACGACCTTGATGTTATTGCTGTAATTGGTGAAGTTGGTCAGGAACATGAAGGCCTTGAAGCTATTCGCCAGAAGGCACTACGCACGGGTGCTATCGAAGCTTACGTTGTTGATATGCGCGAAGAATTCGTTAATGAATACCTTACCGATGCAATTCGTGCGAATGCTCTGTACGAAAACAAGTATCCGCTGCTCAGCGCTTTGTCGCGCCCGGTTATTTCGAAGCACCTTGTAGAAATTGCTCACCAGCATGGCGCAAAGTACATCGCACATGGCTGCACGGGCAAGGGCAACGACCAGGTTCGTTTCGAAACCAGTGTTTGGCTGCTTGATCCGTCGTTGCAGATTATTGCTCCGGTACGCGAATGGCCTTTCAAGACGCGTCCTGAAGAAATCGAATGGGCGCATGAACATGGCGTGGAAGTGCCAGTCACCAATGCTAAGCCGTATTCCATTGACGACAATCTGTGGGGTCGTGCAATCGAATGTGGCGTGCTGGAAGATCCTATGAACGAGCCGCCAACGGATATCTACACGATGACTGACTCTCCAGAAAATGCGCCCGACAAGGCAGAATACGTCGAAATCGAATTCAAGGCTGGCATTCCGTGTGCGCTGAACGGCGAAAAGCTCAGCTTCCTCGACATCATTTATAAGCTGAACGAAATCGCTGGCCGCAATGGCTATGGCCGCCTCGATATGATTGAAAATCGTCTCGTTGGCGTTAAGAGCCGCGAATGCTATGAACAGCCTGCTGCTCTGGCTCTTATCACAGCGCATAAGGCACTCGAAGATATGTGTCTCGAACGTGAAGTTTTGCACTTCAAGCTTGGTATCGAACAGAAGTGGGCTGAATGTGTGTACTACGGGCAGTGGTTTGCTCCGCTAAAGAAATCGCTCGATGCCTTTATTGCATCCACTCAGGATGAAGTAACTGGCCTTGTTCGCGTCAAGTTCTATAAGGGCACTTGCACTGTTGTTGGCCGCAAGTCCGATTATTCGCTGTATAGCTATGAACTGGCAACGTATGACAAGGAAGACCAGTTCGATCACGAAGCATCCGCTGGCTTTATTCAGCTGTTTGCTTTGTCCGCTAAGACTTGGGCACAGAATCGCGCAAAGAACGCGTAGCTCATTAAGGATATGTAATGTGACAGGTACTAGGTACCTGTCACATTTTATTAGGTGAAGTAAGAAGAGGTTTGCATGGCTCTCTGGTCTGGTAGGTTCACGGAAAACGTTTCGGAATTCACGCAGCGCTTTGGCGCTTCGCTGCCTGTTGATAAGCAGCTGTATGCGCAGGATATCGCTGGTTCACAGGCGCACGCACGCATGCTTGGCGCTCAGGGCATCATTAGTGCCGAAGATGTCGAAGCTATTGTTGCTGGCCTTAACCGCATTAAGCAGCGTATCGATGCTGGCGAATTCGTTTTCGATATCAACGATGAAGACATTCATATGTCAATCGAAAAGGCGCTCATTGCCGACATTGGCGAAGCTGGTGCTCGTCTTCATACGGGGCGTTCTCGTAACGACCAGGTCATTACCGATACGCGTCTGTACGCAAAGCAGCGCGCAATCGATCTTATGGAAGCAAACGTTGCCCTGCGCCAGGTTCTTGTTGATCAGGCTAAGGCTAACATTAATGTTTTGCTGCCAGGCTATACACACATGCAGCATGCTCAGCCAGTGTTTTTCGCTCATCATCTGCTGGCTTATGCGCACATGTTCGAGCGCGATTACAAGCGTTTGGCTGCTGCGCGCGATGCTGCAGATGTTAACCCCTTGGGTTCGGCTGCCCTTGCTGGTACAACCTATCCGCTTGATCGTCGCATGACAGCTGAAGAACTTGGTTTTGCAGGCATTACAACCAATTCGCTCGATGCTGTTTCTGATCGCGATTTCCTGCTCGACCTTGATTATGCGTGCACGGTTTCGTGTATTCATCTGTCACGCTTGGCTGAGGAAATCGTTCTGTGGTCTACGTCCGAATTTGGTTTCATAACCCTGTCGGATGCTTTTTCTACGGGATCTTCCATCATGCCGCAGAAGAAGAACCCTGATTTCGCCGAGCTTATTCGTGGTAAAACTGGCCGCGTTGTGGGTGACTTGGTTGCTTTGCTGGTTACTTGCAAGGCGCTTCCCTTGGCATACAACAAGGATTTGCAGGAAGATAAAGAAGGCGTTATCGACGCTGTTCGCACCCTCGAGGATTGTTATACCTGTATGACCGGCATGCTTTCAACTATGCAAGTAAATGTCGAAGCAATGCGTGCTCAGGTTTCGAAGGGCTATCTTGGTGCAACTGATGTAGCTGACTATCTGGCAAAGAAGGGCTTGCCTTTCCGTCGCGCTCACGAAGTCGTGGGTCATCTGGTGCTTTTGTGCGATCAGCGTGGTTGTGGCCTAGAAGATCTGTCGCTTGAAGACTTCAAAGCTGAAAGCGATTTGTTCGAGGCTGACATTACTGAAGCGCTCGACTTGGAAGCTATTGCTGATGCTCGTACCACCGAAGGCGGCACGTCGCGTCAAGCTATTCGCACCCAGCTTGCCCAAGTAGAATCCACTCTTGCTTCAGACAAAAACATCTAAATATCTCGGGATGCTCTTTTCAGGTTGGTGTCTTACTTTTGAAGCCTCTTTGACGAAATCACCCCTTTATGTGCTGAATGCTAGAATATCGGTCACAGATAAGGGGGATTCATGAGTTCTAGATCCGTAAAAAGAAGACCCGGAGTCAAGAAAAAGCGGCCTGTTGCAGGCCTTCTTGCCGTACTGGCAATAGTTGTCGTCTTAATTGGCGCAGCTGGCGTTAGTGCTTACGCCATGGTCAATTCCTGGTTCGAAGATTTACCAGACTACGAAAGCGCCGATGCGTTCAACACTTCGTTGCCAACCTACGTGTATGCAGCCGATGGCACCACGCTTCTTGCGCGTTTGCAGATGGAGTATCGCGAACCAGTCGAGCTGAATCAAATCAGTCCGTATCTTATTCAAGCAACTGTTTCGACCGAGGATGCTCGTTTCTACGAGCATGGCGGCGTTGACTATTTCGGCGTTGCTCGCGCCTTCGTTAATAACCTTACGGGCGGGCGCATTGAAGGTGCTTCAACGATTACGCAGCAGTTCGTGCGTAATACCATCTTGGCCGACGAAATGGATGACATCACTGTAAAGCGTAAGGCGCGCGAGATGTTTATCGCCACCGAGCTCGAAAAGATGTATTCCAAGGACGAAATCCTGAACATGTATCTGAATACAATTAATTACGGTTCAGGTGCTTATGGTATTGAAGCAGCTTCGCATCGCTATTTCAGCAAGTCAGCTGGTGAACTTACGCTGGCAGAAGCAGCGCTGTTGGCTGGTATTCCGCAGTCGCCAACGCAAAACGATCCGTTGCTGTATCCCGAAAATGCGCTTAATCGCCGCGATGTTGTGTTGTCAGCTATGCTGCGCGAACACTACATCACGCAGGAAGAATATGAAGCAGCCAATAGCGAACCTCTTGCGCTGAACCCGCAAGAGCAGCGCGACGATGGCATCGTTGCGTATCCGTATTTCACAAGCTACGTACGCGAATTGCTGTACAACAACTACGACTTGTCTGAAGCAGATATTCTGCGCGGCGGCCTTACGGTTTACACCACGCTCGATGTGGAATGCCAACAGGCAGCCGAAGCTGCATGTCAGGCAAAACGTGATGCTATGGGTAACGATGGCCTCGAAGTTGCTATGGCTGTTGTGGATCCTGCTTCGGGTAATGTTCAAGCTATTGTTGGTGGTGCTGATTACAACGTTAGCCAGGTCAATATCGCTACAGGTCAAGGTGGCGGCGGTCGTCCTTGCGGTTCAGTCTTTAAGACGTTTACGTTGGTTACGGCAATCAAGAAGGGTATCAACCCCGATACTACCTATGTCGATTGCTCTTCGCCAGCTACTATCGATGGCTATACGTTGGAAAACTACGCCAATACGAATTACGGCACGAAGAGCATTTCTGGTGCATTGGCTGTCTCTTCCAACACGGGCTTTGTACGTCTTATCTCTTCGATTGGTGTGAAGGATGTTGCGCAAACGGCTTACGACATGGGTGTAACAACCGATTTGGGTGTTAACACGGTTGGCGCAGCACTTACGCTGGGCGTACAAAACGTTACTCCACTCGAACTAGCAAATTCTGTTGCCACTATCGCGAATGGCGGCGTGCATCATGATCTGTGTGCTATTACCACCATCAAGGATCGTAATGGCAACGTAATCGTTGATGATTCCGACCCCGAAAAGCGTGCAACACGCGTGCTGACAAACGAACAAGCCTATGCAGCTCAGAAGTCTATGATGGGCGTTGTTAATGGTGGTACGGGTACTGACGCTGCCATGTACAACGGTCAGCAGGTAGCAGGCAAGACCGGTACGTCCGAAGATTACAAGGACATCAGTTTTGTTGGCTATACACCGTTTAACGCTGCAGCAATTTGGGTGGGTGATCCGTCGTATGTACAAGCAGTTAGCGCTGGTTCCTGCGGCGATGTTTTCCGTTGGTATACGACTGATATCATGGAAATCAAAGGTATCCCCGTTCAAAACTTCCAGGTGTACGATAATCCGCCGTACACTGCATACGATGATCCTTCGCACAACATTATGAGCGAATCGTACTATCAGGCAAAACGTGCCGAGGAAGAACGTATAAGGAAGGAAGAAGAAGAAAAGAAGAAGGCTGAAGAAGAAGCCAAGAAGAAGGAAGAAGAAGCTAAGAAGGCTGCCGAAGAAGCTGCTAAGAAAGAACAACAAGGAAGCTCTGGTAGTGCAGCATCAAGCGGCGCAGCGCCTACCACTTAGTTTTGATATAACGCTTTCCAATAAGGAGAACCGACATGTTTCGTAAGCACATCGTTCTGATTTCTGCATTAGTTTGCACCCTTGCGCTCACCTGCGGCATGCTGGTTGGTTGCATGAACCCTGCTGCTAATACTGCTTCTACTGAACAGCAAGCAAATCGTGCGTATATGTCGCAAGTTAACGAGATTATGGACGAACTCGGGACTGGCCTTGATTCATTTACCGATGCAGTTTCGCGCAACGATATCGTGAACATGCGCACGCAGGCTGAAAATGCTTATCAGGCACTCGATAAGCTTGATGACCTCGAGGCTCCTGACGCGCTTAAGGATGTTCAGGAAAAGTACGTTGATGGCTCCAAGAAGCTTCGCGAAGCGCTTGATGATTACATCACGCTGTATGCTGACATGAATGGCGAATCGTTTGACCAGTCGACCTATGATTCGCGTATCGCTGATATTCAGAAGCTGTACGACGAAGGCGTCAAGCTTATGCAAGAAGGCGACGAAACTGCTGCTGGCAAAGAATAGCCGTAACGTCTTATAGCTACTGCACGCCTCGGAACAAATGACCTGTGGTCGTTCCGGGGCGTTTTTGTACAGCTTTACGCTCGGAAATCGCAAGGTCACGTGCGCGAACAGTGCGCTTAACAGCCGACTCTGCTTCCTGTTTCGACATAAGCGTTGTGTCAACCATGACGGCTGAAATGCCAATGTCAGCTAAATCGGGCAGTGTAGTTACCGCATCAAGTTCGATGCCGTTGTACAAATGGCTGCGTCCCAGCATGTCAGTAACAACGGGGAAGTCATAACCCTTGCGGTCGCGTAGGAAGTGCGCATGACTACGTCGCGGACAAGTTTCACATTGTTCGTTGCAAGGTCCTTGGCTCATAAGCAAACAATGTTCGGTAATCATAAGTTCTTGCGCGCCAGCAACGGTAAGGCCAAGAGGCACAGGCGAGTCTTGCGCCAAATCAGCTATTTGTCCCAATGTCAATTCTGGCGAAAGCCACACACGAGTAACACCCATGTCAGCAAACAGCTGAAGTGTGGCAGCGTTCGTTGCAGGAATATGCGGACCAACTTCAACAATGGCACCACATTCAAGAGCGCGCAGCACATCACCCCAGTTGTCAGCAAAGACAGGCTTCTCTTCTTTGATGTAATCCCATAGGTCAAAGGGAAGGGTAGTTTCGCGCGTTGCGTATGTTGCACCATAAACAGGGTCATGATCAATCGTTGGCAAAACAGGTACGCATTGCTTTGGGTAGCCAGCCTGTTCGGGATCTTCCTGGCGTACACCTGCAAGTTGCGCTTGTCCGCGGCGGAAGTTAAGCAGCGGCACATACAGTGCTTCAGCGCCGCCGCGCTTTGCGGCGCGTGCGCACGATGGATTGGTAGCCAGCGCAACAACCTTAAGTGGTGAAGTTTTGTCTCGAGTACCACGTGAGGAACTATCTGAGGCTGTGACGAGCGAAGGCGAGGCGGGAGCGAGGACTGTTTGAGCCTGCGAAGCGGGCGAGTTCCGCAGCTGCCGAGCCGAGAGCGAGGAACGGTTAGCCGAGGCTTGTTCCGAGCGCGGTACTCGAGACAAAGCTTCGTATGTCTTTAACATCTCTGCTTTTAGTGCTTCTAGTGCATCGGCGCGCAGGTGATGAAGCTGCGAAAAACCGATACCTACACCATCAGAAAGATCAACCTCAAGGTGCTCTAGAACAAAGGGGGTGTTGCCCAAACGATCAACGTGATCACGTACATCTTGTTCGGATACAGCGCGTGTGCGTGCAGTCTCAACAAGAGAACCTTCAACTTCAGCGTAGGCATTCTTCGCCGAGAAAGCTACCTTTGCAGGCTCGCCAACGCGTAAGGTTACAAACCCTTCAACGGGAACGCGGGGTGCAAAAGCATCGTCTTCAAAAGCCATTTCGGCGTTGCGAACACGGAAGACGCGGTCGCCCTTGCTTGTACGCTGGTCAACAGTAACGCGTACAAGACCGTTTTTGTCGGGCGTTGCATCGCTAACGGATGCGGCAAAATGTCCGCGGTTCGTCCAAAATTCCAGCGTATCGCCGGCATGAAGCTTAACTTCGGGTGAGATAAAAGCAGTATCTTCGTCAGCTCGTGCCACGCGACCAATGAATACGCCACGATTATTGGGGCGTCCGTAGCTCATGATATCGTTGCCGCGAGCTCCTTCCAAATACGCTGTGGTAAACCCACGAGAAAATGCTTCAGCAAGTTGGGCCTGCTGAGCCTCGGTTGCTGGTTGACCGCTATCCAGAACCTGGCGATATACCGATACAACGGCATATACATAGTCAGGAGACTTCATGCGGCCTTCGATTTTTAGCGACGAAACGCCTGCAGTACTCAATTCGTCCAACAGGTTTATGCTGCACAAATCGCGTGGCGAAAGCAGATGCTCGCCTTCGGCTGGCAGTGCGTCTTCTCTGTCGGTGCGACGAAGCTCATAGGGTAGGCGACATGCTTGTGCGCATAAGCCGCGGTTGGCAGATCGTCCGCCAATCATCGAAGACATCAAACACTGTCCTGAATAGCAAATGCATAAAGCGCCATGTGCAAAACATTCCACTTCCATACCCAACTGGGCAGCAAGGTCAGCCAGTTCAGCAATTTCTGCTATTGCAAGTTCGCGGGCCAAAGTCACACGCTGCGCACCCAGTTCTGCTGCCGCGGCAATGCCAGCAGCATTATGAGTGTTCATCTGCGTAGAAATATGCAAGGGTGCTTCAGGAACAGCGCGGCCCAGTTCGCGTGCAAGGCCTAAGTCTTGCACGATAAAGGCATCAGCGCCGGCTTCCCAAGCCTGACGAACAAAATCAATTGCTCGCGTTAGTTCGCTGGGCAGAATCTCCACGTTCATCGTTATATAAATGGAAACACCACGCAGATGGGCATATTCGCATGCTTCACCAAGGTTTTCCAAGGTGAAATTGTCTGCGTTACGACGCGCATTAAACTCGTCGAGCCCCAAATATACTGCATCAGCGCCTGCGGTTACAGCTGCATGCAAACACTCTAGGTTGCCTGCCGGCGCTAACAGTTCTGGTATGTCTCTCGAATGTGCCATGGATAATCCGTCCTTTCCCTTTGCAGTATAATGGACAGAAATCAGACATGCAGCTTAACCGGAACCGATGGGGCCTCATTATGAAAATACGACGCAAAATGCGCCAAACAAAAAGCCATGCAATTGCGTGGCTCGCGCTAATCTTTGTGCTTGCTTTGGGCTTCGCTGGCTTCCGTGCATTTGCAAGTGTTGTTTCGGCTTACGAAACATGGACATCTGACCTTCCAGAAATCAACAGCGATTCGTTTAACTTTGCAGAAGACTCTTACATGTATGCCAGCGATGGCACCACGTTGCTCGCAAAGTTTCAGCTTGAAAAGCGCGATCCTGTTGCTCTTGATGCTATCAGCTCGTATGTCATTCGCGGCACTATCGATGTCGAAGACATTCGCTTTTACGAGCACAACGGCGTTGACGTGCCAGGTATCGCACGCGCTCTTGTTAATAACTTGCGCGGTGGTCCTATCGAAGGTGCTTCCACCATTACTCAGCAGCTCGTACGTAACACTGCACTTTCCGAGGAAGCAACCGATATTTCGTTGAAGCGTAAGGCGCGCGAAGCCGAGCTTGCTCTCGAAATGGAAAAGAAGTATTCCAAGGAAGAAATTCTGAACATGTACCTGAACACCATTAACTATGGCGATGGTTGCTATGGCATTCAGGCAGCGGCAACGAATTACTACCAGGTTTCAGCTGCTGATCTTACGTTGGCTCAGGCTGCTGCTTTGGTCGGCATTCCGCAGTCGCCAACAGCGTTCAATCCCAAAGAAAACCCTAACGAATGCCTTGATCGTCGCAATCAAGTGCTCGAACGCATGCTGTCTGCTGGCGATATTACTCAGGCTCAGTACGATGAAGCAATCGCTCAAGAATTGGGTCTTAACCCTGCGCCTGAAGAGCCGTCCCAAGGTATTTATGCGTACCCGTATTTCACCAGTTTTGTACGCGATTCGCTTATGGAAGCCGATAACAAGTACAACTGCTCGTATGCTGACTTGTTCGAAGGCGGTCTGAAGATTTACACCACGCTTGACGTCGACATGCAGAACAAAGCCGAACAAGC
>JAZQRZ010000157.1:0-12058 GCA_045629845.1 Eggerthellaceae bacterium | reverse complement strand
CTCAAACAGTCCTCGCTAACCGCTTTGCCTCCACTCGTCACAGCTTCAAATGCGTCAGAAGGTGATACGCAAGCAAATCCTTCACTCATGCCGCGCATGCGACGGCGGGGTTCGATTTCAATGACACCTTTTTCAGCAAGCGATTTCAGCGTCGAATTCACATTGCCAAATTCAAGCGCTAATTCAGTCGTTCGCAGTTCACCACGCGAAAGCGCCTCAAGAATCTGAATTTGCTTCACCGCATTTTTGCGCGGAGTATAGTCAGCAACATTGGGACCCAGCTTTACCCAACGATCATCCACTTCGCCAATAGCAGGCTGTTCCAATCGCCAGTAGCCACCTTGTGCACGCACCATACGCGGCACCCCACCGGGCGGCGTAAACAGTCGCACGCAAGCGGAAAGCGGCGCGATGTAGCGTTCGGACATCCACTGTGCACACGCAGCACCTTCTTCGTCAAAGTAAGAAGAGCTGACCGCACGCTTGATGTATTTCAACTTGGAAGGATCAAGGCCACCAGGAATTTCGTCTGGTTCACATTCCATGAGTTCCACCACAAAGCCGACGGCCTGACGTGGACCAAGCGGTACGACAACTGCACAGCCAACCTGAATGGGGTAATCCCCTTCTGCCACATCTTCAGGCACAAGATACGTATAAGGCGTATCAAGCGCCTGCGTAGGAATATCAAGTATGACTGAAGCGAGTTTCATGCCTGTTAGTGTACCAATAAGAAAGCGGAATAGAGCCAAGCCCTATTCCGCATTAGATACTTTATTTCGTTTTGCTTATTTGCCGCAAGCAGCGCGCAGAGCATCAACCTTGTCGGTCTTTTCCCATGTGAATTCGGGAAGCTCGCGGCCAAAGTGGCCATAATTGCTGGTAAGACGATAAATCGGACGACGCAACTGCAGTGCATCGATGATAGCTGCAGGACGCAAGTCGAAGACCTCGGTTACCGCACGTTCGATATCGGCTTCAGGAACCGTAGAGGTTTCGAAGGTGTTTACGAAGATGGAAAGCGGATGAGCAACGCCAATAGCGTATGCTAGCTGCACTTCGCAACGCTTGGCCAAACCGGCAGCCACAATGTTCTTAGCAACCCAACGTGCTGCATAAGCTGCCGAACGATCGACCTTAGTGCAGTCCTTACCAGAGAAGGCGCCACCACCATGACGACCCTTGCCGCCATAGGTGTCAACGATAATCTTGCGACCCGTAAGGCCCGTGTCACCCATGGGACCACCCACAACAAAGCGGCCCGTGGGATTTACGTAAATCTCAGCATCTTCCCAGCTTACGCCCTCAGCGTCTAAGACAGGCTTGATAACGTACTCGATAAGGTCTTCCTTAATCTGCGGAGTAGAAACCTCGGGGGAATGCTGCGTGGAAACAAGAATCTTTTCAACAGCCACAGGGCGTTCGTCTTCATAACGCACCGAAACCTGAGTCTTTCCATCGGGGCGCAGATACGGCAGCGTACCGTTCTTACGAACCATGGTTAAACGTTCAGCCAAACGATGTGCCAGGAAAATAGGCATAGGCATAAGCGTGGATGTTTCGTCGCAAGCATAACCAAACATGATGCCTTGGTCGCCTGCACCAATCAGATCGTAAGCATCGCCTTCGACTGCTTTACCCTGCTGAGCTTCATAGGATTCATCAACACCCATAGCAATGTCAGCCGATTGCGAATGAATGTAGTTAGCAACAGCGCACGTTTCGGCATCGAAGCCCATATCAGAGCCGGTGTAGCCAATGGAACGAACGACTTCGCGCACGATGGTATCGACATCAACATAAGCCTGCGTGCGAACTTCGCCCATTACGTTAACCACGCCGGTTGTAGTGAACGTTTCGATGGCGCAGCGCACTTCATCAAGACTAGCAGCGCGGCCGCTATTGGGCGACACATAACCTTCTTTAGCCAGCTGAGCTTCCTTCGTCAGAATAGCGTCAAGAATAGCGTCGGACACCTGGTCGCACAGCTTGTCAGGATGCCCTTCAGTTACCGACTCGGACGTGAACAGATAAGAACGGGTATTAGACATGTATTTCTCCTTATGCAAATGCAGCTGTCAACAAGCAACCGCTTCTTAGTTTCTGGCTCATTATAGTGCGCTGAAAACAAAATACGACAGGGGCAAATGGAACAGCATAAATGCGACAGAGCTCATACAGCAGGGCAAATGAAACAATAAGCCAACAAGAGCCAGCCCATAACAACAAAAAAGACCCCTGGAACCAAGGGTCTTTTTGATTCGCATGAAAAGCAGATTAGCCGATTGCAGCAAGCGTGGCATCGATACGAGCAAGCACGTCTTCGCGACGCAGAAGCTCAATCGATTCGAACAGCGGCGGCGAAACCATGTTGCCGCAAACAGCAACACGCAGCGGCTGCAACAGATTCTTCAGCTTCATTTCCATCGGCTCGGCCAAAGCGCGACACTTTTCTTCAAGAACAGCCGCTTCCCAAGGATTAGACTCGTCAGCCAAGACACCACGGCACGCTACCAAAGCTTCGTCGGCGCGGGCACCTTCCTTCTTCAAAACCTTGTTCACGCTTTTCTCGTCAAGCAGTACATGAGGGCCCCAGAACATATAGGCCAACTTTGACTGGCTTTCTGCCAGACGTGTTTCGCGTTCACTTACAAGCGGATACAGCGCTTCGAAGAACGCAGGATTTGCTGCATATTCATCATCAAACGCAGCCAGCTGCTCCTCATTCAGCGGCACAAATTCCTCTTCTTCGGCAGGTGCATTTGGATCGGGCGAAGGCACCACTGCGGTGTACACATACGGATAACCTTCGGCATGTGCACGAGCAAGCCACGGCCTGCTAAGACGCACCCATTCTTCGGCGCCCATCTTCTGAATGTACTGACCATTCATCCACGAAAGCTTTGTTTCGTCAAAAATGGCATCTTTCTTGGTAATGCGATCAAGCGAGAATTCGGAACAGATAACATCGCGACTCATGACTGTGGTTTCGCCATCAAGCGACCAGCCCAGCAATGCCAGGAAATTCACCATAGCATCGGGGAGATAACCACGGTCACGATATTCTTCCACGCTGGTGGCGCCATGACGCTTCGACAGCTTCTTGCCGTCGGGACCCAGAATCATCGACAGATGAGCAAAGGTAGGCGTCTTTGCACCAAGCGCTTCGTAAATCAGAATCTGACGTGGTGTATTGGACAGGTGGTCATCGCCGCGAATAACGTGCGTGATACCCATATTCGTATCGTCGCAAACAACGGCAAAGTTGTACGTTGGGCTGCCATCGGTGCGCACCAGAATCATGTCATCCATAACGTCAGCCGGGAAGGAGACATGACCATACACGGCGTCGTCGAATTCGATAGGGCCATGATTTTCGGGCACCTTCAGACGCCACACATGCGGTTCGCCTGCTTCGATACGACGAGCTGCTTCAGCAGGGTCCAAATCGCGACACGTGCGGTCGTAGCCAGCATAGCTTTCGCCTGCAGCTTCACGCTTTGCGTCAAGTTCTTCTTTCGTGCAAAAGCATGGGTACACTGCCCCGCGTTCTTTCAGCTTTTCAAGCGCTGCTGTGTAAGTATCCATGCGCTGCATCTGGAAATACGGACCAGCTTCGCCGCCAACTTCGGGACCTTCATCCCAATCAAGGCCCAGCCACTTCATGGCATTAAGAATAACCTGAACGTTTTCTTCTGTTGAACGTTCGGGGTCGGTATCTTCGATACGCAAAATAAAGGTGCCACCCATGGCACGAGCAAAAGCCCAGTTAAAAATAGCCGTACGAGCACCGCCAATATGAAGACGACCCGTAGGAGATGGTGCAAAGCGCACCCGTACTTGTTCTGTCATAGTTATTTCCTCAGACGTTTACCAATTGCGATAGACAGTATAGACACGACAAAAGACACGACAAGCCACACAGCCCCCATGCCCATCCAAAATTCAGTCGGTAATGAGCAAATCAACAAACTATCGTAAGGGAACTCCCAATTGCCTTGGCTGAAGAACAGCTGATGGAACATGCCGAAGAAACCATCGAAGTCGATAATTGCCCAAATAGCCAGCGCCACAAATGCGACGATAACCATAATCCCCGCCGAAAAGATTACGCTTCCTACGGCCCGTCTGCGCCCCACTACCCCCACAAACACCAAGCCAACAAGGGCAACAGCGCCAATAATAACCAGCACAGGAAATGCGCGAGCGACAAGCGTGTAGCAATCATCCAGGTGAGACACCGTGTTTTCCGAGAAGCAATACAACTCGGATGCACCCGTGAACGCAGACTTTATCTGGTTCACATTGTTAAGATCAACCACACGGTCAAGCTTGGGAAAATCGGAAGGAACAGCACCGCCTGAATCGCTGAGCTTCTTTTCGTAATCCTTGCAAACCTGATAAATCGTGCGATACAGCTTCTTTTCGTCGTGGCTTCCAAACGAATAATCGCGCGTGGCATCTGCCACCTGAACCAGCTGGGTGCGGTCGTATGGCGACAAACTATCTTGCGCAAACATGTTGGAAAGGCCTTGCGTTACTGGGGGCAAAATGCACACAGCAAAACCCACTGTCACAATGACAACTGACAGCGCAACAGCTGCTATAGCAGCGACTATACCTTGAACTACTTTCATACCTTTAGTTTAAAACCAAGATATGGAAAAGGATTTGACCCTTTTCCATATTTTTAATCGAGGTTGCAATCTACCCAAATGACGGCACTAGTAAGGTCGCCCATAGGTTGGCTAATAATAGGCTTAGGCCCTAGGCGTGCAAACACGCCGCCAAATTTTCCGTTAAACGTATACAGACCCGGCATATTGTTATAGAACGCTGTCTCACGAGGAATGTCGACATCATCAGCAATAAGCAAATCATTGCAGATTGGCAAAAGCTCGGTGCGGAAGGGCGTAAGGTACGTTTGCACCAAGAAGGGGGCGCCTGCCTTACCGTTGCTAAAGCGATCGACGATGTCTTCCCATTCCTGCTGAGTATGCATCTGGCCAGCATACACATCGTGAGCACCATACTGGTCAGTCGGCTTAATAATCCAGGCGTCTTTATTAGCACGCACTTCATCAAGATTAATGTGTTCATCGTCAAGGAACTTGGTCTGCGGTACGTACTGATCAACAAGACGCAGTTCTTCTTCGGTTAGCATTTCGCGCGTTTCCGGCCAAAATACGGCGTCGAAAATCTGCTTATCATGCACGATGTGCCCCGCAAAGCTACCAATGAGAGCCACAGCGCCGTCGCGCACAGCAGAAATCATGTCCTGGCTAGCATCCCAATTATTCAAGATGTCATTCGTAACCGAGCGACGCCAAATAGCATCGATCTTGCGGCCCTTCTTGTCACGTAATTCGCGCTTGCTTGCGTCGTATACCAAATCACGAACATCTTCGACTAAGCAAGGATAACCATGCTCGCCGAAATAGCGTGCATACACGCGGAATTCGTCGACCACCGCGTTTTCCATAAAGTCAGCGATAGCAAACGTAGGATGTTCTACCTTGTTTTCGAAGGTGTTGTAAATGCGGATGAACTCTTCAACCCACGGATTGAACAAGTCGCTGGTTTGAAGCTGATGGTTTGCCGCAAACTGGCGCATTGTTGCTGAAGGTGCAAGCGAAATGTTCAGCTCGCGATCTTCGTTCATACCTGACGAGCCATCGGCATTCCACTCACAAAAGCCGCCTTCCAGCGTGTCTTCATTCAAGAAAACGTCGAAACGAGCAAAAGGCAACAAGGCATCGTAGCGCTGCGGAATCAGAATGAGTTCGCGAAGACGCTCGTCATAATCGAACAATTCGCGATAACTTGGATCATCAAGATAGCGGCGCATCACCTTTTCGCAAATACTATGCGAAGTTTCAGCTAACCATTTCATCTTGTCGTATGTTTCACGGTCGAACAAACGTGGAACAAACGACGACTCAGCCTGGATGTAGTGCACCAAGGCTGTCGAGTTTTCCATGTAGGCAAAAGCGTTTTCACGACCGGGAATATCGCCATCAAGCGACGCCATGATGTCCAGATACTCTTGCGTGTATTCAGCGTTCTTTGTCATGCATCCTCCTATCAAGAATGTGACAAAGGGTCCAGCCCCTTGTCACATTGTTCAAGCACGGGCATAGCAGCGCGAGCTTTTGCGATATCCTCAAGGTTCAATTCAACAACCAGAAGCTGTTCTTCTAGATCAGCACTAGCCAGTTCTTCCCCAAGCGGCCCATACACGCAGCTATGGCCAGCATAGTCGCGCTTTGCTTCGCCAAAAGCGCGATCACAACGAGAAAGACCTGCCACGAAGAATTCGTTTTCGATTGCGCGAGCAGCCAACAGCGTACGCCACTGATACACCTTGCTTGGGCCATCCACCCAAGCAGCTGGATACAGCATCACATCTGCGCCCTGCAATGCAGCAGCGCGCGCTTGTTCGGGAAAACGCAGGTCGAAACAAATACCAATACCAATGCGACCAAACGGTGTAACAACTGGCTGCAAATACTGCGCTCCCGCGCACACCTTGTCTGATTCTTTAACGAAGTCGGTATCAAACAGATGCACCTTGCGATACACCGCTTGCTTTTCGCCTGCATCATTAACCACCACAGCCGTGTTAAACGGGCGACCATTCTCGTTTAGTTCGTTAGCGGTATACACCATCCACAGCCCATGTTTCCGCGCCAAGGCATCTACCCCAGAACAAAACGGACCAGAAAGCGGTTCAGCCGCACGCGCAAATTCGTCTGCCGATGCATCAAATGGCGTCATAAGCGATTCAGGAAAAACAAGAAGGTCAACACCGGCCGCCTTTGCTTTTGCAGCCCATGCATCAACCATGTCAAGAACATTGCCATCGACTGGATGGCTGCATTGCGCAAGTCCTAATGTGAACGACATGGCGTTCCTTCCTTCAACATATGCAAAAGGGACTGCCCTTTTGCATATTATTGGTCGAGACCTTCTAAGAAAGCCAGTATAGCTTCCATTAGTTCAGCATCGTCTTCGGCGGCAAAGTGTTTAAGCGGAAGACGCAGCTTTCGCTTGTCAGGCGTCCATGTAGCTTTGGAACGACGCAAGCTTGTCATGACATCGCGAGGAATATCAATTGGATCAACAACCAACTTGCCCGCAACAATAGAAACCACATCGATGTGATGCTCGAAAGCATAAGCTTTGATGCGCGCCTTCGTAAACAAGTTGCGTGCCTCTTGCGGCATTTCAGGACGCTTTTGCTTTAAATCGTTATACAACTGGTCAACCAACTGACGATCTGATGCAGATGCAATACGGCGATACCACATAACGCGTTCATCAGCGCCTGGAACGTAATCTTCAGGCAAGAATGTTGCACCAGGTAGATTCACCGTAATATCCGACAGCGCTGGCGGCAGCATGTCGGCCGCCTTCAAGTTTCCTTCGCGCGTTGCATTCACAGCAGTTGCCAACATCTGAGCAAACAAATCGAAGCCCACTGCGCTCATATTGCCATGCTGTTCGGCACCAAGCATGCTGCCTGCACCACGAATCTCAAGGTCGCGCAGCGCAATACGCATACCGCTACCAAGATCTTGATGTTCGCCCAAAGCTGTTAAACGAGCCACTGCTTCCTCGGTTAGAGGAATATTGTCAGGGAACATGAAGTACGCATAAGCCTGCGTTGCCGAGCGGCCAACACGACCCTTCAGCTGATACATTTGCGCAAGGCCCAAACGCTGTGAATCTTCGATAATCAAAGTATTTGTATGCGGGTTGTCGATGCCGCTTTCGATAATGGTGGTAGCCACCAACACATCAAGTTCACCCGCAGAAAAATCTTCCATCACGTGCTCGAGCTCTTCTTTGCTCATCTGCCCATGCGCCACACCAACGCGCGCTTCGCCAGCAGCCTGCTGCACGCGAGCTACCGCTTCATCGATAGAACGTACACGATTAGAAACGTAGTACACCTGACCCTTGCGAGCTAGCTCATGACGGATAGCAGCACTAACCAAGTCGGGATCCCATTCGCCCACATGCACCTCAACGGCACGACGTTCATCAGGCGGTGTCAGAATCAGCGACATATCGCGCACACCCGAAAGCGACATCTGCATCGTACGTGGAATAGGTGTAGCCGAAAGCGTTAACACGTCGATATATTCGCGCAGATTCTTCATCTGTTCTTTGTGGCCCACGCCAAAGCGCTGCTCTTCGTCGATGATAATCAAGCCAAGATCATGAGGATTTACATCGCGCGACAGCAAACGATGCGTACCAACCAGAATCTGAACATCGCCATTCGCGAAGCCTTCAAGTGCCACCTTTTGCTGGGCAGCTGTGCGGAAACGCGAAAGAACTTCAACCTTCACACCAAATGGCTCGCAGCGGTCACGGAAGTTCGTATAGTGCTGCTGCGCCAAAATGGTCGTAGGACACAGCACCATAACCTGCTTGTTATCTTGCGTAGCCTTAAATGCCGCACGCAAAGCTACTTCAGTTTTTCCAAAGCCCACATCGCCGCAAATAAGGCGATCCATAGGACGACCAGACTGCATATCAGCCTTTACGTCAGCGATTGCAGCCAACTGATCAGGCGTTTCTTGATACGGGAAAGCTTCTTCCATTTCGTGCTGCCACGGCGTATCAGGACTGAAGCGAAAGCCTTGAACAGCTGCACGACGTGCATACACATCGACAAGGTCGAAGGCCAACTTCTTCGTAGCCTTGCGTGCACGCGTCATCGCGCGCGACCAGTCAGCTGTATTCAAGCGCGTCAAACGCGGCTCGCCACCTTCGGGACCCACGTAACGCGTAACGCGATCAAGCTGTTCGACAGGAACATACAGCTTGTCGCCTTCTGCGTATTCAATCAGCAGATAATCGCGGCGGGTGCCGTCGACTTCTTGCTGCACCAAACCCGTAAAATGGCCAATGCCATGAGCCGCATGAACCACGTAGTCACCAGGCGCATACGGGAAGGTGATTTCAGTAATATCGATATGACGCGTAGGTTTACGACTTGCCGAGCCTTGCGTATCGGAAACGCTAATCATGGCCAATTTCGCCTTGGGAATAATCATGCCCAAAGGAATTTCAACATCAACCACGTTTACGATGCCACGCTTTAATCGGCCCGAATTCTGAGCAGCACCATCATTGCTGCCTTGGTTATCTTCCGAAGCCTTCTCTTGAACATCTAAACGCTCGGCAATAGGCAACCCATGCTCGACAAAAGCAAGCATCATGTCTTGACGCGCACGATAATTAGGCGCACTAAACACCACGGTGAAATTCTGATCCGTCAGCTGTTTTAAACGACCAAACAGCTTATCGGGATGCCCTGCCACTTCCACACGCTTGACAGGCAGTTCATCGTCAAGACCTTCGCCAGCACGCATAAGCGACAGATACGTCGCACGCTGACCATGGCCAAAGCTAAGCATCGAAGGCTCAGCGAATAAACCAGTTAATGCAATATTGCTTCCATGCGCTGCACTTTCAAGCTCTTCGAAAGCATGAGCTGCATCGTCAAACAACGAGCGCGGCTCTATCAGGCACGTCATAGTGTTTCGACCCGCATAATCACCCAGCGTAACCGTTGTGTCATACAAATATGGCAGCAGCGCATCAGCGCCATCAAAATGCAGGCCGCCTTCCAGCTGCTCTAACAATTCGCGCAAAGCCGGGTTTGTTCGCGCGGGACGCTTTAGCGCATCAGCAACACGCGCCACCAACGCGGATGTGCTGGCAAATTCGCGAACTGCAAAGATTTCTACCTGATCAAGCGCAGAAATTGTTTGCCCTGTTGAAGGAACAATGCGACGAATCTCATCCAATTCGTCGCCAAAGAAATCAAGACGTACTGGATAAGACAGATTACCTGGGAAAACGTCGATAACGCCACCCTTTACCGCAAAGGTGCCAGGACCTTCCAGTTCACCCGTATTCTCGTAGCCACGTTCTTCCAAAGCACGTGGTAAATCATCGAACTCAGCCAGATTCAGCGCTTCAGCATTAGGCTGATCCATCAATTCGCAGCCAGCAGTCAAAACCACCGGCTTATGCACACCCGCCGATACAGGGGGCAACATGCGTAACAAGGCACGAGCCGACGCAACAACAACCATCGGCTTTCCCGTTGCAAGCGCATGTGCAACTTCTAAACGACGAGCAATCTGACGAGGGTTTGGCGATTGCGCCCGAAATGGATAATCAGACCTATCGGGAAAATGAGCCACGCAATCGTCGCCCAAATACGCCGAAGTATTCCGTGCAAAATTCGCCGCTGCTTCTTCGCCTGCTACGACAACCAACGTAGGCTGCGGCTTATGCACAAAGCGCGCTGCAACCATGAAGGGGCGTGCCGAAGCCGCTACACCCAAAGTAGCATCTTCGTTAGCATCCAACTTGCCCCAGAATGTCTCGAGCGCGCCAGAATACTCAATCGCATATGTCAGCGAATCAATCAGCATGAATCATAAAACCTAGTCGCGCGTTAACTTGCGATGCAAACGATGCGGCTTGGCTGCTTCAGCACCCAAGCGAGCAATGCGGTTTTCCTGATAAGCCTCGAAATTACCTTCGAACCAGTACCAAGCGCCAGGGTTTTCGTCAGTTCCTTCCCAAGCCAGAATGTGCGTAGCCACGCGGTCAAGGAAGAAACGGTCGTGACTGGTAATAACCGCACAACCCGAAAACTCGTTGAGCGCTTCTTCAAGCGAGGCCAACGTTTCGGTATCCAGGTCGTTTGTCGGTTCGTCCAAAAGCAACAGGTTGCCACCCTGCTTCAGAGTAAGCGCCAGATTCAAACGATTTCGTTCGCCGCCCGAAAGCACGCCAGCAGGTTTCTGCTGATCTGAGCCCTTAAACCCATAAGCAGCAACATACGCACGGCTGGGAACCTCGGTACCAGCCACATTCATGAAATCAAGACCATCAGAAACGACTTCCCATACGCTTTTATCGGGATCGATGCCAGCGCGATTCTGGTCGACATACGACAGCACCGCTGTTTCACCCAGCTCCAACGTACCACTGGTCGGTGTTTCTTCACCCACAATCATGCGGAACAGCGTGGTCTTACCCACACCATTCGGACCAATTACGCCCACAATGCCGTTGCGTGGCAACGTGAACGACAGATCATCGATAAGCACGCGATCGCCAAAAGCCTTGTGAAGATTAGTGGCTTCGAGCACCTTATTACCCAAACGCGGACCAGCGGGAATATGTATTTCCGAGAAATCAACGTTCTTACGCGCCGCTGATTCAGCCGCCATCTGTTCGTAAGCAGCAAGACGAGCCTTACCTTTAGCCTGGCGAGCCTTCGCACCCGAACGAACCCACTCAAGTTCGGCCTTCATCTTCTTGGCGCGCTTTGCATCTTGCTGACCCTGCAGCTCTAAACGAGCAGCTTTTGTTTCCAGATAAGTGGAATAGTTACCCTTATACGGATACAGCGTGCCGCGGTCAACTTCGCAAATCCATTCGGCTACGTTATCCAAGAAATAGCGGTCATGCGTGACTGCCAGCACTGCACCAGGATAGGTAGAAAGAAACTGTTCTAACCAAAGCACCGACTCTGCGTCCAAATGGTTGGTCGGCTCGTCAAGCAGCAGCAGATCAGGTGCTTCCAAAAGCAAACGACACAAGGCAACGCGACGACGTTCACCACCTGACAACACATTTACAGGCGCATCAGGATCGGGGCATTGCAGTGCATCCATCGCTTGAGACAGCTGCGAATCTAAGTCCCAACCATTTGCTGCATCAATTGCGTCTTGAAGCTTGCCCATTTCATCCATCAGGGCATCAAAATCAGCATCGGGATCAGCCATTTCAGCCGAAATCTCGTTAAAGCGATTAACCTTGGCAATAACATCCGCAAAGGCAACTTCAACGTTTTCGCGCACCGTTTTATCTTCCATCAGTGGCGGCTCTTGCTGCAGCAAGCCCACCGTATAGCCTGGCGTTAAGCGCGCTTCGCCATTGCTGACCTCTTCAAGACCAGCCATGATTTTGAGCAGCGTAGACTTGCCCATGCCGTTCGGGCCAACAACGCCAATCTTTG
>JAZQRZ010000156.1:0-3222 GCA_045629845.1 Eggerthellaceae bacterium | reverse complement strand
TGGCCGCCAAGTGGCTTGATGCCAGCAACATCGACTCGGTCGATTGGCTACCCGCTGACGAAGAAATTATCAAGGCCCTTAAGCCAGCACTCATTTAAACGCCGACGATTTCGCGATAGCGCTGAGGGTCGGTATTGCCTTCAGTCGAAAGAAGCAAGACCTGAGAGGTTTCGTTAAGCCCTAGGCCTTCGCGCAGTTCAGCGCTTGCATCATCAAGCATGATTGCTGCCAAGGTACCCATGCCAACAGCACCAGACTCACCAGAAACAATGCTTGGATCGTCGGTGCCCTCAAGCGGTTTCGCAAGCATGCGCATGCCTTGCATTGTGACATCATCGGTACAGCTAACGAACGCGTCGGCGTAGTTGTACAGCATGTCCCACGCAATCGTACACGGCTCACCACACGCAAGACCCGCCATGATAGTCGACAGGTCACCCTCGACAATACGCGGCTTGCCATCGCCCGCCGCAGCACTGCGGTACAGGCAGTCAGCAGCTTGCGATTCCAGCACCACGAAACGCGGCGGATTATCGGGGAACTGGTTCACAAAATAGCCCACCACCGCGGCAGCTAGCGAGCCAACGCCCGCCTGTGCAAACACATGGGTTGGGCGGTCAATCCCCTGCGCGCGCATTTGCTCGAGCGCTTCGGCCAGCAGCGTGCTGTAGCCCTGCATAATCCAGGTGGGAACCTGCTCGTAACCTTCCCACGACGTATCCTGAACAAGCACGCCGTTTTCGCACGCCTGCGCCTGCGAAGCCGCCAAGCGCACGCAACCGTCGTAATTCAGATCTTCGATAGTAACTTCGGCACCCTGCGCTTCGATGGCAGCACGACGAACCTCGGTTGTTCCCTTCGGCATGCGCACGACCGCGCGCTGACCCAGCTGCCTAGCCGACCAGGCCACGCCCCTGCCATGGTTGCCATCAGTCGCGGTATAGAAGGTGACCTGCCCCAGGTCTTCACGCGTCTGATCCGAGGTTAGGTAGTCAAAGCTGCAATCGGCCACTTCCCTTCCCACCTGCTGCGCGATGTAGCACGCCATAGCGTACGACCCACCCAGCGCCTTGAAGGCATTCAGGCCGAAACGATAGCTTTCGTCTTTGACGAACAGCCCACCAATACCCAGCTGTTCCGCCCTTGCCTTCAGGTTCGCCAGCGGCGTTGGTTCGTAGCTAGGAATGCTCTTGTGAAACGCACGAGCCATAGCCGCGTGCTCTGCCGACATGATGGAAAGCACGTCGGAATTACCCTTCGGCACAGCGTTAAATACCCACTTCATAGCCATCGTTGAAGTCACCTACTCTACGTCCCTACGCATAATCGCTAAAGTCACCTACTCTACGTCCCTACGTATAAGCGCAACAATCATATTCGCTTTCATGGTCGTAAGACTATCACGTAAGAGCGCACCTCACGCACCAGATTTGGCAGAGGGGTTAGACCCTTCTTATAAGCCTACGGTAAAATAGTGACTGTTGATAAGCAGAAATTGGAAGGGGGCAGCTATGCGAAAGAATGGCTTGACCTTTGCTCTTTTGTGCTGTGTGTTTGCGATGGTGTTGGGATTAGCAGGCTGTGGTGGTTCAGGCGCATCCTCAAGCCAAGCGGGCGCGTCGACTGCAAGCGCCTCAGCAGCTTCTGCTTCTTCTTCGACGGCTACCCCACAAGATCCCGACGCTGAATTCCTGCCTGCGTTGGCGGCTGGCCTCGAAGCTCGCTGGCAATATTCGGACAAAATCGCAGGTCAGGAACTTACGGCGGAGGTACGCAAGCAGCTTGCCCAGTATGAGCTCGATGAAATCGCACCGTTCAAGGGCGCGAGCTTTAAAGATCCTGAACTTGGAAAACTCGCGGAACGCTATATCGCGGCCGTTGAAGAATCGGTTGATTGCCTTTCGCTCATCGATACGGATTACGTCACCTTCACTGAACGCTGGAGCGACGCTTACGCAGAGCGCGCGCTTACGATGAAGGAACTCGTTGAGAAATACGGCTTCACTATGGCCGACGCGCATAAGGCGAGTCTTGAAAGCGTGATTGAGGATGCAAAGGAAGAAGAAGGTAAAGAATCGGTGCCCTCAGACATTCAAAAAGCTGCGAATGAGGATATCCCTGCCGCACTTGAAAGCGCGTTCAAGAAGTCAGATGACAACGTCTACCGTGCTACGACTATCAACTCAAGCCGCGCATCTTTCGACCGCTACAACTTCTGCGTGCTTTTGCTGAACGATAAGGGCGGGCTGGCAGAACAGTTTTCGCTCGGCACCGAAAACTGGGGCTCTGGCGCCGAGGCATCGTTCGAATTCACGCCCTCCAAAGAATTCGCCACCATAGCGGTAATAAGCGAAAAATGGTACGCAACCTGGCAGATATAAGACCTTGAGCGAATGTCCTGCCCGCAGAAACTACCGAAGGTTTTGCCACTTTAATTAATACAAATGGACCGACACGGAAACACGTCGGTCCATTTTTAGTGCATCTATAAGGGATAACCCTTTTCGACTATTGGTCGTTGTTGCGGGTCCTACGATAGACAACAGACGAAATGAAGATACCTAGAAGCATCAGGTTTAGGGAGACTCCCCTTTTTTGCGGTTTGGAATTATGGGGAGACACCTCAATTGTGTAAGGGCGAGCTCTAGCCCGCCCCAGCACCATTTTAGTCTTATCGGCGAGAACGCTTCCGTCCCAAAACTAGGACACCAGCAGCAACAAACGCAAGCAGCGCAAAGACGCCAACTGCAATCGGAAGAATTGTATCGCCCGTGGCAGCAGTCTTGCTACTAGCTGGCTTTGTTGCGGCAGGAGTAGTAGCTTCAGAAGAAGTATCGGAAACCGAAACCACGAACTGCGACAACGAATTCACCGACACTGGAACAGCGCCATTAGTAACAGTCACGGTCACAGGCGCCAAAGCTTCGCCATCGTGAATCTGCGTAATGGTTGCAGTCTTGCCGTCATAGTCCGACCCCACTGGGAAAGAAAGCGTCAAATCAAGGCCCGTCGTAAGATTCTCTGTGCTTGTCTTTGAGCCACTTTCAGAATTCTTGACAGTCTCTTGAGAAAGCGTGACATCGAAAGACTGAACCGACAGCGCGCCCGAAGAGCCAGCTTCGTCTGCGGCCTTCTTGGCAGCATCGTTCAGGTTCTCACCCTCAAGCTTCGATGCCTTCATACTCACCCATTTCTCCCCCTCGAAGGTCGAGTTATCAGAAA
>JAZQRZ010000155.1:0-2449 GCA_045629845.1 Eggerthellaceae bacterium | reverse complement strand
GAAAGAATGGCTTCGTTGAATTCCACGCCACCAAACCAATGCATGCTACCGAATAGCAGCAAGCCGACGGGGAAGATAAAGAAGCTGACGTACTTGATGATGTTATTCATCGTCGTCATGATTTCGGAGTTGATTTCTTTTTGAGCCTTGGCTTCAGCCGAAATCTTGGCAGCATAGTTTTCTGCCCCAACGTGGTCAACACGCGCGACGATAGTGCCCGAGTTTACAAATGAACCGCTCATAAGGGTAGAGTTAGGTTCTTTGGGAATGAGGTCGCTTTCGCCGGTTAGCAAGCTTTCGTCGACATTGGCGGTGCCAGAAATCACCGTGGAATCGCACGGGATTTGGTCACCGCGGCCAAGCACGATATAGTCGCCGCGAACGAGTTCGTCAAGGGCGATTTCGCTGCGTTCGCCGTTGCGAATCACCTTTGCTTTGGCGCTTGCCACAATGGAAAGACGATCGGTAATCTGCTTTGAGCGAATTTCCTGAACGATGCCGATTCCCGTGTTGATAACGATAACCAGCATGAATAGCCCGTTTTTAAGCGAACCCGTGACAAGTACGAATGCGAACAGGATTACGTTCACAAGGTTGAACAGTGTACATATATTGTCGCGGAGAATATCGTGTATCGAGCGCGTTTTTGTTCCGGCGTCAGCATTCACATCGCCGGCGGCTACTGCGGCGGCAACTTCTTCAGAGCTTAGTCCTTGGATGTTTGCAAAAGCTTCAGCCATATTTCCATTATACGGTCATGTCGTTACACACGCTTGCTTTAACGCGCTAATCTGGGGAAATCCATAATGATTGTTGTTTGTAGATGGCGCATGAAATGGCTGTCCACAAATAAGTTAGGGAATAAGGAAACTGGCCAAAAGCTTTTACTTCTGGCCAGTTTTTATTTACCGATGATTCTGCTGTTACTAAAGAATCTTTAGGTTCTTAATTGGATCGGTAATGGTCGCATCACTTTTCGGATCAGCCGGAATAGGCTTGTGGCAGTGAGGGCATTCGCCTGCGCTGATACCGACGCTTGCTGCTACAGGCTGACCGCAGCTTGGACAGGTGCCAAGTTGGACTTGAGGCTCGTTTCCGGCTAACGCACTTGGTCTGAAGCACATAATGAACCTTCCTTCCTTTCGAGAGCACATTTGCTCTGGCGGATTGCCTCCTCCAAAGGCAATCAATTTGCCGTGTGTTTCTTTATACGCAAATTAACTCTGCTTTGTCCCTTTTGTTTCTGAAATGTGGAAAAGGGTAGGCTCCTTTCTTCCTTAGGTGTCCAAAGAACGCTTCTAGGTGTGAATTTTACGACAATTATGAGCGTTTTGGTTCGTAATACTTTCACATAGAAGCGCTTCGTGCGCCCGCTCTGGAAAAGCAAAATCACATTGGGAAAAGCATTTGCATACGAATGCTTTTCGTTGCGGTAGAATGGGCAACTTGTAAACAGAGCATTATGTGGCGGCCTGTTCGTCAAGATATTAGAAGGTACTGCACGTGAAGATTCGCTTTTTAGAGCCAGGAAATAGGCCTTATCGTATAAGTCCCTTGAATTTGTTTGTTTACGAGCGCTATATTCGTGCCCCTTCAAATGGCATGTTGATTCTGGCCGGCATTGCGCACAAACGCTATGACGATGTCTTTTGTTACAGCGAGTCAATCTCTAAAGTTGTGTGGGAAGACGTTCTTGACGCAGATGTTGTAATTATTAGTGCGTTCTCGTTTGCTGCGGTTCGTGCGTACGAAATGGCTGAAAAGCTGCGCACAGAAAGCAATGCCGTTGTGGTTATTGGTGGTTTGCATGCAACGCTAGTCCCTGATGAGGCCGCTTCGCATTGCGATATTGTCTTGCGCGGCGAAGGTGACGAGTCGCTTTTGCCACTGCTTCAGCGTTTGGAACAAGGGGAAGACCCTGTTGGGAACGTGGCTGGTGCCGTTGCCTTGCGCGGTGGTGAATTGGTTGGTTTGGCGCCCGAGATTCCTCACGATATCGATCATGCGCCTGATTACTCGCTGCTGTATCGCTATAAGAAAATGGCAGGGCACAATACGCTTTGGCCGCAGGTTCATGCTTCCCGCGGGTGCCCGCATAACTGCACGTATTGCGGTTTGGTTGCGGCGTTTGGTAGAAAGGTTCGTACGCGTTCGCCCGAATCGGTGGTGGCTGAGATTCGAAATGCCATTGCCTTCTTTGACGAAGGGCATCATCGCCTTGCCAAGATGCTTTGGATTACCGATGACAATTTCTTTGCTAATCGTGCTTGGGCTGTTTCAGTTCTGAAGGCGATTATCGAAAGCGATATTCAGTATAACTTTACGATTCAGGCCCGCTATGAAGTTGGCTTCGATGATGAAATGCTAGAACTGCTGCGTCAAGCAGGTTTTTCTGAGCTGGCCATGGGCATCGAATTCTTGGATGACGAATCATTTGAGGCGTATAGCA
>JAZQRZ010000154.1:0-2409 GCA_045629845.1 Eggerthellaceae bacterium | reverse complement strand
GCAGCGGTTCACCAACACGTACGCTTGCTTGGCCGCGACTCATTCGAAGAACAAGGCGCTGATGAATTCTTACGCAACCTTGAAATGCAGCCTACTTCTGCAGGCCCCCTCGTTGAGGTGTTTTCAAACCGAATCGAAGTATCGAATACGGGTACGCTAAACGTTGCCTTGCCACACATCGCCAATAGCGAAATGCGCGCTGACAATAACCCCCTGGCGCAAACTTTGCGCTTCTTCCAGACGCGCCCGACGGCCCGCAGCGGTTGGACATCGGTACTTGAAAGCTGTGAAATGCATCATGCGCCAGTTCCGATTTTTAGTACTAGCGAAGCCGAAGAATTGCGTCTGCTTGAATTTGCAAGGCCACCCTACGTCAGTGAAAACCAGATGTCCCTTGGTGACTTATTTAACGATGGCAACATTGATCAAAACGCCATTGAATCTGCGTACGAACACGGTGATTTTACTAATACAAGCCACAACGAGACTGGCGTTCAGCAGACAAGCGATCGAGTACGCGTAACCCTGCGCCCCATTGTTACGTTTAAGGGATTAACCCCCGAGCAGCGTTTAATCGCCACCTATTGGCATGCTTTTAATCGCCATCAGCGCGATGACTATCTTACGAATGGAAACTTGCGCGAACGCTTTGAAATTGAGGTCTCGAATTCGGCACAAGTTTCGCGCCTTATCAAGGAAGCTGCCCAACATGGTTTAATCCGCGTGCTTGACCCCAACGCCTCTCCCAAGTTTAAGCGCTACATTCCCTACTGGGCCTAACGCGCCATAGTTACTGTCTCACGTTGAGACAGTTGATTGAGCTGGGCGGGCACCTACCCGCCTTCACTACACACTACTGAACGAAAGGGGAGTCTCCCCAATCTTTCACTGACGCCTACCATATTTCCAACATGTCAAGCAGCTGCGCAAAAGTATCCTGCCCATCAAGGCACGTATCTATCAACCAACCATTTTCATTACCCCATTCAGCGAGGCCTCTGTAATAGAAATGCTTCTTTGAATCTTCAATAAGAAACGGAACAATTCCGTGTCGCAGGCATTCTTTAAGCGCAACAAGTCGGCCAATACGACCATTGCCATCCTGGAAAGGATGAATGAGCTCAAATTCTGCATGTAAAGCAACTACATCTTGCAAGGTTACCGACTCCAAAGAATTGTAAGCTTCGAGAAGATCATGCATTTTATCTGCCACTTCGCTAGGCTTTGCCGTCTGCTTACCCCCAACCATATTTGCTCGTTGCTTATAATCCCCAACGGCAAACCACGGTAATCGCGCATCAGACGTGTCGTGCTTCAAAATGAAATGAAGCTCTTTGATGATACGTTCTGTTAGCTCTTCTTCTGCTACGTCTATGACATAGTCAACCGCTTGAAAGTGATGAACGGTCTCAAGAATATCATCTACAGGTATCCCATCTCCTGCATCAATAGTACTGGTCTCAAAAATCAGCCGTGTTTGATCTTCTGAAAGCTTACTTCCCTCGATATGATTGGAGTTGTATGCCATTCGCACCTGTAGCTCGTGATAAAGACCACCCGAAAGATTGGCCGCTTTCTCATCACGCAGCGTTTGAAGGATTGCATTTTCAGAAACTTCTCGGTACAACGAATCTGGACTGCAGCACAAATAGTCTGCGATTTTTTGCATAGTACTCTTCGAAAGCTTTTCCCCTCTGCCGATTTTGGCAATCGTACGAGATGAAATACCAAGCTGTTTGGCAAGGTTCGTCTTTGTTAGGTGCTTTTCTTTGAGCTTTCTATCTAGTCCCTCGTAAGAGTACATATGAATCCTTTCAAGCCTTTACTTGTTTTCTGTCTTTATACCAAATATGTAAAGGTTCTTACTTGATTTGCTTCCAAAAAGTAAAGGTGAACGATTGGGGATACCCCCTTTTCGTTCGCATCAAAGAATTACGAGTGAGAAAGCTTGTCCAGCTGTTTGCGAATATAGTCGACACGATAGGTATCGATGGCGGCACCATCTTTCTTATGCCAAGCCGATACGTCACGCAATGTCTTGATAACAGAATCAAGCGCACGTTCAACATCAGCATCAGTTTTTGCCGCCTTACGCGCAAGGGCGTTTTCGAGCTGCTTGGGCGTCATTTCGTCACGTTGATAGTCGGCCCACAAAGACTCTTGCACCGAACCCGCGCGTGACGCCAGTTCCTTTACCGTGTTAGGCGTAAACCCTTCGCGTTCAAGCAGCTCTTTTTTCCAAGGGTCGATAAGCGCATCTGAATACGCTTCCACCAACTCGCTTACTTCTTGAGCACGACGCCCTGCCGCTAAAACACGATCCACGCTAGCGCGCGAGATTGGCTTACCTGTTTCACGTGTAACAATGTCAGCAATTATCTGGCTCGTGCGCACGCCCTTAAGATCGGG
>JAZQRZ010000153.1:0-2181 GCA_045629845.1 Eggerthellaceae bacterium | reverse complement strand
TCTTATCCACCTGGTTATGGTCAAAATGCTCGTGAGTTACCAAGACCAGATTGGCTGGAAGGTCATAGCCACCCCCGATGAAGGGGTCAACATAAATAACCGTGCCGTCGTTAAGCACGAAACGATACGAGCCATGCCCTTGATACAACATCTTCGCCATACTGCCGCCTCCTTGCGAAAATGTAGAAAAGAGCTTAGCCCTTTTCTACATTACATGCTGGATAAGCGTTCAGGGGAAACCGCTTTGTCGGAATCAGACCTGTTTGGCGCTTCTTCCAGCTTTTCTTCCACCACACCAGGATTTAAAGCGCGCTTTGCTTCCTTTACTGCACGCTTCTTCTGCTTCTTTGCAGCCTTAGCCTGCTTGCTATTGCCGCCAGCCAGACGATCTTCCAGGCGACCAACCAGGTTAGCCAGCGGAATCGTTAATACCAGATAGAACACAGCCGCCACGATGTAAGGCGTAATAGAGCCGGTCGACGCAACAATCGTCTTTGCGTACATAACGATTTCCATAACGCCAACGGCAGCCAAAAGCGAAGTATCTTTATACAGCAAGATGAATTCGCTTGTCATAGTAGGAAGCACGCGACGAATCGTCTGCGGAATAATTACGAAAGCCATTGTTTGCGAGCCAGTCATACCCAGCGAACGCGCGGCTTCGAACTGACCCTTGCTAATAGACTGAATACCAGCGCGGAAAATTTCGCACTGATAGGCAGCTGAGTTCAGCGCCAGCACAATTACGCCCAAAATAAACGGCGGAATTTGAACGCCAGCAAGGGGCAAACCAAAGAAAGCAATGTAGATCTGCAAGAACACTGGCGTACCACGAACCACGTTAACGTACAGCGAGCCCAGGCCACGCAGGATCCTGATTTTGGACATGCGCATAAACGAGAACATAAGGCCCACAGGAATAGCCAGCGGGAATGCAACGAGCACGATGGCAAGCGCCATAAAGAAGCCATGCAAAACTACAGGGAAGCTGGAAACCAGAATAGGCGGGTTAAAGAACAAGCGCAGGAACTTATTTGAATTCCAGGCCTGCACCCACGGCTGTTCTTCAAGATAGGTTGCAAGCTGCTGAGTTGGCGAGGTTACCGTAACATCGATTTTAGGGATATCATCCATGGCCATCGTAGTGCCATCAGTCAATTCGTACGTACCCGTAAGCTGCATATCGCCGCCAGCTATAGGGAAAACAACACCGTACAACTCGATACGATAATAGCCGCCTGCAGCAGCAGGCTCGTCAAGCGTACACACCGCAGCCTGACCTTCGGCCGTAAACGTACACGACGGGTTATTGCGCGTCATAAGGTCGGCGCCCGACAGAATAGTAAGACGAGCATCATCAACACTGAATTCAGTGCCTTCAGGCAGCGAAAGCGTAATTGCACGAATGGATTCAGTTTCGCTAGCCTGACCTTCCCACGTAATACGCGTTTCAACACCGCCAAGCACGTTGCTACCCGTATCTGCATTGGGTCGAGCTGTGCATTTAACGGTATCAAGAGCATACGCCATCTGCGTAAAGCTGCTAGCTGCCACCATAACTATAAGAAGAGACGTTAGCAGTAAATCGATTGCGCGCCACGTCTTCGATTGTGTGAAGTTCATCCTAAAGCCTTTACCTCTCAAAACAATGAACTTCCATTATAGCGATGTGCTTCACTGTGTCATCAGGCGAAAATATGAAATAGTAGGCGAAGACGCAGACAAATTGGGTAGCTGAGCGTGCAGCTCGCGAGTGCAGGAGGCCCAACCGCCAACCCAAGCGTGCTTCGCACGTGCCGAGGTTGGTGATTGGGCCTCCTGTGCCGCGAGATGTGTGCTCAGCGGTCAAGGTTTCCGCTGTTCGTTAGAACAGCGGAACCAATAATTACATGTACTTCTTGACGAGAGCGTCGATGGTGCCGTCAGCTTTCAGCTTCTTCAGCGCATCATTCAGAGCAGCGGTGAGAGCTGGGTTGTCCTGGCTAACAACGATGGCATATTCTTCGCCCGTAGCGATGGACTTGATAATCTTGGCATCCTTGTAAGCGTCGGCCAGCATAGCTTCCACAACGGCCTTGTTCGTGCATACAGCGTTGGCCTGACCAGACTGCATAGCAGCAAAAGCGTCGGTGGAATTGCCATATGCCTGAACCTTTGCCTTCGGATAGTTTTCCTGGACAT
>JAZQRZ010000152.1:0-10441 GCA_045629845.1 Eggerthellaceae bacterium | reverse complement strand
TCGTAAATCCCCGTTCTTTATGAATGCTGGTGCTTATACGACGGGCGAACAACTTCATCGCTTAGGTCTGTATTATGCGCAGGCAATCAAAGAGAATTTTGGCCTTGATTTTGACGTTGTATTTGGTCCTGCTTATAAAGGAATTCCGCTGTCTGTTGTTACCGCGATGGGCCTCAGCGAGTTGTACGGTAAGCAGGTTCGCTATTGCTCCAACCGTAAAGAAGCAAAAGATCATGGCGATGCAGGCATCTTATTAGGAAGCTCGCTTAACGATGGCGATCGGGTTGTTATGGTGGAAGATGTAACAACTTCGGGTAAATCAATCGAAGAAACCTATCCCATCATTACCAGTCAGGCAAAGGTGCAAGTTTGTGGTCTTATGGTTTCGCTTAACAGGCAAGAAGTCGGCAAGGGCGGGCAAAAGTGCGCCTTGGATGAAGTTGCCGATTTGTACGGGTTCCCGACAGCGGCGATAGTCACCATGGCTGATGTAACCGAGCATTTGCATAATCGCGAATGCAAGGGACGTGTTGTTATCGATGACGCTTGCAAGGCGGCTATCGATACCTACTACGAAACCTACGGTGCGAAGTAGGCTTGGTTTGCCCACACGTTTTAACGGATATGTCGGTGTTTTCGATTCTGGTGTTGGCGGCATCAGTGTTCTGCGTGAGCTAACAGCTACGCTACCAAACGAGAATTTTGTCTATTTTGGCGATTCGGCACATGCTCCGTATGGCGAAAAGTCTCGCGACCAAGTATTGCGCCTATCGCGCGAAATAGTCGATACGCTTTTAGATGAGGGCGCAAAGGCTATTGTTATTGCCTGCAATACCGCTACTTCAGCGGCTGCAGCCGAATTGCGTGCGGATTACGCTCATGTGCCAATTATTGGTGTTGAGCCCGCGTTGAAGCCAGCCACAGAAACGCCTGATGTGCAAAAGATTCTTGTTATGGCAACGCCCATTACGTTGCGTCTTGATAAGTATCAACAACTAGCAGAAAAGTGGGGCAGCGGTCACGAGGTTATTTCGGCGCCCTGTCCAGGACTGGCGGCACGCATCGAGCAAGGTAATTTGGATTCTCCTGATATTTATGATTTGCTCGAAGATTTGGTTGGTGCCTATGCGGGTAATATTGACGCAGTTGTTCTGGGCTGTACCCATTACCCTTTTATTGCGCGTCAGATTCGTGAAGTTGTTGGTCTGGTTCCGTTGTTTGACGGTGCTCACGGAACGGCACTTCAGCTTCAGCGTCGTCTTTCCGATCGCGGTTTGCTTTCGAAGTCCTCTGAAAAGGGTACTGTTGAATTTCTTTCAAGCAAGACTGGCAACGAGGAACTAGATTTGTATCGTCAGTTTTTCGAGCTTCCTTTGGACTAAAGGCGTAGTTTTCTCAAACGCAGTTTTGCGTTTTGACTTGGATTGATTTCGTCACGGTTCGTACCTGTTCAAATTAGGGCTTTACCAGTACACTCCTTACGCTATACTTTCCACCTTGAAAGGGGAGGGTATGATAGATATTCCAAGCCCAGCCATCGCTGTTGTTGGGCGTCATAATTCTGGTAAGACAACGTTAGTTGTAAAGCTTATTACGGAGTTAACAGATCGCGGACGCGATGTTGGTTCGGTTAAGCACCATCATCGTCTTGGTTTCGAATTTGATATTCCAGGTAAAGATTCGTATCGTCATCGCCATGCGGGCGCAACCGAAACAGTGATTGCAGCTCCTGATCAAGTTGCTCGTGTTCAGACGCTTAAAGCTGAACTTGAATGTGCCGAAATCGTTCGTTCTATGCCGGGACACGATATTGTGATTGTTGAAGGTTATCGTAAGAGCGGGCTTCCCACGATTGAAGTTATGCGTGCGGCTAACGAAGCTGATGCTGCCGTTGCTCATGCGTTTGCGGCAGGTGCCGCAAAAGGCGAACCTTTGGGTACTGATTTTACTCAGAAGTCGCGCGGCGATCGTGCTTTCGAATTCGAGCAGGGAAGTATAGAAGCAGATCTTGCTACCAAGATGCCGACGGCTGGTACTGTTGCGGTGGTTACTGATATTCCTGAGGCCCAGAAAGCTGCAGATATCTACGGTATTCCTCATTTTCTTCCCGATGATATCCACGCGATTTGTACGTTCCTCGAAGACTATTATGTTCGTCCCAAAGTCAGTCTGGTTATTCAGGCAGGTGGTGAAAGCAGGCGTATGGGACAAAGCAAGGCGCATGTTCCCTTTACAGGTCGTCCACTCATTTGTCGCATGATTGATCGTTTGTCGCCTGTCGCAGACGAACTTATCATCACAACCAACGAAGGCGAAAAGCTTGCGTTTTTGGCTGATGAATATCCAGAATTGGATATCCGCTTGGTTCCTGATTTGCATGACTTCCGTGGTGCTTTGCCTGGTATTCATACAGCGCTTGAAGCTGCTACGCATCCTTTCGTGGCGATTGTCGCCTGCGATATGTTGTGCGCATCTCCTCGTCTTGTTGTTGCCGAGGCTATTACGCTTAAAGAGTCTGGCGCCGATGCGGTTATCCCTGTTAATAAGCACGGGTACGAACCGTTCCACGCAATGTATCGAAAGACCGCTTGTCTTCCTGCTGTGGTTGACTTGCTTGAAGAAGGCGATAAGCGCGCGCAGTCTTTCTTTAATCGCATTAATGTTCGCGAGTTTACTTCTTCCGAGGTTAAACTTGCTGAACCAAAGGGCGGTTGCTTTATCAATGCAAATACACCGGAAGAGCTGCGTGTTATAGAAGAAGCGGTTTTGCAGGCTTAATAAAGGCAGTGTGTTTAGAGTTAGCAATCTTAGCGTGCTTCATGCAGCGACTGCGCTGTTTCTATAACCCTGTGTCATAATCGATGTATGCCATCACTCGATAACATAGTCAGTATTGCAGAGGCACTAGAAACATGCCCTGTTCTTGTTATGCCCGATCGTTGCGTTGCGGTACGCAATCGAAATGCATCCTGCAGGAATTGCATTAAAGCTTGTCCTGTAGATGCAATCACCGTTGCTTCCAACGAACTTTCGATTGATGCGTCAGCATGCGTTGGGTGTGGTGCTTGTTGTGCAGCGTGTCCAACTGAAGCGCTTGTGCCTATAAAACCAAGCAATGCCGAACTTCGCGAAGCAGCTCTTCGTTCCGCAGAGCGTAACGATGGGTGCGCTGTTATTGCTTGCGCGCGCATTGCTTCAAAGCGCCAAGCAGATCCCGAATCATATGCCGAGGTTCCGTGTCTGTCGCGCATCAATGAAATACTTTTAATTGAACTCTTGGCAGAAGGTGTTCAGTCGGTTTTGTTTGTCGATGGTAATTGCGATACGTGTAAGAATCGAATTTGCCTTAGTGGCGCTGATGCTGCAATTAATCAAACCTATAACTTGCTAACCGCTCATGATGGTGATCTTTTACTCGATCGCGTTACGTCATTTCCTGAGGAAATGCGCGTAGAAAGTACGGCGGGTATGTATGGCTCGTCTCGTCGCGGGTTTTTTACGGATGCCTTTGGTGCAGCTAAGAAGACGGCTACCACAGCAGCAAAGACAACCATCGAAAACGAATTGGGTTACAAGATTGACGAGCGATCCATTGGTGAACGCTTGCGTGTCGGTGAAGACGGAACGCTTCCACGACTTACCATGAAACGTCACGAAGCTGCTCTTAACGCGCTAGACAGAATTGGTGCACCTGAATCAGGCCCTATCGAATCGCGCTTATTTGGTTCTATCGAAATTAACACTGCAAAGTGCAATGTTTGCAGTATGTGCGTTACGTTTTGCCCGACCGGCGCCCTTAAGCGCAATCCTGCTGAAAAGCCATCAGAGCGAATAAAGTACTTCGAGTTCTCAGCTGCCGATTGTGTACAGTGCGGTTTATGCAAAGATGTGTGCTGGAAGTGCGCAATTACGCTTTCATCAACGGTTGATGCAAGTGAACTGTACGATTTCGAACCTCGTGTATTCACCATTGGCAGCAAATAGGGTTTCTTTTCCTGCTTTGTTAATGCCGTGTTCAAGGTGCTTAAGCTCGACATAGTTCCTTGGTAAATACCGCATGTATGGTATACTCTCCATCGCTTTATCGTGATAAAGCAAAACGGGTGAGGGAGATGCGATTCGTTCGCGGCCCAACAACGAAGGGAAGGGATTACCTAATGAGGAAACTTAAGTTTGTAGCAGCGTTTGTTGCAGCATTTGCGCTTGCAGCATTCGTGCTTGCTGGCTGCAGCTCGTCTTCGAGCAGCTCCAGCGCCAGCAGCGCATCAGCAAGTGCTAGCGCTTCCAGCTCATCTGCAGGTTCGTTCACGTTGGTAGTCGGCTTTGATGCTGAATATCCGCCTTATGGTTTTGTTGGCGACGATGGTCAGTACACTGGTTTCGATCTTGATCTGGCTAAGGCTGTTTGCGAAGCAAATGGTTGGGAATTCAAGGCTGAACCTATCGACTGGGACGCTAAGGATGCTCTGCTGAACAGCGGTGCTATTAACTGCATTTGGAACGGCTTCACTTTGGAAGGTCGCGAAGGCAACTATGCTTTCTCTGATCCGTATATGCTTAACGAACAGGTCATTGTCGTAAAGAAGGATAGCGGCATTGCTGATTTCGCTGCTCTTTCTGGCAAGGCTGTTATGACTCAGGCTGATTCTGCTGCACTCGAAGTTCTCAGCGATGCAGAAGGTCAGAAGAAGCTTGCAGATACTTTTGCTAAGCTCGAAACTATTGGTGATTACAACAATGCTTTCATGCAGCTTGATTCTGGTATGGTCGACGCTGTTGCATGCGACCTGTCCATTGCTCAGTATCAGATGTCGGCTAACCCGGACAAGTATGTCATGCTTTCCGAGCCGCTGTCTTCTGAGCACTATGCTGTTGGTTTCGCAAAGGGCGATACCGATACGGCAAAGACTGTTACCGATTCTCTGAAGGCTCTGTACAAGGATGGCACTGTTAAGGCGCTGTGCGAAAAGTATGCTGCGTACGGCCTTAGCTTCGATAACTGGGTGCTCGTGTAGTTTCGTCGACCTTAAGGTCGCGTAACAGATAACGCTGCGCGGCGTCTGGGTGTCTCGTATGGCGGTTAGCCAGTGCGGGCGCCTAGACGCCGCTCGCTGCGTAGTACGACAAAGGTTTAGTACTTTGTCGTACGGTTGTTTTAAGTGACAGGGTTAGTTTCTGTCATGGTGTTGGTTGGAAAGGATATACGTGGATTTCTCGACAATGATGAGCCTGCTTGGCCAAGGTCTCATTCTGACGGGGCAAATATTTGTGGTAACACTGGTGGGGTCGTTGCCGCTTGGTGTTCTGATTGCCTTAGGTCGCATGAGCAAGTTTAAGCCGCTTGCATGGGTTATGCGCGCCTATATTTCGTTTATGCGCGGCACGCCTCTTATGTTGCAGCTTATGGCGCTCATGTTTGGTCCGTATTATCTTTTCCATTTGCAATTAGGTAGCGACTGGAAGTTTTGGGCCTGCGATATTGGCTTCATCCTGAATTACGCTGCCTATTTTGCTGAAATCTATCGCAGTGGTATTCAGTCAATCCCGCGCGGTCAGTATGAAGCGGCCGAGGTATTGGGCTATTCACGTACGCAAACGTTTATGCGAATCGTCTTGCCGCAGGTTATCAAGCGTATCTTGCCAGCTATGGGTAACGAAGTTATTACGCTGGTCAAAGATACATCGCTTGCATTTGTTCTTGGCATCATGGAAATGTTTACCCAGGCAAAGGCTATTGCTGCAAGTCAGGTAAGCATGCTACCTTACATTATTGCGGCAGGCATTTATTGGGGCTTTACCATCGTGGTCGAGTTCATATTAAATCGCATCGAGAAGAAACTGGATTACTACCATGACTAAAACCCTTGTAAGCCTGCAACATGCACGGAAAAGCTTTAACGATGTCGAAGTTCTCAAAGACATTTCGCTTACTGTCGAAAAAGGCGAAGTCCTTGCCATTATTGGCCCTTCGGGCGGCGGTAAGTCAACTTTGCTTCGCTGTTGTACTTTATTAGAAACCCTTGATGGCGGTGCGCTTTCCTTTGGTGATTGCGTCGTATCAACCGATGTTGATGGGCGCGCTGTGTATGGCGGCAAAGATGCACTGCGCAATGCACGTAAGCATTTTGGACTCGTCTTTCAGAACTTCAATCTCTTTCCGCACTATACCGTTATGCGCAATTTAACTGATGCGCCTATTACTGTTCAGAAAATGCCAAAAGAAGAAGCCGAAGCTAAGGCTTTGCAGCTTCTTGAAAAAATGGGGCTCGAAGGCAAGCAAGATATGGTTCCATGCGAGCTTTCTGGTGGTCAGCAGCAACGAGTTGCAATTGCTCGTGCTCTTATGCTTGATCCCGATGTGCTGTTCTTTGACGAGCCAACGTCAGCGCTTGATCCCGAACTTACTAAGGGTGTCCTGAAGGTTATTCGAAACCTTGCTGAAGAACATATGACCATGGTCATTGTTACCCACGAAATGAAATTCGCTCGTGATGTCGCTGATCACATCATCTTTATGGATGGTGGCGTTATTGTTGAGCAAGGCGCTGCTGCAGATGTTATTGACAATCCTCAGCACGAACGCACGCGCGCATTTCTGTTATCTGAGGAATAATCTCAGCTTTTCGAATATACCTTTAATCAATTACGTATATGCTCTGAAATGCGTATTATTGCGACAGGACTGTAACAGTCGTGTTCTAGATACGTATGCTGCTTGACGCCGAGATGACGGATTATACGGCATTCAGGTTAATTTAAGACTCAGTGATAATCTGGGTATCAAAAGGATACAAATATGTCTCGAAAGGAGCGAGATTATCATGACAGATATGCAGTACGGATACTCGAGTTCGCCCTCTTCGCAGCCGCCCGAGCCGCCGTACCGGTCTAATGAACCTAGACCGCAGCATTATGCCCAGCATCAGGCTCAGCCACAGGTTCAGCAGACGCAGCCGGTTTATCAAGAGGCTCAGCAGGCACCGCATCAGGTGACATCGACTTATCAGGCTCAACCTACTACTAAGGCTCAGCCAACTTATCAGGCAACCGCACCGCGTGCTACTCAGCAGAAATCTGGTGGTGGTGGGAAGTCGTTCATCTTCGGCTTCCTTGGCGCTTTAGTTGCATGTGCTCTAGCTTTGGGCGGTTTTGCTTTGTGGCAGGGTTCTTCAAACAAGGTTGCTACTGTTATGGGTACAACCGATCCCAGTGTGATAAACGCTGTTGACGAAGGCGAAACTTTAGCTGAAGCAGTCGCTCAAAAGGCGCTGCCTTCGGTCGTTGCAATCTATAACTACCAAAATGCGCAGTCAGGCTATTACGGCTATGGCTATGGTGGTGGCAGCACTGCTTCAAGCGAGCCTCAGCAGGCTGGCATGGGTTCTGGTGTTGTCATTTCTAATGATGGCTATATCATTACGAACTATCACGTGGTCGAAGACGCGGTTAAGCTAACAGTTACCGTAGATGGCGTTGAGCGCGATGCTGAATACGTTGGCGGCGACAGCAGTTCAGATATTGCTGTGTTAAAGGTTAGCAACACCGAAGGTCTTGTTGCTGCTGATATTGGTGATTCCGATAGCCTGAAGATTGGCGAATGGGTTATGACCATTGGCGCACCTTTGGGTCTTGAGCAATCAGTTGCGACAGGTGTTGTATCGGCTACAAATCGCTCTACCGTTATGAGCAACAGCTCTTCGGATGCGTATAGCTACTATTACGGAACGTCTTCTCAGGATTATGCGTATTACCCGAACATGATTCAGACCGATGCCCTTATTAATCCGGGTAACTCGGGTGGCGCTCTTGTTGATGCAGATGGCAAGCTTATCGGCATCAACTCAATGCTGTCTTCGTATTCTGGCGATTATGCTGGCGTAGGTTTTGCGATTCCTATCAATTATGCAATGGGTATCGCGGAAGACATTATGGCGGGCAAAGAACCGACTCATGCAATCTTGGGTGTTTCCATTTCGCAGGTGAACAGCCAAACTGCTCAGCGTTATAACCTGTCTGCTACGTCAGGCGCCTATATTGCAGGTATTACCCCTGACACTGGTGCAGCAAATTCTGATTTACAGGTTGGCGACATTATTACTGCCATTAACGGTAAGGCTGTTTCTTCTACTACGGATGTAACGCTTGATGTTCGCGAACATGCAGTAGGCGATACGGTAACAGTAACTGTTAATCGCAATGGCGAATCGCTGGATATCCCCGTGGTGCTTAGTTCTGATGAAAACATCGCAAAGAGTGATAGCACTCAGCAGAACCAGCAGCAGATGCCTCAGGGTAACGGTTATGGTAATGGCAACGGCTATGGCGGCGGCAACGATGGCTATTCTGAAGAAGAACTTGAATACTTGTTGCGTATGCTGGGTATGTAAATGCATTCATAGCTAGAAGTTGCAGCGAATTGTAAGAGGGACGGCCTTTGGGTCGTCCCTTTTGTTTAAAGTGTTGAGGGTCGCTAAATCGGGTAATATAGAACGAAGTGATAATTGCGCCTGCGGGAGGAGAGTTACATGTCGGAAGACTACAAGTATAAGCGCGTATTGTTAAAGCTATCGGGCGAAGCGCTGGCAGGCGATCTTGGTTATGGTATCGATCCAAAAGTGGTCGATGACCTCGCAGAACAGATCGTTGCTATCGTAAATGATGGTGTGCAAGTTGCTGTTGTGGTTGGTGGCGGTAACATTTTCCGCGGCTTAGCTGGGTCTGCAGAAGGCATGGATCGTGCTCAGGCTGACTATATCGGCATGCTTGCAACCGTGATGAATTCTCTTGCATTACAAGATGCTTTCGAGCGTCATGGCATCGAAAGCCGTGTTCAGTCTGCGATTAATATGATGCAGGTTTCTGAACCTTACATTCGTCGTCGTGCCGAGCGTCATCTTGAAAAGGGTCGCGTTGTTATTCTTGCTGCAGGTACTGGTAACCCTTATTTCACCACTGATACAACGGCAGCTTTGCGCGCCTGCGAACTGAATGTTGACTGCTTAATGAAGGCAACAAAGGTTGATGGCGTGTATGATTCCGATCCAAAGAAGAATCCTGATGCAAAGAAGTTCGACCATATTTCCTATATGGATGTTCTTAGCAAGGGTCTTAACGTTATGGATGCTACAGCAACATCGTTGTGTATGGATAACGATATGCCTATGATTGTGTTTGACCTTACCGTTAATGGAAACATCGCTCGTGCGCTCAAGGGCGAAAACGTCGGTACAACAGTGGAATAGGGGACAAGCCTTAAGAAGGGGATGGAAATGGATTACGACGAGATTCTTATGACCGCAGAAGAGCGCATGGAACACGCGCTCGACGCTTTGGCAACTGCTTTTTCTAGCGTACGCACTGGTCGTGCTAATGCGCGCGTTCTTGACCGCATTAAGGTCGACTACTACGGTGCCATGACGCCCATTAATCAGCTGGCAGGTGTTAAAACGCCTGATGCACGCTTGCTGGTCATCGAACCTTGGGATAAAAGCGCTCTGAAGGCTATCGAAAAGGCTATTCAGGAAAGCGATTTGGGTGTTACGCCTAGCAATGATGGTGCTGTTATTCGTCTGCCTTTCCCCGAACTTACCGAAGAGCGTCGTCGCGAATTGGCTAAGCAGTGTAAGGGTTATGCTGAAGATGCTCGTGTGTCGGTTCGTAATGCTCGTCGCGACGCAAATACTGCTTTCGCTAAAGCTGAAAAGGCTGCCGAGATTACTGAAGACGATTTGCGTCAAGGCGAAGCAGACGTGCAAAAGCTTACCGATAAGTACATTGGCAAGATTGATACTGCTTTCAAGGCTAAAGAAGCTGAGCTCATGGAAGTCTAAGCTTCTACCGTTTTTACTAGCAGTAGAAGCTTCATAGCATCGTTCGTTGGTTGTTGTTCGAATGTGGCTATAAGACAGGTTCGTGAAATCATGACATTTGCGAAGCCAATTACAGAGATATACCCAAATCCACCTGCGGGGCTTGATCCGACTCAGCTTGACGAAAGTCGTGTGCCAAAGCATGTGGCAGTCATTATGGATGGTAATGGCCGCTGGGCAAAAAAGCGTGCGCTTAATCGCCTTCGTGGACACAAGGCAGGTATCGAAGCTGTTCGTGAAACAATTCGTGCTGCAAGCGATTCGGGTGTTCGGTATTTAACTATCTATTCTTTTTCTACCGAGAATTGGAAGCGCCCTGATGATGAAGTTCAGGGCCTCATGGAATTGTTTGCAAAGACCATGCTTGCAGAAGTTGATGGCCTGCATGAAGAACATGTACGTGTCAAAACAATTGGTGATATGACGCGTCTTCCTGCAGAAACACGCGAAGCGTTTGAAGAAGCATGGGAAAAGACGCGTCATAACGATGGTATGACGCTTGTCGTGGCGGTGAATTACGGCTCGCGTCGTGAAATATTGAATGCGGTTCAATGGATTGCTGATCAGGCGGC
>JAZQRZ010000151.1:0-14688 GCA_045629845.1 Eggerthellaceae bacterium | reverse complement strand
TTAACGTGCCAATCGAAGATGTGTGGGCAATTGTGTTCGGGCAACAGGCAGATAGTACAAACTACCAAGTCATTTGGAGCATTCGTCTTCCGCGTTTGATTTCAGCCATGCTGCTGGGTGGCGCGTTGGCGCTTTCGGGTTTTCTGCTTCAAACGTTCTTTAACAACCCTATTGCGGGTCCCTTTATCCTGGGTATTAGTTCGGGCGCAAAGCTAGTTGTTGCGCTGGTAATGATAGTTATCGTGGGCAGTTCAGGGGTTATGACCAGCGGCATGATGGTTATTTCTGCCTTTGCAGGCTCGCTTCTTGCCATGCTGTTTGTACTGCTGGTGTCACGACGCATTAATTCGATGTCGATGCTTATCGTGGCGGGTGTCATGATTGGTTACATCTGCTCAGCAGCAACAGACTTCCTTATCACCTTTGCGTCTGATGCCAACATCGTTAACTTGAAGAACTGGTCGCTTGGCAGTTTCTCGGGTGCTAACTGGAGTGATATCGGCATCATGACTGTGGTGGTATTGGCGGCTAGCGCAGCGGTGTTTTGCTTATCGAAGCCAATCGGTGCATTCCAACTGGGTGAACAGTACGCTCGCTCGATGGGCGTAAATATTCGCGCTTTTCGCATTGCGCTTATCTTGCTGTCTAGTTTATTAGCGGCTACGGTTACGGCGTTTGCGGGCCCCATTAGCTTTGTAGGCATTGCAGTTCCGCATGTGATTAAACGGGCGCTTGGTACGTCTAAGCCACTGGTTGTTATTCCAGGTGCGTTTTTAGGTGGCGCCATCTTCTGTCTGTTCTGCGATCTTATTGCTCGCTGCGTATTTGCGCCGACTGAAGTATCAATTTCGGCAGTTACTGCCATCTTTGGTGCGCCAATTGTTATTAGTATTCTGCTTCGTCGTGAGAAGGCGAGGCGCTAATGGAACGCCCCATTTATCTGGAAACCAAAGATCTTGTTGTTGGCTACGATAAGCAGCCGCTTATCAGTGGGGTAAACATTCAGTTGCATGCGGGTGAGATTCTTACGCTTATTGGTCCTAATGGTGCAGGAAAATCTACCATTCTGAAAAGCATCGTGGGTTATTTAGAGTCGCTTGGCGGTGCGGTGTATATCTCAGGCAAACCTGTTTCTGAATTGTCGGCTCACGAGTTGTCTTTGGAACTTTCAGTCATGCTGACTGAGCGCATGCGTACCGAGCTATTAACCTGCGCTGATATTGTTGAGACAGGTCGTTATCCCTATACTGGTCGTCTTGGTATTCTGTCTGAAGAAGACCGCCAAAAGGTGCGCGAGGCCATGGATATGGTGCACGTGTGGGACTTGCGTGACCGCGATTTTATGCAAATCTCTGATGGCCAACGCCAGCGTATTTTGTTGGCACGTGCTATTGCTCAGGAACCGCATATCATCATGTTGGACGAGCCGACAAACTACTTGGATATCCATTACGAAATCGAACTTCTTAACGTGTTGCGCCGTCTTGTTCATACGCGTGATGTTGCGGTTATCATGTCGCTTCACGAGTTGCCATTAGCGCGTAAGGTAAGCGACTACGTTATGTGCATCAAAGGCGATAGTGTGTGCGCGCAAGGTACGCCCGACGATATCTTTATTCCAGAAGTTATTAACGAGCTCTACGACTTAGAACCAGGTGTGTTTGACCCGATAACGGGCAATATTAAGCTTGAAGAACTTGTCGAAGAGGATCGCGTAGTTTCTTAATATCCTGATTGGAGGCTTAAATGGCAGGAAAAGGCATTCTGTACGGCGTAAGTGTTGGCCCTGGCGATCCTGAATTACTGACCTTCAAGGCGGTGCGCATCATCCAAGAAGCTGATGTCGTGGCGGTTCCGAATATCGGCCATAAGCGTCAGACGGCTTATACCATTTGCGAGGCTTATCTGGAAGGGAAAGAGCTTCTGGATTGTTCCACGCCGATGACGAAGGATCGCTCGGTTGTGCTGGCGGCCTACGAAAAGATTGCAGATGACCTGTGTGCTCTGCTTGATGCAGGTAAGTCGGTGGCGTATTTGTGCCTGGGTGATATTGCTATTTATTCCACGTACATTTATGTCCACGACATTGTTGTTGCGCGTGGTTATTCAGCCGAAATTATTCCAGGAGTTACGTCGTTTTCTGCGTGCGCAGCCAGGCTGGGAATGGCGTTGTGCGAAGGCCCCGAGCGCTTGCTTATTGCGCCTGTTATGGCTGCCGATGTTGACGATATTTTGGATGTTTCTGCCAATAAGGTGTTCATGAAATCAGGTAAAGCGGTTCATGAGTTACGTGACAAACTTGAAGCACGAGGTGAACTTGATCAAGCCAGTTTGGTTGCGAATTGTGGCCTTCCCGATGAAAAAATATTTGAACATCTTGCGGATATCGACGCAGATGGTGATTATTTCTCGGTTGTCATCGTGAAGGGCGCCTAAGAGCAGCTAAAACACGCTATGCTTGTCGCGAACAACGGGAACGAACTGTAGATGCATTTCGGGGGCAAAACGCCTTCACCATGCAACATGCTTTCTGCTAAAGAAAAGACAAGAGGCCTTTTCGAGGACTGCAATGATTGAGATTAAAGACCTCACAAAACGATTTGGCGATTTTACCGCGGTAGACCACCTGAACTTGACGATTGATACGAACGAGTTTATGGGTCTGCTGGGCCCTAATGGTGCAGGTAAAACAACCACCATTTCTATGATGTCGACAGTCCTTTTGCCAACATCGGGCGAAATTCTTATCGATGGGCAGCAGCTCAATCGCAAAGCAGCTGCGGTGAAGCGCAAGTTGTCGGTGGTCACTCAAGAGTATTCCATGCGTCAAGACATGACCATGAATGAAGTCATGGAATATCAGGGGCGTTTGTACTACATGCACAAGAAAGAAATTCGCGCTAAAACGGCCGAATTGTTTGAATTTGCAGGGCTTTCTGATTTTGGTCATCGTACGGTTCGTCATTTGTCGGGTGGCATGAAGCGCAAGCTTATGATTTGCCGAGCACTGCTGGTTGAACCTGAAATACTTTTGCTTGACGAGCCGACGGCAGGTATGGATGCATTGGCGCGCCGTCAGATGTGGGATTTGTTGCGCAGTCTGAAAGAGCGCAACTTAACCATTTTGCTGACTACTCACTACATTGATGAAGCGCAAGCGCTGTGTAATCGCGTGGCTTTCATTGATGGCGGCAAGCTTGATGTTGTTGATGCGCCGCTTGCTCTTATTGATCAGCTAGGTCCGTTTGCAATTGACAATTTAGAGGAAGGAAAGCTGCAAAGCGAATATTTCCCCACGCGTGAAGCAGCGATTGAGCGGCTGCGTAGTTTGCCAGAAGATGCTGTTTTGCGTGCAACAACATTGGAAGACGTATTTGTAGAAAGGGTAGGCCATCGCATTTCGCGGGGATAAGCGTACGTGTTGGCAAGATGGCGGCGGAAGATGCTTGTCTGACGCAAGCCACAACAGTGGGATAAACGATTATGGGCATCATCACAGTACTTTGGGAAAAATGGGCGGAGTTCAAGCGCGACTTCTATCAGATTACAGTCGCGGCTATGATTTCGCCGCTCATGTACTTGTTGGTGTTTGGTTTGGGAATCCAGACTACCTCGCACGGCGAACCCTACCTTAACTTCTTGATTCCTGGCATTGTGGCTATGGTTACCATGACGGGAAGCTTTTCTGCAGTTTCGCAGAACATGAGTGTACAGCGCTTGTACGAAAAGGCGCTTGATCAGGTTATGGTTTCACCCACGCCTTTGTGGCAGTTTATCGTGGGACAAATCGTGGGTGGCGCGTTGCGTGGTATGTATGCTGCTGTTGTAATCCTGTTGCTGATTTCGCCGATTCGTACATCGCTTGTGTTTAACTGGCTGTCGTTTGTCATCATGTTTGTGAATGGCACGGTGTTTGCAACTATTGCGGTTGCATTGTCGTTTTTAGCAAAAAGTTACACTGACGCACCGCGTTTCAATACGTACATCATCATGCCCATGTCATTCCTATGTAATACCTTCTTTTCAACCGATCAAATGCCGCATGGCATTAAAGAATTCATTAGCGCTTTACCGCTGTCACAAACGTCCGATATGGTGCGTGCTATCGCGCAAGGCAACGACCCTAACCTGATGGGTCTGGTGGTGTTGGCACTGTATCTCGTGGTGTTTGCGGCAATATCGTTTGCGTTTATTTATAAGAAGAAGAACTTATAGGGGAGAACTAAGTATGAATCGGGGCATGTTATTCGTCAGTTTTGGTACCTCTCACGAGGAAACGCGAATAAAGACTATCGATGCTATTGAAGCAAAAGTACGCGCTACGTTCCCTGATTGCGCGGCTTATAGTGCATGGACAAGCAACATGCTTATTCGTAAAGTTGCCGAACGTGGTGAACAGCACGATACGCTTGAACAAGCGCTTGAACGTATGACAGCCGATGGCGTTGATGACCTTATTGTGTCTACGACTTGTTTGCTACGTGGCCACGAGATGGCAAAGATTGAAAAAGCTGTCAACGATTGGTCCAAAGAGCATAGCGTTCCTTCGCTTATTGCTGATCCGCTACTGGCTTCGTCAAGCGATTGTACTACGGTGGCAAAGATTCTTTGCGACGAGTACTCCTTTATTCCTGATGATGCGGCGCTGTTGCTGATGGGGCATGGATCTTCGAATAATTCAAACGATACCTACGTTCAAATTCAAAACGAAATGCATGCTCAGGGTAAACATCGCTTTTTTGTGGCTACGCTTGAAGGTGCACTTACTTTTAACGAGGTTTGTGAACATATTCAGGCCAGTGGGGCTTCGAAGGTTTATCTTGCTCCGCTTATGATTGTTGCAGGTGATCACGCAAAAAGGGATTTAGCTGGTACTGATGAGTTCTCATGGGCTAGTCGCTTAAGCGCTTCTGGTTATGAGGTTGAGCCTGTGCTAAAGGGTCTTGGGGAATTCGAAGGCATTCAGCAATTGGTGTGCGACCATGTTGATACAACCCTTCTTGTTAGGGAGGTTCTCCTGCGTGGTTAATGCTGGTCGACAGACTGCGCTTGGTTTTGTGTCGCTTGTTCTTCTGGCGCTTATGGGCGCGCTGTATTTTGCGTGTCCCGCCTTCGCTGATGAGGCACATTCCCAGGTTGCTTCTGCTGGTCAGATGGCATCGTCAAAGACTTTACTTCTTCAGGGCATGGAACCGATTGCGGGCGACGCCGTGAAGGATGGGGTGTACGACATTGAAGCAGAGTCGTCTTCGCCGTTCTTTAAGATTCAAAGTGCCAAGCTTACGGTTCGTGATGGCAAAATGACAGCAGCTATCAGCTTGGATTCGAAGAGCTATCCTCTTGTGTATATGGGCACAGCTGAAGAAGCGGCTGCAGCTCCTGAAAGCGACTACGTTGCTTTTGATGAAGACTCATGGACTTTTACTGTGCCCGTTGAGGCACTTGATACTGAGCTTGATTGTGCAGCATGGAGCAAGCGACGCAAGCAGTGGTACGACCGCAAGCTCATGCTTTATGCGGCAACTTTGCCTGCAGATGCTCTGCTTGTTGCTTTGCCTGAATACGGCAATCCCGTTGAGTCAGATAGCTCGAATGTCGCACAAACCTCAACGGCCGTTGCTGCAGGTACAGCGCATGATGATGGCTATGATGCAGTAGCAATTGATCTTCCCGATGGTGAATATTCCATCGAAGTAAATATGACGGGTGGGTCTGGTCGAGCTTCGGTCAGTTCGCCGACTTGGCTTATCGTGAAAGAGGGCCACGCTTATGCGCGTTTGTTGTGGTCAAGCTCGTATTACGATTACATGATTGTAGACGAAACGCGCTATGATAACCTGACTGATGACGGAAGCAATTCGACTTTTATCATTCCAATAATTCAAATGGATGAAGAGTTTACTGTTGTGGCTGATACCACAGCAATGGGCGACCCTGTCGAAATTGAATATCACCTTACTTTTTATTCAAGCACGGTCGATGACAAGGATGCTATTCCTCAAGAAGCTGCCATTAAGGTGCTTTGGATTGCACTTGCCATCATTGTGGTCGGGGGTGTGTTGAATCACGTGCTGAAGAAGAGAAGGAAACGTTAGGCCCGCAAAAGCTTGAACTGTTGTCTTTTGCGGTATAGATGAGAGAAATGGAAGACATGAGCGAAGAACTTTCCAATCGTAATCAGCTTATTTGTATGATTGGTACCGATCATGCTCTTGCGTCAGCTGATGTGCGCTCGGCGTTTGCACTGCCAGCTGATGCGCGCGAAGATGTGCTGGCGCTTATCAGGGTAAAGCTTGGCGCAACGGGTGTGGTGCTTTTGGCTACCTGTAATCGCACCGAGCTGTGGGCTAGCTTTGACGGCGTACCTGCTCCTACGCGCGTTCTTGATGAGCACGGCGTACCTATGGCTGACGATCCTTTGCTGAAGGCAATCTGCGAGATGCATATGGTTGAACCGGCTGATTATGCGTGCTATTTTGCGACGCGCACAGGTAAGGCAGCGGCAAGCCATTTGTTCCAGGTGGCGTGTGGGTTGCGTTCGGCTATTGTGGCCGAAGACCAGATTGTGTCTCAGGTGAAGCAAGCCATTGCGTATTCTCGTGAAATTGGCGTAGCCGATAGCGTGCTTGAAGTACTGTTCCGTCAAGCTGTTACCGCTGCTAAGCAAGTTAAAAGTGGTGTGCGTTTTACGCGCGCATATGCAACTGCGGTTGACCAATCGTTGGCTTTGCTTGAAGAAAGCGGCATCAGTTTGCAGGACACAACCTGCATGGTTATTGGCAATGGCGAATATGGCCGCCTAGCTGCATCTACTTTGGTTGAATGCGGCGCAGAAGTTATGGTTACAGTTCGCCAATACACGCACGGCGCTGTAACGGTTCCTCGCGGGTGCGAAGGCATTCCTTATGCTAAGCGCTATGAATACATGAAACAATGCGCGGTGGTTATGAGTGCAACAACCAGCCCTCATTTCACCGTTGAACGTGAACAGCTTCTTCAGTCGTGCGATTCTTTTGATGGGCTTACGCTGATTGACCTGGCTATTCCTCATGATATTGATCCTTCAATTGCAGATGTGCCAGGCTGCTCGCTTTATGATATTGATAGCTTTGCTACGCAGATTGGTAGCGAAAATGCTCAGGCAATTGCTGCAGCTCAGCGCATGCTTGAACTTGGCGAACGCGAATTCTGGGATTGGGTTGAACGCCGCGAAGTAATGGCGCATGCCAAACCGCCCATGGGTTCGTTGTTCCCTTTGTTTGTCGACTTAAGCGAAAAGCGTGCGGTCTTTGTTGGTGGCGGCACTATTGCACTTCGTCGCGTGCGCACGCTGCTGCCCTTCGCGGGTGAAATCGTGGTGTACGCTCCAGAATTTACGCCTGAATTAGAGCGCTTTGCCGACGATGGTGTTATTACCTTGGTGTACAGGGAATACGATGCATCAGTGCTTGATGATGCTGATATTGCGTTCATCTGCACAAACAATACCGATATTAATGATGAAGCATGGGCTGAATGCAAGCGTCGCGATATTCCTGTTAATGTTTGCAGCGATCGCTTCAAGTGCGATTTCTATTTCCCCGGCATCGTGCAAAGCGAAGGCATGGTTGTTGGCGTTAGCGCAGGTGGGAAGAATCATCGCCGCGTTAGGCAGCTTAGCGCTCGCATTCGCAGGCTTTTGGAAGAAGAGGATCTGTAAGTTGAAAACGATTATTGGCAGCCGCGACAGCAAGCTTGCGGTGGTACAAGCTCGTATGGTCATGGCGTTTTTACAGGAAGCGCATCCTGGAAGCGATGTGCAGCTTGCAACGTTTAAGACGACGGGCGACAAGATTTTGGATCGCCGCCTTGATCAAATTGGCGGCAAGGGTCTGTTTGTTAAAGAGCTTGATGCAGCATTGCGTGCAGGTGAATGCGATTACACCGTGCACAGCTGCAAAGATCTTCCCATGGAAGTTCCTGAAGACTTGCCGTTGGTTTGCTTTTCAAAGCGCGAAGATCCGCGCGATGTTCTGGTGTTTCCTGAAGGGGCAAGCGAACCCGATTGGTCAAAACCTTTGGGTACGTCTTCTCGTCGTCGCGAAATACAGCTGAAGGCACTGTTCCCGCAAGCCACGTTTGAAAGTGTGCGTGGCAACTTGCAAACGCGTTTGCGCAAGCTTGATGAAGGTGGCTATGGTGCGCTTGTGTTGGCAGCAGCTGGTTTAAAGCGCATGGGGCTTGCTCATCGTATTGGGCGTTATTTGTCGGTCGATGAAGTTATTCCGTCGGCAGGTCAGGGCGTGCTGGCAGTGCAGGGGTGTACCGATGCTCAGCCGTCACTGTTTGATGGCTTTGCTGATGCTGAGACAGCTGCTTGCGTAACAGCTGAGCGTGCGTTCGTGGCGCGTTTGGACGGCGGTTGTTCGTCGCCGATTGCTGCTCATGCGCAATTGGTTGATGGTGCATTGGTGCTTGCCGGTTTGTATGTTGATGAAGAAGCGCAAAAGGCCTATCGGGGCCATGTGCAAGGTGCGGTTGAAGATGCAGTGGCGTTGGCTTGCGGACTAGCCGATAGCTTGCGTGCAGGTGAAGGGGAGTTGCTATGAGCAAGTCTGTAGGTAAAGTTTGGCTGGTTGGTGCTGGTCCTGGCGATGCAGGATTGTTTACCCGTAAGGGCTATGACGTGCTGCAACAGGCTGATGTGGTGGTTTACGATGCGCTGGTGGGTGATGGCGTGCTGTCATGCGTTCCGCGTGGTGTACGTACAATCGATGTAGGAAAGCGCGCTGCCAACCATACGATGCCGCAAGAACAGATTAGTCAGGTGCTTCTTGATGAAGCGTTGGCAGGCAACAAGGTCGTGCGTCTGAAGGGCGGCGATCCGTTTATGTTCGGTCGCGGCGGCGAAGAGCTCGAGCTTCTGGTCGAACATGGCGTGCCCTACGAAGTGGTGCCTGGCATTACTTCAGCCATTGCTGTTCCTGCTTACAACGGCATTCCTGTTACTCATCGCGACTTCACGTCGTCGTTGCATATTATTACTGGTCATAAGCGTGCTGGTGCTGATTACGATATTGATTTTGAAGCGCTGGTACGTACAAAGGGAACGCTCGTGTTCCTTATGGGTGTTCGTTCACTTCCCGATATCATGGCTGGCCTTCAGGGCGCGGGTATGAGTGGTGATACGCCAGCGGCAGTGTTGCAGGAAGGTACAACGGCTGGTCAAAGGCGCGTGGTAGCTACGGTTGCAACACTTGCTGAAGAAGCGGAAAAGGCACAGATTGTTGCGCCCGCTATCATTGTGGTGGGTGGCGTCAGTGCATTGGCGGATCAGTTTGGTTGGTACGAAAAGCTGCCGCTTGCAGGCTGCAAGGTGGTTGTAACGCGCCCCGCTGAATTGGTTTCCACTATGGCTAATCGTTTACGTACGCTTGGGGCTGAAGTAATCGAAATGCCAGCAATTGCAACCGTTCCAATCGAAGACAATAAGGCGCTTGACCAGGCTTTTGATGGTCTTTCTAATTATGACTGGCTTGTGTTTACCAGCCCTTCCGGTGTACGAATCTTCTTTGACAAGATGGTAGAGGCAGGTATTGATCAGCGTCGTATTAAGGGCAAGTTTGCAGCACTTGGTCAGGGCACTGCGGCTGAATTGCGTAAGCAGGGTTACCTTGCCGACTTGGTTCCTGCCGAAGCTACGGGTGAGGCACTGGGGGCAGCGCTTGCTGCAGCGGCACAGCCAGGCGAAAGCATTTTGATTCCGCGTGCAAAGATTGGTAATCGCGAACTGGTTGATGCGCTTTCGGCTTTTTCGGTTGATGATGTGCCAACGTATGACACGGTGCACCTTGCAGATAGCTTGGTTGATTTCGCTTCGCAGTTTGAAAAGGGTCGCATTTTCTGCGTTGCCTTTACTAGTTCATCGGGGGTCCGTGCCTTTGTTCAGGCGAATCCTGACTTAGATTTTGCGAAGATTCAGGCTGCCTGCATTGGTGAAAAGACGCGCGCAACCGCTGAAAGCTTTGGCATGAACACGTGGATGTCCGACACGGCTACGATGGATAGTTTGACCGAGTTAATCGTTCGTCAATTTGCCGCGCGTTAGAGCGTTACTTGTTCATAATGGTTGGTATTTCGTCGTTCGAAGGTTCGTCCAAGTTGTCTTCGTAAATGTAATGCTTTGTTTCGCGTGCAACCAGGCCTGAAAGCGCCAATACAACGATGATGTTGGGAATTGCCATAAGTGCGTTTCCTATGTCGCTAATAAGCCAGACCGAGTCGCCAATACCAATTGAACCCAAGAACGCCACGAGTACATAAATGACCTGATAGGGGCGTACACCGCGTTTTCCGAAGAGGTAGGCGGTGCAGCGGCTGCCGTAGTAGCTCCATCCTAAAATGGTTGAATACGAGAACGCCACCATACCAAGTACCAAGATGGGTGTTCCGATAATAGGTATCTTTGAAAATGCGATTGAAGAGAGCTGTGCGCCTGTAAATATTGTTGGGTCTGCCAAGATGACTTCCTGTATTTCAGGATAGGCAAGCATGGTTGATACAAGCACAATACCCGTTAGTAGGCAGATAACAACGGTTGACCAGAAGGTGCCAGTCATAGCGACAAGTGCTTGTTGTGCGGGATTGCGTGTCTGAGCTGCCGCAGCAATGATGGGGGCCGAGCCAAGACCACTTTCATTGCTGAACAAGCCGCGTGCGCAACCGAACTGCAAGGCAACTAAAATACCGCTTCCGACTGCTCCACCAAATGCCGCACGGGGAGTGAAGGCGCATGTGGCGATTTCCCAGAGTGCGGGCAGGATGAACGGTGCGTTCATAATCAGGATTACGATACAACCAAGGGCGTATCCAACCGCCATGATAGGCACGAGCTTTTCGCAGACTCCTGAAATCTTCTTTACGCCGCCCAGGATAACAATGCCGGAAAGAAATACGATTACAAGACCGATAACCCACTGAGGTACTGATATGTTTGATGTAATGATGCCTGTCATAGCACTTGCTTGAACTGCGCTTCCAGTGCCAATGGCAGCGATAGCGGCAAAAAGTGCAAATAAGACAGCCATTATTTTGGCTGGGACAGGTGTTTTCCCGTCTTTAGCAAATGCACGTTCCCAAGCGTACATTGCGCCGCCTAGCATTTCACCGTTGTGGTCCTTTACGCGGTATTTGATAGAAACGAACACTTCGGCATATTTTGTTGCGATACCGAAGATGCCGGCAATCCACATCCAGAGCACCGCACCTGGTCCGCCTGCTAAAATGGCCGTGGCAACACCAACGATAGAACCAGTGCCAATGGTGGCTGCAAGTGCTGTTGAAAGCGCCCCAAAGTTAGAGATGTCTCCTTCAGCGTTTTTTTCATTGGCCCATGACATGCGAATGGCTTGGGGTATGCGGCGCTGAATGAACCCAGTTCTGATTGTTAGAAAGATGTGAGACCCGAGTAGGAGGGCTATCATTGCTGGCCCCCACACGATACCGTCGATGGCAGACAATATTTCAAGCATGCGTTGTCAAACGCTCCTTTAACGTAAAATATAATGGCGTGAATTGATGAGTCTAACACTTTTCCCTGATGAGGAGCACAATCTCTCTCATTCAACATGATTTGCAATTTCGAAGCAATGAGAGGGTAACGTTATTGTTATTGGTCATTATTTACAGGTCATCTACGCTAAACTGACTACGGTGACATGCGTGAGAGAGGATGTGAACATGGGCTATTTAGGTGAAGAGATTGGCAAGTTAGGGTTTGGGCTTATGCGTTTGCCCCGACTTGAAGACGGCTCGTTTGATTATGATCTTATTTGCGAGATGGTCGATGAGTTCTTGGCTGCCGGGTTCACATACTTTGACACTGCATGGGTGTACGGCGGTAGCGAAGAGATTACAGCTAAGACGCTTGTTCAGCGTCATCCGCGCGAAAGCTATCAGTTGGCTACCAAGGGTATTTCATGGATGGGATGCAAGACGCCTGAAGAGGCTCAGTCGCATTTCTATCAATCGCTTGAGCGTACAGGTGCAGGGTATTTTGACTACTATCTGCTGCACATGACGGGTGGTGCGCGCACGCATGTCTTCGATGACTTTGGCATGTGGGATTTTGTGGCGCAGAAAAAGGCTGAAGGTCTTATTCGCCACATTGGTTTTTCGCATCATGGCACTGCCGAAGAACTGGATGAGATTTTGACAGCTCATCCTGAAACCGAATTTGTTCAACTGCAAGTGAACTATCTTGACTGGGAAAATCCCATTAATCAAAGCCGTGCCTGCTTGGAAGTTGCTGCTAAACACAACGTGCCCGTTACAGTGATGGAGCCGTTACGTGGTGGTTTGCTTGCTGAGCCGCCTGACAACGTGAAGAAGGTATTTGCCGATGCGGGCGATGCGTCACCTGCTGCATGGGCATTGCGTTTTGTGGCAAGTCAGCCAAACATCATCACGATTCTTTCGGGTATGAATTCGATGGAACAGATGCGCGATAACATTGCAGCATTAAAGGGCTTTACGGGTTTGACGCCTGAAGAAATGAAGGTTATCGATGCTGCTCAGGCTGCCTTGAATAGCTTTGATCTAATTCCGTGCACGGCTTGCAATTATTGTGCCAAGGTTTGTCCGCAGGATGTTGGAATCTCTGCCTCGTTCTTGGCCTTGAACGCTGACATTATGTTTGGTCGTCACGTGCAAGAGTGGCTTAACGCCAGTTCAGGTAAGCAGAAGCCCAGTGCATGTATTCAGTGCTATGCTTGCGAAGCAGCGTGTCCTCAAAACATTTCTATTGTCGAAGAGCTTAAGCGTGCTGCCGAAGTTATTGGCTAACGAAGAGCTTCTGCGTGAAATGAGTCTTAATAGTTGGGCTGGAAACCAAGGTTTCCAGCCCAATTCGATTTAGGGGACGATTTAATGATTAAAGGGGACAACACCTTTTGCCTGTAGGCCAAGCCGAGATTTGTTCCTATGACTTGCGGAAGAAGGTAACCAGTACGGTGCCAGGACCTGCGTGTGTGCCGACAGCGCTTCCGATTTGTACAATGTCGGGGCTATGGGGAACGGATTCAAGTATTTCCTTATTGCTATCCAAATACTTCTGAAGGTTTGACTTGGATGTTCCTGAATAGCCCACAGCGTATGGCATGCTGAAATCGATGCCTCCCACTTCCTGGATTTTCTGGTTAAGGAAAGCGTGGCTCTTTTTGCTTCCGTGGGCTTTTCCGATAGAGATTAGTTTTCCTTCCTCAAGGGTAAGGATGGGTTTGATGCCGACAACGCCCCCAATCAGGGCACTCGTTTTTGAAATTCTGCCACCTTTAAGAAGGTAATCAAGCGTATCAATAGCCGCATAAATCACGATGCGCTGTTTTTCTTCTTCGAGCTCTTTGACGATTTCTTCGCGGGGAAGGCCAAGAAGAATAAGCTGAAGTGCGCGCAGAACAAGAAGCTTTTGCGCGCCTGCAACTTGCTGTGAGTCGATGACAGAAACGCCTTTGCGGCCTTCTGCAACAGCGCTTGCGCTTTGATAGGTTCCGGATAGTTCGGAAGATACCGTGATGGCTATTACTTCGTCGCCTGCTTCTTCGATAGCGTTAAACGTTTCCTGGAACTGAAAGGGACTGATAAGGCTTGAAACAGGGGCGTTGTCGCTAGATTTAAGGAGACGGTAGAACTCGTCTTTGGTGATATCGATGCCGTCGCGATACGCCCTGCCATCAATGGTGACGGTCATGGGTAAAACAACGACGTTTTGCAGCTCGTCCTGGTTAATGTCTGAGGCGGAGTCAGTGACGATGATTATTGACATATCGTGAATCCTTGAGGTCTTGCGCTATTAGGTGATACAAATGTAACCGTTACATGTGTAACAATACGAAGCGAAAAGTTATCACGTGCTTTGCTATGGGGCAATGGTTGCGCTGATGAACTGTGACAAATGAAGCTGTTTTGTTCGGATTGCCGTTACAAAAGGGACCAGTCTGTATCAGAAGAATGGTGAATTATGGAGATGACAACAGAAGAGAATTCTTCCGCGAATCAGTCGAATCAGTTCGCAAAACAATGTCTTGCCGAGGCGCTGCTTCGCTTAATGGATGAACGCGAGCTCGATGCCATTAGCGTGACTGATATTTGCAAGGAGGCTGGTTTTTCCCGGATGGCTTACTATCGGAATTTCCAGTCGAAGCGGGATATTCTAAGGCAGTACATGCGCTTGTTAGCTGACAAATTCCGCCAGGAGGCGCTTGAGAAGTATCCGAACCACAGCTCGCGATCATATGAAATCATCCTGTTCGGTTTTGAATACTTCAAGAGTTATCGTACGTTTGCAGAGCGACTTATCGAGGCTAACCTGACTTCAATCCTGCAAGATGGTATGAATTACTACTTCGAGACGTACCTTGCAGGGTCTACCTCAGGTTTGGATCGACACTATGCCATGTATTACTATTCGGGTGCCTTGGTCAACGTGTATACGCTTTGGACTAGTCGCGGTATGGAAGAACCTCCCGAGTATGTGGCTCGAATCGTGTACGATATCGTTAAGAAATAACACTGTGCAAAAGGGATTGCTGCTTTTGGGTATTTGGTTTGTAGAAGCGAGTTTCAGCTAGCTCGAAATACGATGATTTGTCTGTTTCTTTAGGGTGAAAAGAAGGCGATAATGGTCATGGTTAGGCGCTGCTGTAGTGCGCG